>NZ_JBHTJT010000016.1:0-7308 GCF_042676185.1 Tropicimonas aquimaris | reverse complement strand
AGTGATCGACATCAATCCCTACAAGCAGAACCGTTTTCTGCCTGGCACTGGCATCCAGGTGATGGCACCGCAAGCGCTGGCGGCCACGCCGCCGGATACGGTCATTGTCATGAATCCCGTGTATCTCGATGAAATCGCGCGTAGCCTTGCCGATATCGGGCTCTCGCCGGAGATTGTCGCGGTCTAGCGGCGCGCTTCCGAGAGGAGAAGGAATGGCGACGACTGGCATGACGGAGACCCCGGCTCCCGGAGCCAAGGCAGAACCAGCGCCTTCCGTGCTGAATCCGTCTGTTGCCAAGAACATGGCCATGGTGGTTGCCGGCAAGGTCGTCGCGGTCATCGCCGGCATCGCCGTCACCGTTCTGACCACGCGCCATCTCGGTCCCGAGGATTATGGCCGATACCGTGAAGTCCTGAACTACGTAATTTTCGGCTCCGTGCTTGTGGATCTCGGGCTCTACATGACCCTCTTGCGGGAACTCGGAAAGCCCGGCTCCCATGCCCGTTACTTCGGTGCCGCGATGGCCCTCCGGCTGGTGGCAACAGGCGCCGCGCTCTTCCTGGCCGCTGTCGCGGGCCTCTTTCTGCTGGACGATCCGGTTGTGCGGACGGGAATGTTCGTCGGCGCTCTCTACTTCACGGTCTACCAGGCGAGCGAGTTGCTGATCGCGGTGTTCCAGCGGCATCTGCGACAGGACCGGCAGGTGATGGCGGAAATGGCCGGCAGCGCGGCGCTCATTGCCCTGACAGTGCTGGCGGTTGCGCTCGACGGGGGCGCCTTGGCAATGCTGGCGGCCCTGGTCGGGTCGGCGGCATTGACACTGGCAATCGCATGGCGATGGGCGGCGCTGCTGGAACCTTTCCGGCTGGTGGCCGATCCTGCCATCTGGCGCAACCTCGTGATCGAGGGGCTGCCCTTCGCAGGCTCGCGAATCCTGCTGATCGTCATTCTCCGCGGCGATATGCTGGTGATGGCGTTGACGCAATCGTCGCGCGCGCTTGGGCTTTACGGGATCCCGACCAAGGTCTTCGAGATCGTCACATCCATGCCCCCTCGGTTCTCGGGTTTGTTGATGTCGAACTTCACGGAAGCTGCCTCACGGCGTGACTTCGCGCTTCTCTCGCGGAACGTAGGAGAGGCCGTGTCGGTGATGCTCTGGTTCGGTGCAGGTGTCGTGATAACGACGACGGTCTTCGCGGAGGACATTGTGGTTCTCATCGGCGGCAACGTCTTTGTAGATGCCGGCGCCGCGATGGTGCTGATCGGGCCGGCGATGGCCCTTTCGGCCATCACCAGCGTTTTTCGCTTTGCCCTGGCTGCGGTCGAGCGGCAGCGGCAGCTGCTGTTGCTCGACGGCGCCGCCGCCATCTTTGCTTTTGGGCTCTTCTGGCTGCTTATCCCCATCCATTCCGGCGCGGGTGCGGCGGTCGCAAGAACCCTGGTCGAGGCCTTTATCCTGTGCGGTGTCGCGGTGATGGCCTATCGAGCCGGCATCAGGATGCCGCTCGCACGAAAGCTCGCGGGCGCAGCCCTGGCCGGCGTTCTCGGCGCAGGGGCGATGTATGAGCTTTCCGAGTTGACTGGCCAATGGTGGCTCGGCTTCCTGCTCGGGGGGCTCGTCTACTGCGTCATAGCTCTTATCGTTGGGCTGTTGCCTGGCAGAAGGACCCTAAGCTGGCTTCGGGCCAGGCTCGCCAGAACGCGCGTTTAGGTGGAGCGCACTTGCATGGGAAGATGGCACCGAAACCGCCGAAAGCGTTGCATCACGCAGCCGAATCGGAGCCAATTGGTATGGGTGTGGGGAGAGTGTCGGTATCGCGCGAGCGACCCGACACTTCGCTTGGGGGGAGTGCCTAATCTCAGAGGTAGAATGAAGATGAACAGTTTTCACGAGTATCCTGCCGGGTTGAAGATGACGCGGAATGCGTCTCCGGCAGCTACGATCGGGATTCCGGTCTACAATGGAGAAAACTATCTCGAGGAGGCGATAAGCTCTGCGTTGCGCCAGACCTTCGACGACCTCGAGGTACTGGTGTGTGACAACGCCTCAACCGACAGAACGGCCGAGATCGTCAAGGATCTGGCGGCTTCCGATAAGCGGGTCACCTATCTCCGGAATGAGACGAACATTGGCGCCGCAAGGAACTACAATCGCGTCTGGGCTGAAGGCCACGGCAGATACTTCAAGTGGCTCGCGCATGATGACCGGATGAAGCCGGAATATCTGGAGCGGACGATGTCGGTGCTGGACGATCGCTCCGAGGTGGTCTTGTGCAACAGCCGAGTGGATTACATCGATGCGGAGGGGGCTGTCTTCGATCAGTACGACGGCATCTTGGCCGTGGCCGATCACGCCCGCCCGTCGGACCGTTTCGCCGCTATCGTGCTGAGATCCCATTCCTGCGTCGATTTCTTCGGCCTTGTCCGGCGAGACGCGATGGAGAACTCGCTGCTGCACGGGACATTCCACGGCGCAGACCGGGCCTTTCTCGCCCAGATGGCGCTACGGGGAGGTTTCGCCCATATTCCGGAGCCGCTGGTGGAGATGCGCGAACATCCCAACCGCTACACGCGACAGAATATCTCCGTGCAGGCCAGGCAGACCTGGCACGACGGCGACCAGGGACGCCGGTTCGAGGTGCCGTCTCTGATCCTCTACCGCAAGTATCAGGCAATCGTGGCTCAGGAGGAATCGCTCACGGCCGATGAACGCAGCCGATGCAACCGGGTGCTGAAGCAGTGGTGGTTCGTCAACTGGAACTCGCTGCGGGTGGCCGTGGATGGAGTTTCCAATGTCATCCCCGGGTTTTCCACGTTCGCTGAAAATGCGAAGGTTCGGCTTTTCGGAGCTGCACCCGGTCATTTTACGAAGCGGTGAGCAAGTTGACCGGGCTTGAAGGATCGCTGCTTCGGAGGAGCCCATGGCGGACCGCTGTTTCAGAATAACCGTCGTCGCAGCGTGTCCCTTTCCAGCGCGCAGAGGAACGCCGATCCGGGTCGAACGGCTGACGGAAGCGTTCCAGGACCTGGGCAACGATGTGGAGCTGGTGACATACCACATCGGCCAGGACGAGTATCCGATGGCGTTTCCGATCCACCGGGTGTTCGGAGAACTGAAACCCGGCACGATTGCGCCGGGGCCGACGGTCGCAAAGCTGATGCGCTACGATCCGGCGATGGTCAGGCTTCTGAAACGCCGTCTCCTGGCGCGCCCTCCGGATTTGATCTATGCCCATCACTTCGAAGGTTTGCTGGTGGCCCTCGCAGCGCGCGGCCGACGTATGGTCCCAATCGTCTATGATGCCCACACGATGCTCGCCAGCGAGTTGCCGACGTACCAATCGGGCCCGATGAAAGCCGCCTCGTGCCGATTTGGCGCGTTCCTGGACCGCGCATTGCCGTCCCGGGCCGATCATGTGGTCACCGTCACCGAAGACATCCGGACCGCGCTTGTGGAGCGCCATGGTTTCGACCCGGACAAGGTCACCGTTGCCATGAATGGCGTTGAGGTCGACGAATTTGCGCCCATCTTGCGCGATGAGGTGGAACCCAACACGCTCGTCTACACAGGCACCCTGTCTCGGTATCAAGGGTTCGGCGATCTTCTTACCTCGTTCTCGATCGCGCGCGAGACCTGTCCTCAGCTGAGACTCAAGGTCTACACGAACGGCGATTTCGACAGCCTGGGGCGACAGGCCGAAGCGCTTGGCATTCGTGGCTCCATCGACGTGGAACCCGACACCTTCCAAGATCTGCCCGACCGCCTCGCCCGCGGAGCGATCGCCGTGCTTCCGCGTTCGGTTTGCGACGGAATTCCTCAGAAGCTGCTGAACTACATGGCAGCGGGGATGCCTGTTGTAGCCTATCGAGGATCTGCAAAGGTGATTGAGCACGAAGCCAACGGCCTGGTTGCAGAGAACGGGGACACCGAAGCGTTTGCCCAATACATTCTGCGCCTCGTGAACGACCCGGAGAATGCCGAACGACTTGGCGCCAATGCGCGCGACAAGGTGCTCGGGACGATGAACTGGCAGGCCGCCGCTAGAACGTGCCAGGGCGTGTTCGACCGGATCGTGAGCAGCTAACGGACATGCTTTGGCCAATTGTTCAAATCGCGGGGGGAGCCGGCCCGAAATCTCGGCACTCGAGCGGGAGGCGGCATCCGGCCGAAATCACCTTGGGCAACGAGTCCCCGGCGATCTGGCCGCCAATACTTCCATGGCACCGGCGGAAGCCCGGTACTCCAGGAAGCCTCGGGCGCGGGCTCAGGAGGTGAAGCGCCCTGCGGCAGGTCCGGTCAGTCGTTGTAGCCGAGTTCATCCAGCAGCCGTCCGCCGTGGGCGAGAGCATTCTCGAAGTCCTGCTGTTCGTCGATGCCGTCAGGAACAAATCGACGCCACTTTCCGATCCGTGCGCGCGATATTGTCTTCTCGATGTTGGTCAGCAGTGTTTCGGTAGGAGTGATCTCCAGGAACTCGAACATGGCACGAGCGTGGGCGCGCGGCTCCTGGCAGAAATCCTCATAACGCACCTCAAAGTATTTCGTCGGCCCGAGGTCGCGGCCAATCCTGCGTGCGCTCGAAACGCAATGGATCCACGATTGCATTTGGAGGCGAAATCGATGACGTACAATGGCTTGCGGGTCCGCGAGATCAATGTCCTTCCACGACGACATTCCATGATCTCCGAAGGTCACCATCTCGCAAAACCGTCGATAGTCGAACTTGCGCAAGAACCGTTGATGCGGGTTCGTGGCGAGTGTCCAGAGTTTCCTCGCGAGGCGTTTGGGGGCGCGCGCTGATGGCGGCGGCATCGTCAGCTGGAAATAGCCCCCGTCGGACAGCATCACGTCGCGCCCGTCGCGGATGACATGGACAAAGCGCGAGTCCGGGAAGCGCTCGGTGAGTTCGCGCATTAAGAAGAGCGACTCGCTCAGTTTCCAGCCCCACGGGCGAGCGTCGGCCGGGTCGTGGCCCTTGAAGAAGTAGGACAACGTGTCGTGCAATCGCACATCGATGAGTTTCTTCGCCGCGTCCGGCTGGTCGAGAAGCGCCGGCATGGCAGGATCGCTCAGGATCGGCAGTACGAAGCGTGCAAACCAGATCTCGCTGTCGAGAAAACCGTCCGCGATCTCGGCACCGTTGAACACCCCGGCCTCGAGTAACGCATTGGCAACGGCGCGTGTGCCAGAATGCGGACGCCCGACGATAACGAACGGGCCGGGCCTGGCGCAACTGATGATGTCGGTCGAGATCCTATGCCGGTCATCAGCCATTGTGGCGTAGCTCTATCGCCCGCTCGTAGATTGCTTCGAGCTTTCGGGTAAGTACAGGCCAGGTGAAGTCTCCACGCATGCGCGCGCGACCTTCGATCGAGAGGTGTCGGCGTTGCTCGGGCGCGTCCAGGAGATCGTCGATTGCCTGTGTGAGGCTGGCCGCGTCCCCCCGAGGCACGAGAATGCCAGCTCTGCCATAATCGACAATTTCAGGGATGCCGCCGCTTTCGGTCGCGATGACCGGAACGCCAGCGGCCATCGCCTCGGCAACAGGCATTCCGAACGGCTCGTTCCATACCGACGGAAAGACGACGATCGTGGACGCAGAATAGAGATCATGAATGGTGTCATGCGGCAGTGCACCCTTGAAGTTCACCCGCTCGACCGCATCGGGGTCGACCCTCGCTTTCATGTCCTTGAGAAACGCCGTCTGGTTGGCAAGAATCTGCCGGTAGAGCTTGCCGCGCAGTGTCTCCCCGTAGAACCCGCGAAGCGTGGCATCGAGTGGGTCATCCGACACGCCGACGTGAAAGGAGTAGGGCAGAAGCCCGGCGCCACCAACCAGATCGAGTTCGATATCGTCGCGCCGGCGCGCCACCTCGTTGAACGCGTCAAGAAGCACATGTATGCCCTTTTCGGGGGAGAGCCTGCCGACAAAGAGCAGCCGTTGGGGGCCAGATCGCGGCGCATCAGTTTCTGGCGCTTGGTCCTGGACAACGTGATCCACGCCGTTCCACAGGACCGCGTTCCGGGACGAAAGGGAGGGTGCCTTCTGGACCAGACGATCCACGAGGAACTGTGAACAGCCGATCGCGAGATCAATCGCTGGCAGAGCCGGATTGAGGACGCTGTCGGGCGCCATGGAGGCCGTCTCACCATGCATGTGGAGCAACAGCGCCGCGTTGGGCGCTGCATCGCGCAGCATCGGCATGAACTGAAAGTACGTGAAGACATGGACGATATCGAAGTCCTCGCCTTCGAGAGCGTGCGCGACCTCCTTGAAGTAGCCGGAAAAGTAACTCTGCCGCGTCATCAGCGGAGGCGAGACATCGAAGATGCCGGTCACTCGATCGGCAAGCTTGAATGCATTCTTCAAGGGCACGCGGATCGTGACGACCTTGAGATTCCCCTCTTTCTGAACGCGATCGCCTTCCTTTCCTCCGCAGTACAGAACGGTCTTGTGGCCTGACTCAGCCAGTTCGCGCGCAAGATTGTATCCAACAATGGCCAACGAAGAGCCATGTGAAAACGGCAAGGCGACGCTGTCGAGCGGTTGCACGACGATGGCTATCCGCATCCCGTTCCTTTCTGGCGTTTCACCGTAGCCGCTTTCGTCGCTTGCGCCAGCAATGCGCGGGAAGTGCCACGCTCAAGGCGTTGGGCCAATCGAGAGCCATTGGGCTGCCAGAGATCGGAATGACGCTCTGCAGGGGCGGCGCGCGAGCTTGCCCAAGTAATACTAGTTTTGTACCCGCACGGCCCTCGCCGATCAACCGGATGCGTCAGATATCTCTGGGAAGAGGCAGGGCAGGGTGCTCTTGAGTGTGTCGGCATGGGGACGCGTGCCCATTTCAAGTGCTTCGATCCCATCGTCAGTCCTCGTCCATCGTTGGAAACAGCCCAGTGGGGCGGGAGCGATGGGAAGGATTTCCATCGTCTGGCGCTCCAAGTTTGCAGGGCAGACCTGGCCGATGTGTTGGAGCTTCACTGCGGGCCCTATTCCCGTTCGTCAGCCCCCCGACATTCTGCGGTGACGGCGGGACACGGACCTGTAGCGCGCACCAACAGTGGATGATCTCTTATGCCGTCTTGTTGAAATCCGATGGATCGTGTCTCATCGTCCGCGGCCGCCAGTCAGCTGTGTCCCCTATCGCGAGCAAGGTTACTCCAACATGACCCACTTCTGTCGTCGGCGATCGGGAGACTGGCAATGACAGGCACTCACCAGGCTGAGATTCCGCCGAAAGCCGACATCGTGATTGCCGCGTACAACCGCGGCCGGGTGCTTTCGCGGGCGCTACGAACTGTCATT
>NZ_JBHTJT010000015.1:0-2821 GCF_042676185.1 Tropicimonas aquimaris | reverse complement strand
TTGTTCGCCATTCTCTGTCCTCCGTTTCCTAAACATAACGGTGGACCAGTTCAGATGGGGCACTCCATCCACCTCGACGGCTACAACATCCTGCCGCTGCTGACCGGCGAGACCGAAGAAAGCCCGCGCAGGGAGATCTTCTACTTCACCGATGACGGCGACCTTGCCGCGCTGCGGTATGGCGACTGGAAGATCACCTTCCTCGAGCAGAAGGCTTGGGGCACGTTCCGCGCCTGGATGGAGCCTCTGACGCCGCTCCGTGTGCCGCTGATCTTCAACCTGCGTCGCGATCCCTATGAGCGTGGCTATCGCACGTCGAACACCTATTACGACTGGATGCTCGACCGTGCCTACATGCTGGTGCCGGCTCAGGCCTACGTGGCCAACTTCCTCGCCACCTTCGAGGAATACCCGCCGCGTCAGGAAGCAGCCTCCTTCAGCCTCGACAAGGTTATGGAGAAACTCTCCTCCGGCGGCGGCGCGCAGTAAGGCCAAAGCGCCACATTGGTGGGGGCCGTCCTCCGGGCGGCCCCTTTCAAGTCGGATCCGGCGACAGGTCCGCGTTCGATCGCCGCGTGCCGCCCAAAATCTTTGTTGCTCGAAGCGCACTCGTTGAGACTTCCCGTTGACGACAAGGTCGTCGACGAAGCTAGGCGTTTGAATCGCAGCAAGGTCGGGATGGTGTTGGAAAGGCTGAACCGGATTTCCGGTCGGCTGTATGAAGCGGAGCGTTCGTGCTGATACATCACGCCGGTAACGGCCCCAGCTTGGCGAGTGTGCGGAGGTTCTGGACGGTTGCGGCAATGTGGAACTCGTCCTTGGCGCCATTCGGTCCTCGGAGGCGAAGGCGGTCGAGGTCGACTGTTCCCTGTCGCCGCATCGCCGCGCAACGAGTGCCTTCGCCGCGCGTGCGCATGGCCAAGACCTGGGGAGCTGCCACTGCATCACAGTGGTCGTTGCCTTTTATCGGGTGGAGTGCTGTTGTGATCGTCGTCCTTTTGTTCCGAAAGGTTCAAGGGAGTAAGCTACATTCCCGACCATGCCGTTGGAAGCGTGATCCAATGCCAAGGCAATCGCTCACCGGATGGCATTGCGTGGAATGTGGTGTCAGAGCCTACTCCAGTGACGGCAAGCCACCCAAGGAGTGCAAACGACATCTACGAGAAACAGCGCTTTGAGTGTGGGTTATCCCCCAGCGGCCTCGATCAAAGCCTCGACCTCATGTTGCTCACGCGCCAACTGATTTATGAATTTCCGGGTTTCCACCGCTGGCCGCCTACTGGGGCGACACTGGTGCGGGCACATTATCGGCGTATCTCTGCCAAGTAACGCCTGGGAGAACCTCGCCAAGGGGGTAGGTTCCTCAGATGACAGCACCAGAGGCGAATTTGCCCCTAACGCAATCAGGCGTCAATTTCGCGATTCCGCAGATCCAGCTATCGATCGGCAGCGAACTGGAATGAAATGTGCAACGCTAAGCGGAACGGTGTGGCTGAAAAAAAGCGCCCCCCTCATGCTGGCAGAGGTCCGGAATGATTGCCTGTCGGCACGCAACGATGGTTCGAAGCGTGCCTAATAGGTATCGATGTTGAGAGGTTTAGTCGGCTCGTTCGTCTGGATAAACGATGTTTCCTGACCGCTCCGTTAGGGAAACCATGCAGGACCCCTCGACAGGGGCACGAAGCTTTCCACCTAGACGCTGCTTGATATCAGCCGACACGGCATTGCTGGGGCACTTTGGAACTGAGGCGACTTTGTAGCCCTTTGAGGCCATGCACTTCTGGAAGTACTCTTCTCGAAGCGAAGCGTTGGCGTCATAGCTGTAGGTTTGGCCGCCGTATACTTGGCCACCGTAGGCCGTGCCGCCAGTAGTGGTGCAAGTGTATCCATAGCAGCTGGTGGTTGCTGGCGTGTAGTAGGTCGGAGTTCTATAGGTCGGCGTTGTCGCTACTTGAGTATTGGTCGGAACCCTTTGGGTCGCCTCTAGCTCACAGTTGAAACTGTCTCGATCCTTCTGAGCAACCGTAGCGCCCTCCTTGTAGGCATAGTTCACGGTGCTCATCTGACATCCTGCCGCCATCGACACGACCGCGATAGCGGTTACCAATCTTAGCATTTTTTCCCTCGCGATTTTGGTGCCGACAGTTAAATGCGCGGGAAAGAAGGAAGAAAAACGTTAAAGTGAAGCAATCTCGAGGGCATCCTGAATTGCATGGCGGTCGTCGCCTAGTATTTACTAAACCCAATGACGACAGCGCCTGAAACTTCGCCACGACCATTGGCACGCACTGGGGATGGGACCGATCTTTGGGTTGACGTTGTGCAATGGGCGGAGGCATGGCGTCCGACCTGGGAAGCTGCCACTGCATCACAGTGGTTCTTGCCTTTTATCGGGTGGATTGCTGTTGTGATCGTCGTCCTTTTGTTCCGAAAGGTTCAAGGGAGTAAGCTACATTCCCGACCATGCCGTTGGAAGCGTGATCCAATGCCAAGGCAATCGCTCACCGGATGGCATTGCATGGAATGTGGTGTCAGAGCCTACTCCAGTGACGGCAAGCCACCCAAGGAGTGCAAACGACATCTACGAGAAACAGCGCTTTGAGTGTGGGTTATCCCCCAGCGGCCTCGATCAAAGCCTCGACCTCACGTTGCTCACGCGCCAACTGATTTATGAATTTCCGGGTTTCCACCCACTCGCGGGACCTCATACCGTGCTTCCAGGACGGATGTGTCGGCCCAGCCTTGTGACCACCGCCTGCCCCGTGCATCCTGCACACGTTCCAGCCGTTTACGGCTGGCGACTTGCATCGCTCTCCTGTTC
>NZ_JBHTJT010000014.1:0-8969 GCF_042676185.1 Tropicimonas aquimaris | reverse complement strand
CCGGATCCTGACGATCGTGGACTGCCATACGAGAGAGGCTCTCGCGACATCTGCGAGGACGAACTTCCGCGCCTACCAGGTCATCGACGAGCTTGACCGGATCGCTCGGATCAGAGGTAAGCCGCGGAGCATTCGAGTCGATAACGGCCCCGAATTCGCCGGCCATTTGCTCGACCAGTGGGCCTATCTGAACAAGGTCGAGCTCGACTTCTCTCGACCGGGAACACCCAGCGAGCGAGCCTTGGTGCGCCATTGGTTCGAGCGCAATGGCGAGCGCCTATATCGAAGCATTCAACAGCCGAGTCAGGCAGGAATGTCTCAACGCCTCATGGTTCTTGTCGATGGCCGACGCGCGCCAGAGGATCAATGAATGGAGGATTGATTACAACGAAAACCGGCCGCATTCGGCGCTCGGAAACTTGACGCCGAACGCCTTTGCAGCCCAACTTCAACCAACCCGAAAGGTCGCATGACGACCGGACCAGAAACGGGGTGAAGTCCCAAACGGGATAAATCTATCCCAGTTGGTGGACCACCACAGTGGGGGCACTCCACACGGACCGAAGCATGAACCCGGTTGCGGCCTATCGACGAGGGGTAGGAGACAAGCTCCAAGCTGACAAAGGCGCAACTGGTATCCGTAAGTCGGCGATCAAACCTGACCGCCAAGTGTTGAACTGTCGCAAATCGCCATTGACAGAACCGGCCCCGTTGCCGAAGTCTGAAGCCTAGCCCGAAGTGGCCTTATCGCGTCGAACGCTAGTTCAGACGCAGTACCCACCCAAACTTCATTGGGCACTCTTGGCAAGCGTTCCTTAACTTGGAGTCGCCTTATCCATCGCGCTCTCCGCCTGCTGCCGCTTCCGCGGTTTCCGGCGCCGTGTCTCCACTTCGATAGTCCGGTGCACCTGAAGGTCGACCTCGGCCCAATATACCAGTCGCATAATCGGGTAGAGGCGCCTCTCCTGCTACGTGGATATGCATGTCGGTCTGTGGGAAGGGGATCGAGATACCCTTCTTGTCAAACGCCTCCTTCACCGAGCGCGTCAGATCCCAGTAGACAGTCCAGTAATCCGCAACCTGCGTCCAGGGCCGGACGATGAAGTTCACGGAACTGTCGGCAAGTTCATTGACGCGAATGACTGGCGCCGGATCTGAGAGAACCAATGAATGCGCGGCGACGACCTCCTCCAGCACTTGCTGCGCCTCCTCGATCGAATCATCGTAGCCGATGCCGAAGACCAGATCGACGCGCCGGGTATCAGAGGCTGTCACGTTAGTAATCACGTCGCCCCAGACCTTTGAGTTCGGAATGACGATGACTTGGTTGTCGGGCGTCACGATAGTCGTCGAGACGATTGAGACCGCCTTTACGGTGCCCCCTGTGCCCGCAACAGTGACGTAATCGCCTTCATCGAACGGGCGGTTGATCATGATCATCAAACCGGAGGCCAGGTTGCTGAGCGTGTCTTGCATCGCAAAGGCAAGAATGAAGGTCGCGCCGCCGACCAGCGCGAATAGCGGTGTGATGTCGATCCCGAGCGCAGAGAGAACAACCATCAGGCCAATCCCGACCGTCAACCAGTATACGATCATGGCCAGGAAACCTTGCAGCAGCTTCGACAGGTCGGGAACCCGGCGAAAGAGACGGCGCGCATAGCTGCGCACAATTCTTGCAGCAATCAGCAGTCCCAAGAGCGAAATGACAATAACACCGACGCGCTTGGCAAGCCGGATGCCTCCGTCCTCGGAAGTGGTCCAGTTTATGGCCTGTTGGAGAAGCGTCCGCCAGTCAGCGCGCTGCTTCTCCTCGACAATGATAGCACTGCGATAGGCGCGCAAATCGGCGATTTCGGCCTCGTCTCCGCCCTTCTTCTCCAGCATGTCGACAACGCTGGAATATCGCGCGAAGGCGTCACCGCGCTCCTCAGTAAGGGCCACCAGTTCCTCGCGTGCAGCCGTGTCGTCGTCATCGTCCGATGCGCTGATCTCGATCTGTTTTCCTGCGACCGCATCGGTGCGCTCGCGGGCAATCTGCTGCCAGGCGCCTGCGAGCGCTGAGAGTTCGCTTTTAGTTAACGGAATTAGACGGATGGCTAGCTCATCGAGGCCAATTTCGGGGTCTTCAAGCCCGGCGGGATAGGCCTGGCCAGCGTCTTCGGCCGGTGGCTCTTCCTCCGCCGAAGGTGCTTCAGAAGTCGGAGCGACCGTGGCTGGGGCGTCTGTGGTCACGTCCTGGGAGAAGGCCCGTGGCGTCGGTAAAGCGACGCACAGAAGGACGAGGATCAGAGCAAGATGAAAGAAGCGTCTCACGTAAAACCTCCGCCGTATGACGTGGGATTTCCCACTTTTCTTTCCGGTCCCGGGACGATGCCGCAAGTGGGTGCCGGTCGCAACATTTCGCGGTGTCCTCCGATAGCGCGTTCTTGCCATGCAAACAAAAGTCGTCTGGCGGAAGTGTCCGCAATCGGGAATGCAACTCATTCGCAACACCTAAGAATAGCAACCCAGATCCACCGAAAGACACGGAACCTGAGAGCTGCTCAGGTTATACTATGTCAGGAAGTCAAATACGCTCTCGGTAGAGGACGGAAACCAGACCAACTTGGAGGAGGACAAGATGACACCAAAAGAGCAACTTCCGGCGGAGGACTGGGCGGGCATTCTTCAGGCTCCGATGCTCGCCGGGTTCGCCGTGACGGCGGCAGACCCGAGCGGTTTGATCGGTGCGTTTCAGGAGAGCGCGGCGATGGCGGGATCGCTCAGAGACGCCGCCGCGGGCGCCGGAACTGGCTCGCTGGCCTCGGAGGTGTTTGGAGCCTACAAGACCGCCGAGGGCCGCAAGACGGCCGTCGAGGGGATCAGGGCGCTGGCAAAAGGCAGAAAAGCCGCTGAAGCATCGGAGGCAGCGGTCGGGCGATTGGGCGAGGTTATGCGAGTGGTGGAACGTGAACTTCCGGATCAGGCTCCCAGCTTCCGTGACTTCCTTATCACCACAGCCATGAAGACCGCCGAGGCGAGCATGGAGGGCGGCTTCCTCGGGTTTGGAGGCGAGAAGATCTCGGATGCCGAAAGGAAGTCGCTGGATGACCTTAAGGCAGCACTTGGAGCCACCGTCTAGTCCAAGACCGCTCACGGAAACCTTGGGGTAGCGTGCCGGCGCAGCGCTTTCGACCTGCGTCGGCGCAATACCCAAGGACGATCTCAATCAGGAGCATTGCAATGAGCCTCGTGAAAACTCTTGCCAAGGTGGCGGCCGGCGTCGTTGTCGCCAACAGCGTCAAAAACATGATGGACGGCGGTGCCGGAGGGCGCACGCTACCTCGAACCGGTCGTGTCGGTCAGGCGTCGTCGGGCAGTGGCCTTGAAGATATTCTGGGCCGGGTGCTGGGAGGTGGCGGCCTTTCCCGTGGCTCAGGTGGCGGCCTCGGCGGGAGCGGCGCGGGGCCAGGAGGTAGCCTGCAGGACATGCTGGGCCAGTTCCTGGGTGGTCGCGCGGGCGGGGCTGGCAGGGCGGGCTCCATGGGGGAAATGCTCGAACAGCTGAGCCAGTTGTCCCGCCCAGGAGGTGGATCCGGCGGAATGGACAGGCAAACCGGCGGACAGGGTGGATTCGGGCGCCGTCTCGACGAGGCACTGAACCAATACGGCGAGCCGCAAACGCCGACGACCGACGACGAGGAGCACCTGGCCGGCGTCCTGCTGCGGGCGATGATTCAGGCCGCAAAGGCCGATGGGCGGATCGACCCGAAAGAGAAGACGGCACTTTTGGGCCGCTTGGGAGATGTCAGCCGGGAAGAGGAGGCGTTCGTCGAGCGCGAGCTCAATGGGCCGGTCGATGTTCGTGGGTTGGCGGCGGACATCCCGCGCGGCGCTGAACAACAGTTCTACATGGTCTCGGTCATGGCCAAAGAACTCGACGACCAGAGCGAGGCCAAATACTTGCACGAACTGGCGCAGACGCTGAACCTCGATCCGGCGACGGTCAACGCGATCCACGACCGACTCGGTGCGCCACACATCTATCGCTGACCGGTGGGCGGTGGGCGGTGGGCGGTGGGCGGTGGGCGACGGTTGTGCCCGAAAAGGGAGGATGCAAGATGCGTAATGTTGGCTTTGGGGTGATCGCCGCACTTGGTCTGGTGTCTGTGCCGGAAGCGTCCGCACAAAACTGGAAAGACCGGCTACAGCAAGGCGCGGATATCGTACGTGAAGGCGCCAACGCAGCTCAGAGGGGGGCGTCGGGCGTCGCGAACAGAGTGAATGAGAGCGTCAATTCCACCGTAGATCTGCTCACCAACGAGGCGACGCCGCAAGAAACGCGGGACGAGCTCGATACGATGGCGATCGATGTTATGAATCGCCTGTTCTCGGAACAGCCGGACGCTGCGTTGCTGTTCGAGCAGAGTACCGGCTATGCCGTATTTGATACGAGGAAGCTCGTGCTTGCCGGTCTTGCCGCCGGAGCGGGACGAGGAGTTGCCGTCTCCCGGGATGGGAGCAAACATGTCTACATGAACATGGGAACCGCCGGCGTCGGACTTTCATTCGGGATCGGCGGTTTCGAAACCCAAGTCGTGATACTGTTTGAGGATGATTTCAAGTTCCTGGAGTTCGTCACCAGCGGCTACGATGCGACTGCGGAAGCTGGTACGATGTTCGGGGATGACAAGGAGAGCCTCGGTATTCGCTGGATCGATGGACGGGCGATTTTCCACCTGACAAAGAAAGGCTGGAAAGCCTCGGCGACCGCGGCGGGCACGAAATATTGGGTGGATGCGACCCTGAACTGATCTCGCGCTGCCACTTGGATGCATCGCTTTGACGGACGCACACTACGTGTCCGAACCGGCCGGAGTGATGAAACCCGATCTGCCGCGCATGAGAATGTGATTTTCGCTATTGCAGCGAATGGCGGTTTTCCTGGGCCGCACCGCGGCGGCAATCGGACGGGATGAACGGCGGCACTGGGCCGAACGCGCACCTTGCGTCGAGTGCCGGACGACCCATTCTCGAAGGTGCAGAGATCACAGAGAGGGGGGCCGGCCGTTCAAAGTGGGGAACACCAAAGTTGGGTGGGCGGACCAAGCTGCTTGATACTGTCGCAGAGAACTCTGCCTCTGCACAGCAGACGAGAGGTTGAGATCGGCTCGGCACCTCAGCACGATGTCCGCAAACCGGACGTTGAGCCGGGTCGAATAGCCCTAAGTCCGTTCCGGTCGTTCGCCGCGCTGTCAATGAACTGGAAAGATGCGGGACATTCCCGTCGTTCGCCCCCGAGCGGCGAACCGGCGCTCACTGCGCGTTGCCGACATCGGGGCTGCCTGAGCAAGGTCCGGTGCGCGGACAAAGCTGTGGTCGGGCGCGCCACGAAGCGTTGTGGTTTCGCAAACGACCTCGGTGCGCTTCTCCGACCATCTGATGGCCTTGCTTCCAGATGTTCGGATTGCGTCCGATGTGGTATTACTCACAATCAAAGGTGTTGGTGTATTCTCCGTTGGTTTCCAAGGGCGATCTGGCCCTGCTCTCGCATGAAAGAAGGTCAAGCATGACCCGCGATCAGATGATCAACCACATTCTTTCCGCCAATGTTGTTGCCAAGGCGGCGGCGGCCCATGGTCACCACCCGTTTGGCGCAATACTGGTCAGCCCCGAAGACACAATTCTGATGCAGCAGGGCAACATCGACACGGTGCATCACGCCGAGACTGAGATCGCGCGCCGAGCGGCAACGGAATATGCCCCCGATTTTCTCTGGAAGTGCACCTTGGTCTCCACCGGCGAACCCTGCGCAATGTGCACAGGTACGCTCTATTGGGCCAACATCGGTCGATTGGTCTTTGGCTTTGAGGAGGTGAAACTCCTTGAACTGACGGGAGACCATCCTGCAAACCCTACCATCAACTTGCCCTCCCGCACCGTCCTGAGCCACGGCCAAAAGAAGATCGAGGTGCACGGACCATTTCCTGAAATTGAAGAACCGCTTGTCGAACCGCATCGTGATTTCTGGCATCGATAGACTTCCAATCGGCACATATGTCTTTCTGGCCTCTAACCGATCATCCGAGCCTTTACGTCATATGTCCGCGAAGTTAGCAAACTACTCGTTCGGACATCAACACCCGCAGTTGAACCGGCAAGCACGCCAGAACCGTCGCGAGCTGCGCATAGTGGTCGTTCACCTGAAACACGGAATGTCCGCTGTTGATTGGATAGCTTGCCCGAAGGTGTAGGCTCGAATAGAGCCGTATGTGCAAGCGCTCAAATCACTCTCGGGTATCAAGGCATTCCGGCTTGCTTCATGCTGCTCAGCCAGCGTTCGTACATACCATCCGGTTTCCAATCCGTAGGAACAGACGTGGCCTCGATCTGGACCGTGTATCCTGGTCGCGTCCCCAGAAAGGTTGCCATAGCTGCTTTCGCCTGGTCTAGCCGTTCCAAACAAACCAGTATCGAGGCGAGGGCCTTGTTTGAGGCAATTGGTGGCGACGCCATACTCTGCATCGCCTGCAACGCCTTCTCGCACTCATTCTTCTGCCAATAGGCCAGGCCTAGTTGCCAGCGGAGCCAGTCGCCGTGAAGCGGATCAACTTTTTCCGCCTTGTGTAGCGCGTCCAACGCCTCTTCGGTCCTTCCAGAGTAGAGCAACGGAACCGACATGCCGATATAGACAATAGAGTCAGAGGGGTTCAGCTTTGCCGCACGTTCGAAGTGCAAGATGGACTCGGCGTGTTTCCCCTGACGCGACAGTACCCGCGCAAGAGCATAGTGCGACATGTAGTTTTCAGGATCGATTCGAAGAGCGGTTCTCGCCAGTTCGACTGCGTCGGCAAGAACCTCATCGCGCGGTTGCATCCAGCCCAGCACTGCCGCCGGGATGAGCATCAAGGATTTGCCAATATAACCCCATGCCGAACCTGGCTCCTCACGTATCGAGGTTTCCTCAAGCGCAATCGCCTTCTGCCAGTTCTCGTAAGTCAACTGGGTCATGATGTTTCGCGCCTGGAGACCACGAAGGCGGGAATCCACGTCCCTCGGGGCCGACCGCCCCGGCATATCGGACAGGAGCGCCTGGCCGACCTCTGACGCCACATGGTGAACAATGTCATTCTGAACCACGAACAAGTCACTGATATTACGTTCATACTTGTCCGCGAATACGTGGGCGCCCGTATCCGTCTCAACAAGCTGAGCGGTCACGCGCAGGCGCTCGCCATCGAATTGCTGACTTCCTTCCAGGACGTAGTCGGCGCTCAACTTCTCGCCTATCTCGCGGACATCAGTGGGCTTCGAGCGGAATTGAAAGCTCGAATTGCGTGCGACGACCCGGAACTGCGGGAACCGGGCCAGTTCGGTGATAATTCCCTCGCTCAACGCATCGTTGAGGTAGTCCTGATGTGGCGCGGCACTCAGATCATCAAGGGGAAGTACTGCCACGACCGGGAGCCCCTTCTCTCTATTTCCGTTCTGCCAGTAGAGGAAAGCCAACAAGGCAATAACCAATCCGATTACTGGAAGCGCGATGAGCGCCTTCTGCATGACGGGTGGATCGGTCTTTGATGCAGTTGGCGGATTGAACCGGTAGCCCTTTCGGGGAACGGTCTGAACGATGCTGCGTTGAGTGTCGCCAACGGCTGCGCGGATTTCGGCGATGCATTGCACCAGACTGTCGTCGCCAACCTGCCGCCCCTCCCAAATTGCTTGGGAAAACTCGTCCTTCGTAACAGTTCGGTTCGGCGCGCTCGCAAGCACGCGCAACACTTCGCGGGACTGTGGACGTAGCTCGACCGGAACTCCCGAGGCCGTCTTGAGCGTCCCATCCAACCCGTCGAGAACGACGCCAGATCTTTCGAATTCGTAAATTTTCACAGGTTTTCGTTAGCCAGATTCGCCCTCCCTGACTTCACACTCAGGATATGCCAGTCCAGTCGATTTCGCCAAATGAACACGGCGCGACAACGGCCAGACGGCGATCTGATCGAAAGATTCTATCTACTTTGAGGCCCGAAAAAACGGAGACATTCCATGAAGAAGACCCTGACAATGACGTTGATGTTCGTTGCGAGCGCCGCCGCCGCCCATGACCCTATCGATTGGAATGGCTCGGAAATTCAGGTCTTGTTGAACCGGGAAGAAACTGGCGGGGACATGGGCATCTTCACCACCCGGTTCCCGGGACCCGGTGGGCCGCCGCGCCATGTTCATGAAGATGCCGGTGAGGCCCTGTACGTGATGGAAGGGTCGGCCGAGTTCCTTGCCGACGGCAACACCTTCGTCTTGGGCGAAGGGGAGATCGCCTTTGTACCGAAAGGGGTCGATCACACCTTTCGCATACTTGAGGAAGATGGTGGCAAACTGATGGTCATCGTCGCGCCGGGCGGTTTCGAGGGCTTCTTTGACGCAACGAAACATCTGAAGCTTCCGGATGAGATCGAGACGCTCAACACAATTTCAGCTGAGTATGGTCAAGTCTTCACAGGTCCGCCGCTTGAAGCCGAGTAAGCTCGTACATGTTCGAACGACATGTTTGAAACGGTCGACCATGGGATGGTCGTCCCCGTGTCCTGTGAGGGTTTCCAAACCAATCGCGTCCAAACCAGACATCCGAGGAAATTCTCGGATGTCTTCCTGGTCGGCATTGCCGTCGCTGATGCGGCCCGCGGCATCCGTCAAGAAGGGCTCGGTGCTTCCGTTCGCTTTGAATTGCATAATGGTCCGCAGTAGGCTGTTTCGCCCCCTCCATGGCACCGTAGAACTTGCTCAGTCGTACGGCGACTAGAGGTCATGTTCTCTCGCGCAGCGGAGGCCGTGAAATGAAGTCACAGCGTGGCCTCCCCTTCCTAGTGGACGGACACATCTTGACGCACAATCCCACATGAAATAACTGTGCGCCCTACTGAGCGGCCGTTGTGTAGTGGTAAGACCTTAGCCTTCCAAGCAAAGTGCGTGAGTTTCATTGAGCTTCGCGC
>NZ_JBHTJT010000013.1:0-20681 GCF_042676185.1 Tropicimonas aquimaris | reverse complement strand
CCGTTGAGGGGGTGGCTGCAAGCGAGCGGTGCCTGTCAACGACCTGCGACTTGGAGATCTCGTCGAGCGGCAGCCGCATCCAGTCCTTCAGATGGTTCTCGAACTGTTGCCGCAGGCCGGACCTGTGTGCCTCTGAGCGCAGCCTTGGCCGGGCGAGGTAGGCTTCCATCGCTTCCTCGAGGGTAGGGGCCCCGATCTGGATCTGCTTCCCCGCGCCGCGCCCCCACTCCAGCGCGAAACCGAGTGCGGTCTGGCGAGCGGCTTGCGCCGAGATCACCGGGAAGCGACCGATCAGCACCCGCCGGGTCTGACCGCCCACGTCTTTCTGGAAGTACCAGGTCTTGGATCGCTTGCCGACGAAGAGCACGAGACCCTTCACCTCGTTGTCCCAGTGCTTCTCGGTGCCGGATTTTGCAGGTGGCAGCTTCTTGGCGAAGGTCTCGGTGAGCTTTGGCATTTTGTCGGAATTTTGTCAGTATCGGTATCCAAGAGTGTACCCCTGCAGGAACCGAGAGGAAATACCAAAGCATTGAAAAAGAAACAGTTTGAACGGAGATGAAACGATAGGAAAGATGGATCACTTGCTTGGAAGGCTAAGGTCTTACCACTACACAACGCCCGCTCAGCGGACGAACTAATATTTCATGTGGGGTGGGTCGTCAAGAAGAGTGGCGCCCTCCAAAATCCCCGGAGCTAGATTGCATGCACCTGTCAGCGTGGCCATTTGGATTGCAGGCATAGGGCTATCGGAATTTCCAACATCAGTCCTAAAGACCGCATGCCCGAAGCACGAGTTCCGAGATCTTTTTGGCGTCGAACTGGCTCTCGGCAAGCGCGCGCGCGGCGTCACAGTGTTGACGGTACCTCTGTTCGACGGCGTACAGTGCCTCCAATGCCTCTTCCGGCGAGGAGAACCGCAACATCCCTTCATTGTCCGGCAGGTAGCTGCTCGGGCCTGTGTTCTGCACGATTGCCGGCTTGCCTGACGCCAGATAACAAAGTGTGCGATCGCTGACCCAGGCATTCTCGAAGTACATGCAGGATGGTTTCGCGCAACTGAATTCAGCCTGCGACGTTTGGATGTAGGACCGATAGGCATCGGGCGATCCCGCCACCTCTGACGCAAGCACGAGGTTCCAGCCTCGCCCTGCCATGAATTTCAGGTCGGTGAGGTCATCGACATAAGGCAGTATCTCGTCGATCACCGCGCCGGACGAATCCGGCATGCGCCGCGCCGCCGCGAGGTCTTTTGCCCCGACCGCGAGTGCGAGTTCCAGCGTCTGCGGCACGCGCCCAGGCAGGTCGGCGTAGCGGATAAAATTCACGCGCTTGTTGTTCTCGAAGAGCGTGCCCTTTCCATCTGCAATCCACTCGCCTTTGCCTCCGCCGCCCCACCATCCGGAGATGGTAGATACCCGGCGACTCTCGGGGATGAACTTCGGAGTCCAGGACTCGGTGTCGACTGCCGGGCGAATGCGGTTCCAGACCAGCCCACAATCTGGGAACCGTGCTCGCGGCGTGCCGACCGTCTCGCCGGTCGAGAAATAATGGTCGTGTCGGGGAAGCGAAATCTGTGCATTGGCGATCCAGAACTGCAGGAGCCCGGGGTCAATGTCTATCAGTGCCGTTCTTCCAAAGGGCGCCAAGAGGCTGTCGCCAATCTTGTAGTTGAAGTTGAGAAGCAGATCGGCGCTGGTGGCAAATTCTTCGAACCAGTGGGTGTTTGTTTCTTTCGGGATCCAGAGCCCTTGCTCGGGTCCAAGGGCATCCACAAGTAGTGTCCGGGTGCCTATACCAAGCGCCTTCATGCGGGCGAGATGCGTGTCGATGTGCTCCTGAGGCAGTTGGTCGAGATGGGGAACGGCTTCCATCCACCAGACCTCGCAATCGAGTCGCATCAGGCCGAGAGCCCATTGAGCGAAGACCCACCAGTGCCCCCCTCCCTGCGGATAGGGGGCGACGTTGGTGACTGAGAGAACTATGCGTGCCATGTCTGCTGCGGAAATTGGGACAGGTGTCGTGACCTTGAGTGCGACAGGTTTTTGCATGTCAGGCGGACCGGCATCAATCTTGCCCGCCTTTGGAGGCCAGCCGGAACAGGGCAAGATCTTTGGACCGGGAGATACAAGGAAAACTGTGGTCTATGTGGCGCGTGAAGTCGAAGTAGTGTTCCCACCACCAGAATGCGTTCCAGAGCACGCCTAGATAGGTGGCGCCGTTCTCTTGGCCGCGCTCCAGCCCCTCGAACGCCTCGGCATCGGTCGCTGGCATCCCGCCATAGGCCATGTCTTCGCCCAGCAGCGGGAGAGTGGAAAGATCCGAGAACTCGCCGAGGTCCGTTTCGCCCTGGTCGATCAGGATGACGCGAGCGCCCACGCCGCAATGCTCCAGCATCTCCTTCGCGGCGCGTCGTGTGCGCTGTTGCCAATCCCGGACACGTCGGCGCTCGTCCAGTTTCGCGAGCCCTGCGCCGACGAGTGGAAGGCGGAATGCACCCACGCGGAGGTCCTCGAAGAACTCCTCCCGATGATCCCTGGACCATTTAGACAGCTCGCGGAAGCAGGCAGCGCGCTCTCCGGTCGGCATCGGGACCCGATTGATCGCGCGCGCATACTCCCCGCAAAGCCGCCACGCGGGAAAGATCAGCTTCCCGCGATTTCGCGGATCGTACCAAACGGCAGCCTCGTGCGGACGGCTGGCATCGAAGGCTCGCACCGAACGGTCCGGATGCTCCCTGTCGAAGAAGAGCACATCGTCGATCTCAAGGAGCTTTCCGTGTAACGCGAGCTCCGCAAGCAACGGCCTGTCGTGCGCGGGGAAGTCGCCGAGAAGCGGTGTCCTTGCAAGGACGTCGTGCCGTGTCACGCCCCAGATGCAATAGGTGTCGCGATGCTCAAGCACGTTTCTGAGACGCGCAACGCGGTCATCGCTCGACAGTTCAGGGCGCGGGGGCCAGCACTTGAAAGGGTTGCCATCGGCGTCGATCGAGGCGGTCTGAGAGTGGCAGAGAACGGCGGCGCTGTCGCGGTCCAGTTCGTCGATGCAAAGGTGCAGGAAATCCGGATCGTACGGGTCGTCGTGGGCCGCCCACTTGAAGAACTCGAGCGGTGGGCACTCCCGGAACACTTTGCGATAGTTCGGGCCGGCACCGATGTTTTCGGGATTGCGGATGTAGCGGATACGGTCGTCCGCCGCCGCTGTCTCGCGACAGATGTCTTCGGTCGCGTCGGTCGACGCGTTGTCGCAAATGACAACCACGAAGTCGCGGAATGTCTGGCCCAGGATCGACTCCAAGGTGTGCCGCAGGAAACGCTCGCCATTGTAGACCGGCATCCCGATGGCGAGACGAGGAGATTGGTTCAAGGCAGTTTCCTCCCTGCATGGGGCCGGAGCCGGTAGATGACGATACGCGGGTCGCGGAACAGGACCTCGCCCGTTTTGTCGAGCTCTTCGAAAAGTGCGCCGTAGCTGTCACGCCACCAGAACGCGGAACGGGTGAAGGCTATGTGCGTGGCGCCGCGGTCGATCTGGTCGTTCAATGCCTGGAGCGCGTGTATCTCGTCACGCGGGAATCCCGCGTTCTGCCCATTCTGCTCGACCAGAGGCGTCGCAACCCGCCCGGCGTAGGAGACGGGGATCCAGGGGGCGTCGCCGACCAGGATGAATCTGCACGGGTCCGGCAGGTACCGCAGCAGGATGTTTGCGTGCTCCTTCCGCAGGTCCTCCGGGCTCGGCGCCAGGGATGGTACGAAGGAGATCACGCACTCGCTGCGTTGCCGGTTAAGCTCGATCAGGCGCTCCAACGCCCGTTTTTGCAGCTCCGAGCTCAGGGATGGCTGCGCGAGAAGCCTAGCGAGCGCCTCGGTTCTCAGCCCGAGCGCGCCGACTTCCCCGATCCTGTCGTCCAGCGTGTCGGTGTCAAAACCGTCCGTCGCCGTGCCCCCTCGGAGTTCTGCGATCCCGGTAGAGAGAGCCAGGTCGAGGATCAGCGTCTCGGCCGCCCAGCGGGTTCCGTGACGCGCCAAGGGGCGTGCATCGGAAGTCGGGCCCAGAAGCGCTTGGAGACACTCGGCTCGAACGCCAATCAGGGAGCGCTCGAGCGGCAATAGTGGCGCTTCCGAGAGATGCGAAAGGGCATCCGTCGTCGAGAGAACGGAGGTCCGTATATCGACAAAGTCGGCATCATTGCGGAAGGCGACAACCCCGACGCCATTGTTCAGGGTTCCAACAATGTTTCTAACGACTTCGGGCTCCGGCATCGTGCCCTCCGGCAGCAGGATCAGCACGTCGGACAGCGCGTCGGGATTCCAGTCGGCGAGGGCGTCCACAAGATTCAGCCAGGGGCTGGTCGGATAGGCGTTCCACGTTACCCTGAGGGCGCCAGTGTCGGACCCGACAGGAGCCGGTGTGTCGCCTTCGAAGACCTGCCAGAGGGCCACATCCGCCAACCCCGCGTCGCACAGGTTCAGGACGAGTTCTTTGGACGATGGATCATTCGGCGCAGGTTTGTAGCGGACTGTCACCCGGGCCGTTCCTGTCTTGGTCTTATGAGCTTGCAACGGCGCGTTCGGTTTGACGGATCGAGACCCATCGCTGACCGGATCGTTCCAGGACGTCGCAGCAAGATGCTGGAGCCAGAGCGGCTTCAACGGATGGGTGCATGCGGCGTGCCATGGCTTTTGCGCCCCGGTGAAATGGTAGATGGCCCCTTCCCATTGAAGGCGCGCGATCCCGTCGTCGCCAAACTCGGTCAAGGCACCCTGGCACAGCATCGGGTCATAGATCGCGGATTGCACGTTCCAACGCGGCTCCAGTTCACCCCACATA
Organism: Tropicimonas aquimaris; assembly: GCF_042676185.1. NCBI lineage: Bacteria > Pseudomonadati > Pseudomonadota > Alphaproteobacteria > Rhodobacterales > Roseobacteraceae > Tropicimonas > Tropicimonas aquimaris. Next base: position 15,854 of record NZ_JBHTJT010000013.1, on the reverse strand, counting down.
CCCGCCAGCACGGCGTTGAGGCCTTCCTGATCCCTGAAGACCAAAGCATCGTGATAATCCGTCAGATACCGCAGCACCCGCTCGGTGACGTTTGCGGCGATCCAGGCAGGAACGTCGATCAGCAGGACGCCCGCATTCAGATACCGGCTGGTGTGATCGAGCCCAAGCCGCTTGTGGCTGACTATGCCAGCCGTCGATGCGACGGTTGGAATTTGGAAATCCCTCACCGCTTGCAGCGGGGAACGCTCCGTGACTTCGGATTGCCACAGATCCAGAATGTTCTCCCGGATCAGCAGATCGCAGTCGAGGAACAGGACGCGATTTGCCGTTGTCTCCGTGAGCTCTGCGATCTGAAGGCTGAAATAGGTCGCCGATGTTACGTGCCCGGCCGTGTAGAGACCGGCAATGTCCGCCATGTCGGGTGCGAGCCATATCAGCTCGACGTCCAGATCAGGGAAGCTTCGAACGATACGGGCGATGCGTCTTCGGTTGGTTTCGGAAATCCCGCCGTCGATGACGAAGGCTCGGTACCGTGGCCCGGGTTCGAGGTGTCGAAGTAGGGAATGTAGCGTGACGCCGAGGGGAAGAGCGTAGTTATCATCGCAGCCGAAGGCCAGATTCACTTCGGGTCCGTCCGAAATCGGTGTCACACGACAGATCATTGGGACACCGATACGTGCGCGCACGGGCTCCCGCCATCGAAGAAATGGAAGGCAATCAAGGGAGGCTCACCCGACGGTCTCATAGATCGCAAGGGTGTTTGACGCTCCAGTCGCGGCGAACCAAAGTGCCTGAGGGAATGATGCGAACGATCAAGCACAGCGGACAACCCACATCGAAAACGGCAAAAACGAGCTTGCTTGGGACAAAAAACGACATCCCGCACTGCCAGATCGACTTCCACAAATCCCCCTGATGCGACTCGCTTCGGCGGAAATATCGAATACTAGCTTTGTAAGGTTAGCCCAACACTCGGCAAAAAGACATGGATTCTCGAATAGAGGATGTTGCTTGCTTTGTCTGTGAAACGGCGGGCGGGCAGAGATTGCCTCGTTCGAGGGGCGGCTAAGCCGTATTGGAGCGGTGTCGGTCGACTAGGTGCCGAGAATTCAATTGGTTGTGTGGCCATTTTGCGTCTAACCTTTTCGAAATTTCTTGGAAGAGTTTTGCTTGGAGGGCGTGCCATGTTCGACCAACGATCGGCCTCGGGGCGGCCGTCGAGGCCAGAAGTCCGCGGAAAATTCGTCTTTCGCGATGGACAGAAAACCTACGTGAAAGGTGTCACTTACGGCACGTTCCGGGGGAATCCGGACACGGGTGACTTCCCCGATCCAGAAACCGTGGAGAAGGACTTCGCCGCCATGGCGGCTGCCGGCATGAACACGGTGCGAGTCTATATCGTGCCGCCACGTTGGCTTCTCGATCTGGCTGAAGCATGTGGACTGGGCGTGTTCGTCGGTCTGCCGTGGGAGCAGCATATCGCGTTTCTCGACAACAAGGCCGTGGCCGACGACATCGTCCGACGTCTGGATGAGGCGCTCGAACCGATAGCGGATCACCCGGCGATCTTTGCCATTGCCATAGGCAACGAGATCCCGGCCACTGTGGTGCGATGGTACGGTGGCAAAAGGGTCGCCCGCTTTCTCCGACGGATCGTCCGTATGGTCCGGCAACGGGCGCCCGGTGTGTTGGTGACCTATGTCAACTTCCCGAGCACCGAGTACCTCAAGGTCCCCGAGATCGACCTGGTCTCTTTCAACGTCTACCTCGAAGACATGGATAGGCTGGATGCCTACCTCGCACGCCTCCACAATCTGGCCGGCGAAAAACCCCTGTTGATGGCGGAGATTGGGCTCGACAGCCAGCGAAACGGGATCGACGTTCAGGCGTCATCCATCGCAGCCCAACTGGTGACGGCATTCGAAGCAGGGGTCTCCGGCGCCTTCGTGTTTTCATGGACCGATGAATGGAGCCGCGGCGGGCACGAAGTCCTGGACTGGGATTTCGGCCTGACGACCCGGGGCCGGGAGCCCAAACCCGCACTCGCTGCGGTCTCCAAGGCCTTCGAGGCTGCTCCCGCCGCAAGGTCGGAGTGGCCGCGGTTCAGTGTTGTGGTCTGCAGCTACAATGGCTCAAGAACGATCGGCGAAACCTTGGAGCGCCTCGGAGAGCTGGACTATCCGAACTACGAGGCGATCGTCGTGAACGACGGGTCTACCGACAGCACGCGCGAGATCGCCGAGGCATCGCCGTTCAAGGTGATCTCCACCGAAAATCGTGGCCTTTCGAATGCGCGCAACACCGGCATGGATGCCGCCAGCGGCGAGCTGATCGCCTATATCGATGACGATGCCTATCCGGACCCGCAGTGGCTCACCTATCTGGCTCTTGCCTTTCTCAAGCGCGACTTCACCGCGGTAGGCGGGCCCAATCTGGGACCGCCGGAAGATCCCGACATCGCGGAGTGCATCGCAAATGCGCCAGGAGGGCCGGTTCAGGTTCTTGAGAATGACGAGGTGGCGGAACACATACCCGGCTGCAACATGTCCTTTCGCGCCGAGGCACTCCGTGCGGTTGGTGGGTTCGACCCGCAGTTCCGCGTCGCCGGCGACGACGTGGATCTGTGTTGGCGGATCGAAGCGAACGGCGGCGTCATCGGCTTCAGCCACGCGGCACAGGTCTGGCATCACCGTCGCCCGTCCGTCGCAACCTATTTCAAGCAACAACGGGGGTATGCCCGAGCGGAGGCGCTTTTGGCCCGCAAGTGGGCGTCCAAGTTCAATCGAGCCGGTCACTTGCCCTGGCGAGGGCAACTGTATGGGCGCGGGCTTGTCCAGAGCTTCACCAATCGTCCGAGGATCTATCATGGTAGCTGGGGGGCAGCGCCCTTCCAGTCCGTGTATTCGCGCGGCGAGAGCGTTCTCACATCGCTGCCGCTGATGCCCGAGTGGATCTTTCTCGTGGGTCTTTCGTTGGTGCTCGGTCTGTTTGGCTTCGACTGGCCGCCTCTCTTCCTGCTCTTCGTGGCGGGCCTTGCCGGATTATTCCTGAGCCTCGCCATGTCGTTTCGTGGTGCGCTTGCCGCCGAGATCAACTCCGCCGGTTCCGAACCGCCAAGAGCACCCGAATGGCAACTCAGAGCGATCATATTCTGGCTCCATTTCGTACAGCCGGTGGCGAGACTCGTCGGTCGGATCCAGTACCGGCTTGGACCTTGGAGCAACGAACCGTTCCGGCTGTTCCCGATACCAAGGCCGTTGCAATGGCAGCACTGGTCGGAGACCTGGACCGATCCGACCACGCCGCTTCGGCAGCTTCGCGACCGACTGGACGGGAGTGCCGACCGCTTCGGTGTCGGTGGAGATTTCGACGCCTGGGACATCGCCCTTGGGCAGTCTGTCTTCGCAGAGGCGCGGCTCGTCTCGATGGTCGAGGAGCATGGGCACGGCCAGCAACTCTTCCGCCTGCGGGCTTGGCCCGTCGTTTTCACGCCGGTGATCATCTTCTTCCTCGCGTTCGTCGTGATGTCTGCCCTGGCATTTTCAGATGGCGCGGCGATTGCAGGCAGCGTTCTTGGCCTTTTCGCCTTTCTCGTCTATGCGACGGCATACAGTGCGGCCTCCACTGCGATGGAAACGGCCGAAGCGGCAGTCGGAAAAGGCCTCAAGATGAAGAGGGTGACCTAGCCAGCAATGCAGAATGCCTTCCCCGTGCCCCAGGACGGGATGCTCGCCAAGTTCCGACGCCTCCTGCCATACCTCTGGGAGGAGCGGGGGCGGCTGTCGCTGATCATCCTGCTTTCGGCAGTGGCGAGCGCATTGACGGTGCTGGCACCTTGGCCTCTCAAAATCCTCGTGGACGTCGCGCTGGGAGACACTGATCTTGACGGGTGGCGCGCCGCCTTTGTCGATCCCGAGCACGGTCGCACAAGGCTCGTTGTCGCCTGCGGGGTCGCGACAGCGCTACTCATGGTCTTGACCACGCTGGTCGGCAACGCTCTGTCCTGGCTCTGGGCCTCTTCCGGGCACCGGATGCTCTATGCTTTTGCCTCGGACCTGTTCGACCGGATCCAGCGTCTGTCGTTGCTGTTCCATTTCCGCCAGAGTTCGGGTGACCTTCTCAGCCGCATCACCGGCGACAGCTGGGCCGTATATTCCATGGCGTCGCAACTCTTGGTGACACCGGTTCGTCAAATACTCACGATCATCGGTGTTGGCGCGACGGCCATCATGCTGAGCCCGCTGCTGACCGCTCTCATCTTCGTTCTCGCGCCGCTGATGGTCTGGTCGGTCCGCCGCTTCGGCCAGCCAATCCGCGAGCGCGCGCAAGGTCAGCGCCAGACCGAAGCGGCACTTGCCAGCTTCGCGCAGCAGACCCTGAGCAACATGCCGCTTGTCCAGGTTTTCGGTTTGTCGCAGCGCAACACTCGTGCGATCCGGGCTCTTGGCGATCGCCTCGTGACTGCCAGTCAGCAGCTGGTGATCGCCAACGACGGTTATACGTTGGTCAACAACCTTGCGTTGGCGACCGGCGCGTCGCTCGTTCTGTTTGTCGGGGCGCAGCAGGTGCTGGCTGGAGACCTGAGTGTCGGCAGCCTTCTCATCTTCATGGCCTATGTCGAGAGCCTGCGCGAGGCGCTGGCATCCCTTCTGAGCGGCTACGGGCAGCTTCGCACTATCGAGGCCAGCGCGGACAGGGTGCTCGAGGTGGTTGATGCGCGCAACGACGTGCCCGATCGCCCCAACGCCCCCCCGCTTCGCCTGAGCCACCCGCAGGGGGCCGACATTACGTTTGACGGTGTGTCCTTTACTTACGAGCCCGAAAGGCCCGCCTTGCATGAAGTGTCGCTGGAAATCGCAGCGGGTGAGACGCTTGCGCTTGTCGGGCCGACCGGGGCCGGCAAATCCACGCTGGCGGCTCTGTTGCCGCGGTTTTTCGACCCGCAGTCCGGCGAGGTGCGGATCGATGGACAAAGGCTGCCGGACGTGGCGCTTGCGAGCCTCCGTGCGCAAGTGTCAATCGTGTTGCAGGAACCGTTCTTGCTGCCGCTCAGCATTGCCGAAAACATCGCCTTCGGGCGACCCGATGCAACGGAGAATGAGATCCGGGCGGCTGCGCAGGCGGCCAATGCCGACGCCTTCATCGAGGCGCTCCCGGACGGGTATGACAGCGTGATCGGCGAGCGCGGCATGACCCTGTCGGGCGGCCAGCGCCAACGGATCTCGATCGCGCGTGCGCTCGCCAAGGATACGCCGATCCTGATCTTCGACGAACCGACTTCCGCTGTCGACCCGGAAACCGAAGCACAGATTCTCGAGGCGATGTCGCGCCTGCTCGAAGGGCGGACAACGGTGATCATTGCCCACAGGCTGTCAACCATCGAGCGCGCGGATCGAGTCGCGTTCCTGGAAGATGGCCGCATCGTCGAGCTTGGCACGCATGAGCAACTGCAACGCCTCGGCGGACGCATGGCGCGCTTCCAGAGTCTTCAGGGCATGGCCTTGCACGGAGGGGATGACGGATGACGCCGGTCAGCCGCTATGTCCGAGAGGCCGTTCGCAGATACCGGCTTGCCGTCGTGGCGCTGCTCGCCATCGTGACTGCGCAGATTCTGGTGTCGCTTGCCTTGCCCTGGCCGCTCAAGATCGTGATCGACAACGTGCTAGGTGGCGTGCCGCCCGGCTATCTCCCCGAGAGCCTGGCCAATTGGCTGGCATCGGCGAACAAGACGCTTCCGCTTGCCGTCCTCGCCGCCGCGTTTCTGTTTCTCCGTTCGTTCAACCAGGTCGGTCAACTCGCCCGGCATTACATCATGGCGCGAATTGGCGCGCTCATGAGGATCGACATCGCGACGGAGCTTCTGGCTAAGCTGCAGACCCTTGATCCGACCTTTTACGGGCGCGAGCGGGTCGGTGACATGACCCAGCGGCTGATCGAGGATACGCGTTTCACCGGAGAGATCGTTGGACAGGTCGTCGTGCCCGGTCTAACATCCCTCGTTACTCTCGTCGCGATGCTGGCGATCCTCGCGTCGCTGTCGCCCACGCTGGCGCTGATCGCGCTGGCGGCATCTCTGCCGATACCGTTCCTTGTCCTGCACTTCCGTCCGCGCATCACCGAACGCCACTACCGGCAGCAGGAGAGCTTTGGTGATCTCATGGCCGAGACCGAGCAGTCGCTGACCTCGATCCAGGTCATCCAGGCGTTCAATCGCGAGCAAGACGGCGTGCGCCGCTTCCGCAACCGGTCTGCGCGCGCGCTCCACGCGGTGCTGCACGCTACCCGTGCTCAACTGTCCTTCGATCTCGCGATCGGTGTTTGCCAGGCTTTTGGGACCGGCCTGGCATTGATCGCCGGAGGTTTTCTTGCGCTCCGTGGAGAGATCACGGTCGGAACGCTTCTGGTTGCGCTTGCCTACCTCGCGTCGGTGTTCGGGCCCGTAGGCGCCATGGCGTCGGTCGCCACGGCCTATGGCGCCGCGACAGGCAAGGGGCGGCGGGTGACCGAGATTCTCGGTCTGGTTCCGAAAGTGCAGGAGCGCTCCGACGCAAAGGTGTTGCCGCCGGGCAAGCCGGGCAATGGCCGCCGGATCCAGTTCGAGAATGTCGGGTTCTGCTACACCGGCCAGGATCGTGTCCTAGACGGATTGAATTTCGAGATTGCGGCAGGCGAGACCCTGGCGCTCGTTGGCAAGACAGGCGCAGGCAAGTCGACGATAGCAGGCCTGATCGTTCGCCTGATGGATCCCGATCAGGGGCGAATCCTAATCGATGGTCATGATCTCAGGGATCTGCAACTCGACAACCTTCGACAAAACATGGCCGTCGTGCTGCAGGACCCTGTCCTGCTTCCGATCTCGGTTGCCGAGAACATCGGTCTCGGAGACCCGCAAGCGGACCGGGACCGGATCACGGCGGCGGCGCGCGCGGCGATGGCGCACGACTTTATCGAGGCCCTGCCGGAAGGTTACGACACCGTTCTGCAAGAACGCGGAGCGGGGCTGTCCGGAGGCCAGAAACAACGGATCGCCATCGCGCGGGCGCTGCTGCGCGACACGCCGGTGCTGCTCCTCGACGAGCCGAGCTCGGCGCTCGATGTCGAGACCGAAACGGCCTTGTTCGACACGCTCACGAAGGTGAGGAGGAGCAGGACGGTACTGCTGATTGCACACCGTCCCGCCACACTTCGAGTTGCCGACCGGGTCCTCGAATTGCGGGACGGACGGGTCATCGAGCGCCCCGACCTTCCGCACCGGAAGGACCGAAGCGCTTCGGCCTAGTGTGGTGCTAGGTGGTTTTCGCGCGCCGGACGGGCCGGAATACCCTGCAATCCGGACCTGAATAAACCTCGTCGCACGTGTCATGCACAAACGTCGCGAATGCGTCGTATTCATCGAGGTACCAAAGGGTCGCCCATGTAAAGACCAAGAACTCCGGCTCTTTGGTCCAATGCGAACGGATCTCGCGCAACGCGGCCGCGTCGCTTTCCGGGTTGCCCCACCAGATACCGTCTCGGGACGGAAATGGCGTTGCCGTCGGTGCTGAGATGTCGCCGTGGCCCATGTCGGCCAGCAGGAACGGCTGCAGACCGATGCCGAGCCGTTCGGCCGTCTTCCTCAGGCGTTCGGGCAGCGCGAACTCCTGCTCGGCCGTTCGCTGATCATTGGAGTGAGGGAATTCCCCCTCAACCGTCTGATGCCCCAGGAAACTGCATAGCTGGCCCCAACTGTCGCCGGCAGCCACATCGAAAGTCAGAAGCTTCTCCGGGGACTCCCGGAAGTGTTTCAGTACCGCGGACTTGTGCTCCTCGAACGCTTGGATCCAGGCCGACGCTTCAAATGTCGCAGCGCCATAGATGTTCTCATTGATGAAACGAGACGCTCCCTCAGAATTGTCGCCACGTTGCATGTCGCGTTTCGCGAGGGCAGCGCGGTACCGTTGTTGCGAGGCCAGCCACCTGTCGGGATCCCGCAACGTGAGGATGAAACGACTGTCAGTATATCGGCGCTCCAACGCCTGGAACGGAAGCCCGGTGCCGTTCGAGATCGCATCATATCGGTCAATGAAAGCGAACGTGCCTGACCCCATGAAGGACCTCGTCCCGCGGTCGTACTCGTTCAACAGGTCGCGGTAGGGCAGGAAGTGTGCGGTCTTGTAACCCAATTGCTTGAGAGCAAGTTGAAGGCTCGCTGTGCCGGTGCGTCCCAGCCCAACGCCAAACACCTTGTGCTTGCGTGCATTCATCGCCTAGCTGCCGGCATTGGGTTGCTCTCCCGCCGCGGGTATTTCTTGCGGATGATCATACGTTCTGCGGTGGGAGAGATCTTTCAGACGCAGTGGCGGCTCCTCGATCCAGCGCCACGAAGCCATAGCGGCCAGCACGATTGCCGGCATGCAGGCGAGAAAGAACATCTCTCCGCTCAGTCCGTCTCCCAAAATGGCGCGGGTCGTCTGCTGAACGGGCCATCCAAAGACGTAAATCCCGTAAGACAGATCGCCGAAGCGCATGGCCTGTCCGGGGATCGGCGTCGGGTGGAACCCCAGCCAGATCACCGAGTAGTCGGCCAGTGCCGGGAAGAGTTTCGTGCCGTCGGCGGAGAAGGGCAGAAGCACCGACGTGTCGACGAGTAACAAGCCAATCGCGAGCGACGCCAGAACGAGCGCGATGTCCGTACTGGGTTCGTGCTTGCGAAACAGGAGGTAGAGGAATGCGCCCGCGAAAAAGCCCGGCGCGCCGTAGGAGAGTCCCCAGAAGTTGAGAAAGATCGTATCGGCGATGTTGATGTAGATGTAGGCGTCAGCGAGCCTGGCAAACACTGCAATGATGGCGATCGATAGTACGACCCACGCCCTCAGAGCTTCGAGGGCGAAAAGTATGGCAACACCGATGTAGAGCAGTACCTCTGTCTGCAGCGTCCAAAGGACACCATTCAGAACGCTCCCGAGGTTCGAGGGGTCCGAATAGAACTCCACTCCGATAACGTAGTAGTACTTGTAGGAGAAAATCAGGCCGTGAAAGATGCCATGCCAGAGCGATCGGTCGAGGCAGTAAGCTGAGATGCTCTTCTCTGAAAAGAAGGGAGCAATTGCCAGCGCAACGACAATGATACTCGCTGCGTAGGCCGGATAGATCCTCAGGATGCGCTTCCATACAAACCGCCCCGTTGTCGGCGAATGAACCCGACTGCGGGTGATCAGAAACCCGCTCAGGATGAAAAAAACCTGCACGCCAAGCCCTCCAATTCGGCCGATTGCTAGCTCCAGCGCCTCTTTCTCCTAGGTGTTCTTACCTATGAGGTTGCTGTGGGTCAAAATGACCGACACGGCGGCCCATAGTCGGATAGCATCGAAGTTGTGGTAGCGCTTGGCTGCGGTTTGGGGCCTGCGTTGCGCGTGGGATGGGCTAAGCAAGCGACCGCTCCCCAAGGCGCCGAACGTACCATCGGTGGGCGTCTTCTGCGATCGTCAACGGATCGGAGCGGATTGGCTTCCAGCGGAGTGTCTGCATTGCCAGCGAGGGGTCGGCCACCAGTTCCGGAGGGTCGCCCGGACGGCGGGGGTGCATCACGACATTCGGCTTTCGGCCCGCCGCCGACGCCACCGCTTCGAGAACCTCCTTTACGGAAGTTCCCTGCCCGGTGCCCAGGTTGCAGCGCAGGTTGTCACCGCCTTCGAGCAATCTGTGCAGTGCGAGGACATGGGCCTCCGCCAGGTCGGAGACGTGCACGTAGTCGCGGACTGCTGTTCCATCCGGCGTCGGGTAGTCGGTCCCGAAGATCGAGAACTGCGAGTTGCGGTCAAGCGCGGCTGCGATTGCAAGAGGGAAGACGTGTGGTTCCGGGTCGTGCCACTCGCCGATCGCGCCGGACGGATCGCATCCCGCCGCATTGAAGTACCGCAGGGCACAGGTTCTTAGGCCGTGGGTCTGAGCGTACCAGTCCGCGATCTCCTCCATAATGTGCTTCGACGCGCCGTAAGGGTTGATCGGAGCGGCGGGCATCTCCTCGACGATCGGGAGCGCCGGCGGAATGCCGTAGATGGCGCAGGTGGAGGAAATCACGAGGTTCGGGACGCCGCTCGCCACCATGGCGTCGAGCACGTTTATCGATCCCGAGACGTTGTTGCGAAAGTAGGACGACGGATCGCTCATCGACTCCGCCACGTATGCGTAGGCGGCGAAATGCATGACGGCCGCCACGCTGTGGGACTGCATCGCACTCGCCAGCGCAGCACTGTCTTCCAGCGGGGCTTCGATCAGTGGCCCCCACTGGACGGCCCAACGATTTCCCCGCCGCAGGTCGTCGTAGCAGACTGGAAGGAACCCGGCCTCCGAAAGAGCCATGCAAGCGTGGCTTCCGACGTATCCGGCTCCGCCCGTGACAAGAACTGCTTGTTTTTCCATGCAAGCCTCCGCGGCGCCGTAGCCGGCGCCAGATTATTCGGCCGCAGGTTGATAACGAGGCCCATAACGCGGCACAAAAACGTCGAACCTGCCCGAGGAGAGGAGTTCGTCGAAATAGTCTATCGTGCGAGAAATGCCCTCCCGCGGGCTGATCGCCGGTTGCCAGCCAAGTTTTTCTTTTGCCTGCGCGATGTCGGGGCGCCGGCGCGTCGGGTCATCCTGCGGCAACGGATGAAAGGCGATCTCGGGCACGCGTCCGACGATTTCGAAGATCATCTCGACGAGTTCGAGGATAGTCATTTCGACGGGATTGCCGAGGTTGATGGGCCCGGTGACGTCCGGCCCGGCTTTGCAAAACTGCCAGATCCCCTCGACCATGTCGTCAACGTAGCAGAACGACCGTGTCTGCGAACCGTCCCCATAGACAGTCACAGGCTCGTTCATCAGCATCTGGCGAATGAAGTTTGAAACGACGCGCCCGTCAAAAGGGTCCATGCGAGGCCCGTATGTGTTGAAAATCCGGCATACGCCGATGTCCAGGCCGCGAGTGCGGTGCATGTCAAAAAGAAGCGCTTCGGCTGCTCGCTTTCCCTCATCATAGCAGGCCCGAGGTCCTATCGGGTTGACGTTGCCACGATAGCTCTCGGGTTGCGGATGCATGGTCGGATCGCCGTAAATCTCGCTGGTCGAGCTGTGGATGATCCGCGCGCTGGAACGATGGGCAAGGTCAGCGAGGTTAAACGTTCCGACGACGCAAGTCATCAAGGTGTGAAGCGGATCTTTTTGGTAGCGTGGTGGCGATGCGGGACAGGCTAAGTTGAGCACCAGATCGCAGTCGATCCCGTCTTCGAGCGGAGAGATCACGTCGGCCTGCAGAAACGAAAAGTGCGGCCGCTCTGAAGCCCTTTCGAGGTTGCTCAATGACCCGCACATCAAGTTGTCGGCGCCGATGACTTCCCAGCCCTCATTGAGCAGCCGGTCGGTCAGATGAGAGCCTAGGAAACCTGCTGCGCCGGCAACGAACGCTCTTGGCATGACAGTGGCGTTGGAGTGGGAGTCAAGCATGGAAAGACCTCCGGCATAGATTCTGGTCGATGTCAGAAATGGCGTCCGTCAGAACGACCAAGCCGACCTCGGCTAACAGATTGGGCAAGAGATCCTGTGAATTGCTAAGGTCTCGCGGGCCACGGCGAGACCTAACTGCGATTTTCCGAGCTATATGTGTCTGAAAACGGCTATCTCAGAATACCCGGCACACAGCATAGCTTCCCCCACCCAAACAATATTTCACGTCCACACAACCACAGGATCCACAGCCCAAGGATCCACCGCGCAAAGTATTGCGCGCAGGCTAACTCGCAAATGCATCGGTTATCTTTGACTGCTACACTCAAGGTTACGGCAGGTCATTCTTGTGTCAACCGGTATCATTGTTACGGCTTGGTGAACACTGGAACCGGGACTCGCTTGGCAAAGAGCGGTGCCGGGGAACTTCTTGGATATATGGGCTTTCCCTCTTGCTCCCTGTCTTTCTCCTTTCTTGCGATGGATCGCCTGCAGCTCGGTCAACGCCGCACACTGCCGAGAATTCCGCCGTTTACATAAAGGGAATCAGGGTCGGAGAGATGACCATGACGCGGCGGCTGGGTGCCTAGGATCGCAATCGGCATTGCATCCATGCCCCACTATGAATGCTATTTTGGTCTGGGAGTTCCCTGTCGCAGCATGTCAGTTGATACTCCGCTGAACTGGCAGGCCCGGAGCCTGTTTTGGTAGAGGAACGGAAATGGCGCGGTGTGGCTGTTGGCAGTGGGGTAGGCCTAGCGTGCTCGTGCCGGCTTTGCTGGCCGCGGCGTTGTCGCTGTCATCCGCCCAAGCTGAAGAGCGGGGGTGGGAGTTTCGTCTGGATGCAGAGGGGAACACCTCCGAAGAGGACGGGGAGTCATTTGCCTCCATCAAGTGGCGCGAGCCGCTATCCTTCTCCGGCATTGATGCAGTCTTCTCGTCGGCCTTGGTGGATCAGACCGTCTACGACCGCTTCGCGCCGGTTCCGCAGTTGAGCGGTCGCCGGCAGGGCACGTATCTAGAAAACAGGCTCATCATCGGAGACGGCGATGCTTCGGTCGGGCTGGATCTGCTCTACACGATCGTTAGATATACTGGTCCCGACGCGCCGGATGCGGAGTACGACGACGCCTTTGTCGGGATGATCGACTTCGGCGTCGGAAGCATCGGCGAGACATCATATCGCATGTTCACCGAGTACTCGGTGACCGGAAAGGACTTCCGCCGCCAAGAGGACATCCGGTTGGAGGATTTCTCGGACAGCGAATACACCCGGCGCGGAACAGAGCAATGGTCGTTCGGCGTTGTCGCGGAGTCTGGTCCTTTGGATACCAGCCTCGCCTACACCATTCTTCATGGCCTGACTGCCAGGGCGCGGGGCTTCGAGAGCGGACAGACCGAAACAGGAATCGATCTGGATCTTGTCTATACGTCACCTACGGCGCCGGGAGACAACGTGTTCGCGCCCGATACGACATACGCTTCGTTCGAGATCAACGAGGTCGAAGTGCCCGGCGGATCCGGAACGGACGACCAGTACTGGACAGTGTCGCTCGGCTCCTACTGGACGACCGAGACCGGCGGGCTGGCCTTCGACTACGAGTTTTATCATTATGATAATCGCCAATCGGGGACACAATCGGAAGACGCCAGCTATCAGACCTTTGACATCAGCTACGATTACAGCCCATCGGATCTCTGGTGGGCCTATTCCTACCTGTCGATAGACATCTCGGAGGACGACAGTTCTAGCTTCCCTTTCTCTCAGACCGAGGTCGATACCGGACTGGAGGTTGGCTTCCGAATCGATCGCTTTCCCGACCTCTTCGGTGGCGTCGAATACTACAACCTCGACGCCCGTTACCTGTCAGGGGCCGACGGGTATGATTTCGACCGGGAGGATGTCACGCTCTACGCGGGGCTCGATCTTTCCAAGTTCATTCCGGCGGCCGACGGCTATCGCTCTCGGCTCCGGATCGGGTTTGAAAAAACATTCTCGACAGAGTTCGATGGCTCCCGTCAATCTGACCGCAGAGAGTTATCGGACGATTTCGGACTTCGGCTCGAGGCAGTTTACCTTCCTCGGTGAGGGCGGGCCTTGCACGGTCGACGCAGGCCACCGGGGTCGACCGAATGCTTCCGACCTTGGCAAACTCCGCATAACAGGACAGCAGGAAGGTGACATGGGACAGCGAAAACTTGCGGTTCTCGCATTCCACAAGATCGGTGCGCCCTCGGATCCGAATTGGCCGACCTGGAATTACATTCCCACTAACGTTTTTCGAAGGATGCTTGGTGTTGTCGATACCAGCCCATGGGAGCCGGTCGATGCAGCGCGATTTCGGCAGGGCCTGGATGACCCCGACAACATGCCGGAACGTGCGCTCCTGATCACTTTTGACGATGGATACCTGTCGACTCTTACGGAGGCCACGCCCTGCCTGCAGGCGTTCGGTTTCCCCGCGGTGGTCTTCGTACCGACTCGCTATGTTGGCGGAACGAACAGCTTCGACAATGGCGTAGAGCCGGAAGAACGCATGTGCGGCTGGGCGGATCTTGTTGAGCTTGCGCGGCGAGGGGTCGAGGTGCAGGGACATACGGTCTCGCACCCGCATCTTTCCAGCCTCGCATCGGATCAGCAGGAGCGCGAACTCACGGAGTCCCGCGATCTCCTTTCTGAACGTCTTGGAGCGGTTGTCGACCTGCTGGCCTATCCGTACGGCGACGACGATAGCGCAAGGCTTTCGAGCGATCGTCTCGCTCGCATGGGCTACCGGGCGGCGTTCCTGTATGGGGGCGGCATCGCGCCTGTGCCGCTCAAAGATCCGTTCCGAATTCCCCGGTTCGCGCTCGGTCCGGACAGTGATCTGGCGGAAATGCTGAAGGACTGATCGCCGCCGCTACAGCAGCCCAACTTCTCTCAGCATGTCGCCCACGACTTTTTCGGCATCGAAGTATTCCCGAGCAATTTCGAGCGCCGCGGTTTGATGCCTCTCCGGATCTGTGGCGATGGCCTCTGTCGCCTCGCACACATCCTCGACCGTTGAGAAAGGGAACAGCCCTTCGCCTACGGGGAGGATATTCCCGAAGCCTGTGTCCTGCGTTACCACCGGTCGCCCCGCCGCGAGGTAGCAGGCCGATCGATCGCTGAACCAGCCACAGCGCAGGCGGTGGTACTGGTACTTGGCGACGGTGAACTCGCCGCGGGAACGCTGGATGTAGTTTCGGTAGACATCCGGGGTTCGGGAGGCGGCGACGGCGTCCGAAACGGTCCATCCCGCCGCTGCAAGCCGATCCCGTACGTCTTCCGGCGCGGACGACAGGGCAAGCTCGAACGTTTCGCCAGTGCTTTCGGGCACGCCGATGAACCTCAGGAACTCCCTGCCCTTGGTCCATGACATTTCCTCGCCTTGCCAGACCACGTCCTTCTCGCCCCGTTGATCCCAATTGGCGATCGTGGTGAAGGAACCGCCGTCTGAAGGAGGGCTCCCTGCCCACCAATCGACGACAACCGGTTGGCGTGTCGGAATGAATCTGTAGTCCACGTTCGGGACATCGCAGTCGGTAGCGCCGAAGTTTTCACCAAAGGTGAACAGGTGCGTGTGAAGATCGATATTCGCGCGATACTCGAAATACCGCTCGTCGTCCTGCGAGACCGCTCCAGCCAACTCGATTGCCCGCTTGAGCTGGAACTCGACCGGGTCGGTCTCGATGTGAAGTCGTATGGGGACGGCAAGGAACTCTTCGCCCAGCAGAGTCGAGCCTGTGACGTTGAACAACGCGCTGGTCGAAGTGAGAACATCAGCGAATGCCGGCTCGGAGAGTCCGATGGTTTTTCCGAGAGCAGAAGAGCGGCAAATCCAGCGGTGTTCGAGCCCGTGCGCCTCCATGACATCGCTCAGGAATGCCAGCCCGTGTTTGGGATCGGCGGGCCACGTCCCTGTTTCCTCGAAGTAGTAGGGATCGAACCCAGACCGTCTCAACCCTTCGATATAGTGCAGTGTCTGCCAGGCGACGCCGCCGTAGGGATACTCGCTGATAAATCCGGTCACGATCACGGGTTCAGGCTTGTTCATTCTGGTCCAACTTCCATCAGATCGAGGCGACGGGCTTAGCGATAACCACCAGGGCCATGTTCTTGGTGAAGGACTGGTTCATCACCGATGGCTGGCATTGCGCCGGTACCTCCGAAACCGCTCCACTAGACGGCCACCAATTCCGGTGAAAGCCCGAGGCCCGCGAGGCTGGAGCTGATTTCTCCAAGGTACACGGGATTCATGACGATGACCGTATCCGGTGGTGTGGTCGCCAGCGCTTGCGGTGTCATCACCTGGATGCCAGTGCCAGGCAGAAAACGGTTCTGCTTGTAGGGATTGATGTCGATCACT
>NZ_JBHTJT010000012.1:235828-236302 GCF_042676185.1 Tropicimonas aquimaris | reverse complement strand
GCTCCTGGCGCTCCGATCCGAGGGACGATGCCCACAGCCTGTTCAAGGGCACCATCGGCGACGTGCAGATCTACAGCCGCCAGCTCGGCGAGACCGACATGGCAACCCTCGCCGAGGCCGTCGACCCCGCGCTCGGCATGTCCGCCCGCATGGCCCAGAAGATGGCCGACCTGATGCCGGGCTTCGAGCAGATGCACCACGCCTCCGACACCTTCAAGGAGATCGCGGGCGAGTATGGCGTCACCGAGCACGGCCACCTGATGCGCCCGCTCGACATGAAGCGTGGCGGCACCGGCGCCAACACGATGAACGGCAGCGACAAGAACGACGGGCTCGACGGCAACAAGGGCAATGACACGCTCGATGGCAAGGCCGGCGACGACGTGCTGCAGGGCGGTTACGGCAACGACATTCTGCGCGGCTCCGGCGGCGACGACATCCTTGACGGCGGCCACGGCGAGGACCGGCTGATCG
>NZ_JBHTJT010000012.1:235384-235750 GCF_042676185.1 Tropicimonas aquimaris | reverse complement strand
AGGAGCTGACCGACGGCAAGCTCTATCCCAACCAGCCGATCAACGGCGACGACGCCATGACCGGCGGCGAGGGCGCCGACATCTTCTATTTCCAGACCCTGATCAACGCCAAGAAACGCTACATCGAGAAGCACACCAACGACGACGGTACGATCAACTGGCACGGCGTCGCGGGCGAGAACGACAAGCTCCACGACCACTGGGTCGACCACCTCGGCAACGACGTGGTGATGGACTACAGCCGCGCCGAGGGAGACCGGCTGGTGATCGAGGGCCACACCACCAAGATCTGGTCGATCTCCTATTCCGACGCGAACGGCGACGGGGTGATGGACCGCTCGGTGATCCGGCTCTACTCCGACCAGG
>NZ_JBHTJT010000012.1:0-235339 GCF_042676185.1 Tropicimonas aquimaris | reverse complement strand
CCCCCGCCTACGGCATCGTCGCAACCACCGCAGACATCGCCGAAGCCGTCAGACCGACCCAGACCGCAAAGGACCGCGGAAAGATCAAGGCGCCGAGCGAGCTGCCGGTCCCCGCGGGTAGCAAGGCCGCCAACGGGATCGAGGCCGTTTTCGCGATCCCGACCGAGCAGGTATTCGACGGGGACTCCAGGAACGCTCTGATCTTCGACCATTCCGACACTCTGGAGCTCAAGTCGGGGACCGTCGCGCTCAGCTTCACCACCGGCGAGACCCTGTCCTACGGCACGCTCTTCTCCAAGGACGCGTCGGATTACGGCAAGGGCGGGCACCTGACCACCTATGTCGAGGACGACGGCGACATCGTGGTGCGCCTGCAGACGAAGAGTTCCTCCCACTGGATGGTGGCGAAGGACATCGTCGAGGCCGACAGCAGTTACGACCTTGCGGTCCGCTTCGGTAGCCAGGGCCTGACGCTTTTTGTCGACGGGGTGAAGGTCGCCTATGACGCGGAGATCACCCAGAAACTGAACACCAACACGGAGGCGTTGATCGTCGGCGCAAGCGGCGCGAGCAACACGCCGGGAACGACCGACAGGGTGCACAGCAGCTTCAACGGCACGATCGAGGATTTCGCGATCTACGATCGGCAGCTGACCTCCAAGGCGCTCTACGGCGGTCCGATCGCCGAGGGACTCCGGAGTTTCGCCGGGTCGGTCGAGGACTTCCGGTTCAGCACCGACGACAAGGGCTGGCTGGAAATCAAGAAGGGCGGAGAGACCGAGACGGTCTACGGCAAGGTCCGGTTCCTCGAGTTCGATGACCTGATCGTGCGCCCCGAGGACGTGCATCTGGGCGACGCCAAGGACGAGGAACTGCGGGGGTCCTCTGCCTCCGAGATCTTCATCGCTGCGAGGGGCGACGACGTCGTCTATGCCGATTCCCACGACGATTTCGTCGACGGCGGCGACGGCAACGACCGGCTTTATGCCGGAGCGGGCGACGACATCGTGTTCGGCGGCGACGGGGACGATTACATCGATGCCGGCAAGGGCGAGGACATCGTGTTTGGCGGGCTGGGTCGCGACGAGATAAAGGGGGGCGAGGGCAACGACATGCTGCACGGCGGCCTCGGCGACGACGCGATCTTCGGCAACAGCTGGGGCTCGGGCGGCCTGAAATCGGAAAAGGACACCGCCGTCTTCGACGGGAACTATGCCGATTACCTGATCACCGCCGAGACCTATTACAACAGCAGCCGCGGCTCGAACGAGCAGCGGATCGTGGTGACGGACAGCTACAATGGCGGGCTGGATTCCTATTACGAGGGCCGCGACCTGCTCTACGACATCGACAGGCTGAAGTTCGCGGACCAGGTGGTGCAGGTGGCCGACATCCTCTGACGGCCACCCGCTGCCGGATCAAGCCACCGCGCGGAACCGGGCGGTGGCGGGATCGCAGGTGTAACGCGGCATCACCTCGTCGAGGCGAGCGAGCAGATCGAGCACCGAGTCTATGATGTAGCGCGCCGTCTCGTCGCTCATCAGCGCGGTGAAGTTCAGCCGCACCCAGCCCGGTTTCTCCAGCTCCATCCCCTGCGCAAGCTGTGCACGCAGCCGCTCGGACGCTCGCCGGTCGATCTGCAGTAGCCGGTGCGCGTAAGGGCCAGCGCAGGCACAGCCACCGCGGGTCTGGATGCCGTAGAGATCCGACAGCATCCGGGTGAAGAGCTGCTGGTGCACCGGCTGGCCATCGCGGTCCCGTACGAGCATCGAGAAGATCGGCAAGCGCTGTGGCCTGTCGCAACCGAGCAGCGTCAGCTGCGGGTGATCGCGCCAGGCGGCCAGCGCCAGCGCGTTCAGCTCCGCCTCGCGGTCGTCGAGCGCTTCTTGCCCGATCGCCTCCTTGACCAGCAGGGCCAGCGCGGCGCGGATGTCGCCGATGACGTTGGGTGTGCCCGCTTCCTCGCGCGTGGCGAGGTCGGAGGCATAATCCTGCGTCCAGGGAGAGACGAAGCTGACTGTGCCGCCGCCCGGCAGACAGGGCCTGTCCCGATGCACCGCCGACTTGCGCAGCACCAGCAGTCCGGACGCGCCCGGCCCGCCGGGGAACTTGTGCGGCGAGAGGACGATGGCGTCCTTTGCCTCGTCTCCCTGCCCCATGTCCATGTCGAGATAAGGGCCGCCGCCGGCATAGTCCCAGACTGACAGCGCCCCGTACCGCTTGAGCAGCCGGGTAACCGCGGCGTGATCGGTGACGATCCCGGTGACGTTGGAGGCCGCGGAGAAGCTCCCGATCAGCAGGTCCGCCCCCTGGTGGGCGCGAAGTGCGGCTTCGAGCGCCGCCATGTCCGGGCCGCCGCCATCGGCTTCGGGGATCTCGATCACCGTCGCCCGGCTCTCTCGCCAGGGCAGGATGTTCGAATGGTGCTCGTAAGGGCCGACGAGGACGACAGGCGACCGGGCCTCGTCGATCCCGAGCAGGGTCACCAGCCGGTTCAGCCCCGCCGTCGCACCGCTGCCGGCGAAGATCACTGCGCACGCGTCGCCGGCCCCCGTCAGGCGGGCAATCTCGGCGCGCGCCTGCTTGCGCAGACGGGTCATGTAGCCACCGCACCAGGACGCCTCGGTGTGCGTATTCGCGTAATAGGGCAGCACATGGGTGGCGATGAAATCCTCCACCTGCCGCAGCGCTCGGCCGGAGGCAACATAGTCTGCATAGACCAGCCGCACCGGTCCATCGAGCCCAGGGATCTCCGCCCCCTCCCCGATCAGGCCGGCTCGAAGCCGGGCAATGACGTCGTCGCCCTGAAGGGCGTTCTTGAACTGGTCGAGCGGGGTGGGCACGGGTTGCATCGGGTGTCTCCGGTATTTTGTGGAAGCTTGCCCCGGAGATCGTGCGATTTCCCAACCTGTTTCGGGGTTGTTTCCGAAATTGTTGGGTCATATGATCCAATAATGTCAGATAATATCGATCAAATCGATCGCGCCGTCCTTCGTGCCCTGCAACGCGACTCCTCGATCTCCCAGCGCGAGCTCGCGGACACCGTCGGCATGTCCCAGAACGCCTGCTGGCGCCGGCTCAAGGCGTTGAACGAGCGGGGCATTCTCAAGGGCAGCACGGCGCGGCTGGACCGCCGCAAGTTGGGGCTCGGGCTGGTCGTCTTTGTCATGCTGCGTACGCGCCACCATTCGGCCCAGTGGCTGGAGGATTTCCGCCGGCACGTCCAGACGATCCCTGAGGTCGTGGATTTCTTCCGCATCGGCGGCGACTACGACTACCTGCTCAAGGTGGTCACCGAATCCATGGACAGCTACGACGCCGTCTACCAGCGGTTGATCTCGCGGGTCGAACTCGATTCGGTCACCTCCTATTTCGCCATGGAAGCGATTGCCGAGCAGCGTCCGCTGCCTTTGTGATCGGAAGCGCCTGCCGCTTGCGCATCCACTCTGGCGCATGCCCCTCATGCCGGGTTGGCGGATGAAGCAAGCCGATGGCTGCGCTAGACTTCTCCCAGGGCGATCATTGCCGCCCGCTGCAGGAGAGGTTTCATGGCACGTTCAGGCTTTCTCGGAGATCTGCTGACCAATCTCTACGGTCGCGGCAAATGGAGCGAAGGGGCGATGGAGCGGCGGCCGATCGAAGATCTCTGCCTGGCACTGCTCTCCGCGGCGGGTGAGGTTTCGGGGCTCAAGCTGGCCTCCGCGATCTTCCGGCGCTATCGCGGCATGAGCCCGGAGGAGAAGCTCGCCTTCTTCACCTTCCTCAACGAGCGGCTCGATGTGGACGCCGCCGAAGTCGCAGGCCTTGCGCAGGCCTATGCGGAAGCGCGGACCACCGAGAACTTCGCAGCCCTCGTGCGGGCCGCCGAACCGGGCCGGCAGGAGCTGTTCCGCCGTCTGCACCAGGCGCCCGGCGCCACCGCTGAACTGGTGGCCGCGCGGGTGGACCTGCTCGGCATGCTGGAAGAGCACCCCGAATTGAAGCGCACCGACATGGATTTCGTTCACCTGCTGCGGAGCTGGTTCAACCGTGGGTTCCTGCGCATCGAGCAGATCGACTGGAACACCTCGGCCAAGCTGCTGGAGAAGATCGTGGCCTACGAGGCGGTGCACGAGATCCACGACTGGGACGACCTGCGCCGCCGCCTCCACCCGGAAGACCGGCGCTGCTTCGCCTTCTTCCACCCGACCATGCCCCACGAGCCGCTGATCTTTGTCGAAGTAGCGCTGACCCGGGGCGTGCCCGGCTCGATCCAGGCGCTGCTGGAGGAGGATCGCGAGGTCATATCGCCCTCCGACGCCAATACCGCCGTCTTCTACTCCATCTCCAACTGCCAGAAGGGGTTGAAGGGCGTCTCCTTCGGCAACTTCCTGATCAAGCAGGTGGTGGAGGAGCTGTCGCTGGCCCTGCCGAAGCTCGACACCTTCGTCACGCTGTCGCCGATCCCCGGCCTCAACCGCTGGCTCAAGACACTGCCCGACGACCGGCGCGCCACCCGCCTGCTGGCCGGCAAGGCGACCGCTGTGGAGGCAGAAGCGATGGCCGCCCGCTACCTGCTGGAGGCCCGGCGCCCCGATGGCTATCCGCGCGATCCGGTTGCGAGGTTCCATCTTGGCAATGGCGCGATGGTGCACGACGTCCATGCCGGCGCCGACACCAGCGAAAACGGCATGGGGCAATCCTGCGGCCTGATGGTCAACTACCTCTACGAGGACGGGCAGACCGAGCGCCGGCACGAGAGCTTCACTGCGGAGAAGAAGATCGCCTCCAGCCGCAGCGTCCGCGCCAAGGCACGCTCCGAGAAGGGCAGCACAGCGGCCGCAAAGGTATCCCCGCCCGCTTCCGAACCGGCGAGCTGATGCACGTCGCGCAGCTCAGATGATCTCGAAATCCGACGCCGTGAGGCCAAGCCCCGCGTCGAGCAGGGCAATCTGCACACGTTCTGCCGCCCCCGTTCCATCCGCGTCGTAGAAGAGTTTTCCGGTGCTGTCTGCATAGATCAGGCGATGGTCGGCCGTGGTGGCGTCGCTGCCCGAGGTGAATTGCTTCCGCACGAGAAGGCCATTCGAACGGGCGTCTATAGCGGCAATATAGGCACTGTCCAGCAGGATCATGTCCGTGCCGGTCTCGAAATCGGTGATCACGTCGACCTTCGATGTCTGCGCCAGGACGAACTCGTCGGCTCCGTTTCCACCGGTCAGCGTATCGCCGCCGGAGCCGCCGCTGAGCCTGTCGTTGCCCTCTCCGCCGTCCAGCGTGTCGTCGCCCGCCCCGCCATTCAGATCGTCGCTTCCGTTGCCGCCGGAAAGCGTGTCATGGCTGCTGCCACCAAGGATTGCATCGGCGCCGCCGCCGCCCTGGATCGTGTCATTGCCGTCACCGCCATCCAGATAGTCGGCACCGTTGTTGCCGGAGATCCTGTCGTTTCCCGCCTCGCCGAAGATGCGGTCCGCGCCGGACTGACCGAGAAGAACGTCGTTCGCGCCACCGCCGCTGAGGGTGTCGCCTCCGCCGCCGCCCGACACGATGTCCTTGGCCGAACCGGTGCTGATCGTGTCGGCACCGGCACCGCCGTCGATCTTCATTGCCACCGAGGCGCCAGCGCCGGAAACGGTGTCGTTGCCGGCGCCCGCGTCGATCACCACCCTCTCGACCGATGCGGCGTCGATCGTGAAACGGGCCAGGTTGCTGCGGGCCAGGTCGAAGCCCGAGCCCTCGTCCGTGACTGTGACGGCATCGGCGGCGGTCGCGTGGAGCGCGGCGTGGAGCGTGTCGTAGCCGTTGCCGCCAAAGATCCTGTCGGATCCATCGCCGTGCATCCAGGTGAAGCTGTCGTTGCCTCCGCCGCCTTGAAGGTTGTCGGAGCCGCCGTTCCCTTGCAACATGTCGGCGCCACCCTTGCCTTGCAATACATCCGCGGCATCGCTGCCGATCAGGGTCTCGGCGGCATTATCGCCTGTCACCGTCCCTCCGGCCGGGCGGGCGGTGATGACCCCGCCGTCGCCGACAAAGATCCGATCCGTGCCAGCGGTGGCGGCGGCATTGATGCTGTTGCCGCGCGGATCCCATATCTCCACGAAGACCTCGCCATCCCGCAGCCAGGTCACCAGAAGCCGGCCGTCTCCGGTAACACCGACATTCGGCGAACGCTCATCACCGTCAGAGCTGATCTGAAAAGGGCTCCCCTCCGGAGTGCCGTCGGCGGCATATTTGGCTGCCTCCAGCGAGTTATCGGTGTCGTTGTCCCAGAGGATGAAGAACCCGCCATCCGGGGTTGCGACGATCTGCGGCTCGTTCTCGTCGTCATCCGTTGCTGCCGCTGCCCGGCGCAGGTCTCCCACGGCGGTTCCGGCAGAAGTGTAGATGCTGAACAGCACGTCGCCCGGCGTGGCACCATCCCGCCAGGTCGCAACGAAATTGCCGTTCGCCAGTGCGGCAACCTTGGGATCGTAAGCCGGACGTCTCTCTCCCGCGCCATCGTCGAGCTGCACGGTGAAGACCTCCGCTCCGGCGCTGGTCACGATCCGGAACTCCACCCCGATCAGAGTTCCATCCGCTTCCTCGAATACCGAGACGAGGTTGCCATTGGCGAGAACCGCGGCGTCGCCGTCAAAATCCTTCTCTCCGTCCTTGCGTCCTGCCTCGAACTCGGCTGTCACGATGGCACCCGAGGCATCCAGCCGAACGCCGCTGATGTCATAGTTCGGGCTCTCGTAGTCGGTGAAGGTGACGTAGGAGCTGTCATCGGTGGTATCGACGCTGATCTGCGGATTCAGAAACGCCGTGTCGCTGTCGCTTTCCGTCACGATCGTCGCGGAAGCAGTCAGGCTTGCTTCGGCATCGAAACGCTCCCAAACCACCGTGTCGGTGCTGCCATCATTCACGACATAGACCATCATGAACCCGCCGTCGCTGGTGGCGGCGATGTCGAAATCTTCCTCGCCATAACCGGTGCTGCTCTGGTTGAGCCGGAACGATTGTGTCACCGCGTTGCCCTGGGCGTCATGGATCCTGCCCACGATGTCGCTGCCCGCCTCGGTGGCGACGATCCCGCTGGAGGATTCCGTCCAGGCCACGAGAAAATTGCCATTGGCCAACCCGATCACATGGGGATCGGACTGGGTGCCTGTCGCGGCGGTGCCAGAGTTGACCTGGAATTCGCTCTTCCAGAGTGCGGGAGCGGGCATTCTTACCTCCGTCCGTTCCTGAAGCCGTAACGGGACGCCGCCCGGCTGGAGCCGCTGGCGAGGGCGGCCCGGTCATGTGCGGGACGATGGCGGGCAATCTTGGCAAAGACATGGCGCTTGCCGCCAAGGGAACAGGCAGGCCGCGCCGTTCCCGAGGCCCTGCGGCATCGGGTATCATCTGGGCTTGCGGTCCGATAGCTGGTTGAATTCGCACTGGCCCCGGCTAACCTCGGCGGAAATCGCACGTTCACAGCGGACCCCGGCCCATGCGACTGCTCAAGGAACCCCTGTTACACTTCCTACTGCTCGGAGCCGGATTGTTCGCCTGGTATTCGGTTCGGGCACCTGAAGTGCCGGCACAGGACGCGAGCCCGCAGATCGTCATCGACGCACAGGATGTCGACAGGCTTATCGTGCAGTACCGCGCCACCTGGCGCCGCCCGCCGACGGTAGCCGAACTCGAGGTGATGATTGACGGACTGGCCCGCGAGGAGGTCCTGGTGCGCGAGGCACGGGAGATGGGACTCGACGTGGGCGACAGCGTGATCCGTGGCCGGCTGACCCAGAAAATGGATTTCCTGACGACCTCGGTTGCCCAGTCCATGGAGCCCGAGGACGCGGTTTTGCAGGAGCACCTTGAGACCAATGCCGACCGTTTCCGAACGGACGGGCGGATTGCCTTCGAGCAGGTCTACCTCGGCACCGCGCCCGACGAGGCCGCCACCAAGCAGATCCTCGCGCATCTCGAGGCAGGCAAGCCCTCGGACAGTCTGGGACAGCCGACCCTGCTGCCACCGGACCTGCCCCCGAGTGCGCGCACCGCGATCGACGCGACCTTTGGCAGCAGGTTCTTCGAGCAGCTTCAGGGTCTCCCGGTAGGAGCGTGGCAGGGACCGGTGATCTCGGGCTACGGCTCACACCTCGTCCGTGTGACGGCACGCGAGGAGGCACGACTGCCCACAGTGGACGAGATCCGCGAGGCCGTGCTCTTCGACTGGCGCCGCGTGATGTCCGAGACCCTCACCGAGGCGCAATACGAGCAACTCGCGGCCCAGTACGAGATCACGCGCCCGGACCTGTCGGAATGGGCCGACCAGGTGCTGCAATGAAACTCCTGCGCCAGATCTGCCTCGGCCTGGCTCTGCTGTTCGCGTCGATGGGCTCGGCCCAGGCCCATGCGCTGGAGCCTGGCTTCGTGGAGCTGCGCCAGATCGCGCCGGAGAGTTTTCGCGTATTCTGGCGAAAGCCCGATGTGAATGGCACGCCCATGGCCATCGAGGCCATGCTGCCCGATAACTGCACGCCGATGCAGGGCAACGCCCCGCAGTTCGATGGCGCCGCTTGGGCTTCGGCCTGGGTGGCGGAATGCCCCGGCGGGGTCAGCGGCGGGCGACTCTGGATCGAGGGGCTGGAAAGCCAGCGGACGGACGTGTTGCTGAGCCTGCAATTCCTGGACGCTTCCGGCACCACGCACCGGCTCACCCCGGAGGCAACGGGCTATGACATCCCGGAGGAGCCATCGACCTGGGGGGTCTTTACCAGCTACTTCCAGCTCGGGTTCTCGCACATCCTCGAAGGCCTCGACCACCTGCTCTTCGTCTTCGCGCTGCTCGTTCTGATCCGCGATCCCTGGCGATTGCTGGGCGCGATCACCGCCTTCACCCTTGCCCATTCGATCACGCTGGCGCTGGCGAGCCTCGGGGTCCTCTCCGTGCCCGGACCGCCCGTCGAAGCAACCATCGCGCTCTCCATCGTGTTCCTCGCGGTCGAGATCCTGAAGCGCGAGCAGGGCGCCGAGCGGATGAGCGAACGCTACCCTTGGGTGGTTTCCTTCACGTTCGGGCTGCTGCATGGGCTCGGTTTTGCCGGGGCGCTGAACGAGATCGGGCTGCCGGAGGGCGACATTCCCGCGGCGCTTCTGGCCTTCAACCTCGGGGTGGAAGCCGGCCAGATCGCCTTTGTCGCGGGCATCCTGATGGCGATCACGTTCCTGCGGTTGGCGCTGCCGCGTCTGCTGGAGGCCGCCCGCGCCCCGCATTCCGTCACCACGAATGCCATGGGCTATGCAATCGGCTGCGTGGCCACGATCTGGCTCGCGCAGCGGGTCGCGGCTTTCTGATCCACGCAAAAGGGCGCCCGAAGCCGGGCGCCCTGATGCTCAAGCAGCGTAAGCTCAGCCCTCGGGCGTGAACCAGATCGGCGAGGTATAGGCGCGCTCCTGGTGCACGGTCTCGGCCCCTTCCGGGATCTCCACGCCGAACCGCACGGCGTCATAGACCACCCAGCGGGGCGTCGGGATTTCCAGCACACGCGCGTAGTAGAACGCCTTCTGCAACGGATCGAACTCCGGGTCGGTCCAGACAGCCGCAAGCTCCGCCGCGCCGATGGTATTGCTGTAGCCGGCCGCTTCAAGATCCACCGTATTGCCGACATCGGGCAGCTTGCCGTCATCGCCCGGTGCACGGTCGCCGGACCAGGCGACGTCAAACACCTTCTCGTTCAGCGAACCATCGGCATTCATCCAGCCCTTGACGATCTGGATGCGGTCGAGGTTTGCGCCGATCGGGTCGCGCAAGGCATAGGCCATGAAGGTCGGCGCCGTCGCGCCATCCGGCGCGGCCCGCAGGTCGCCGCCCATCGGCACGCCGCGCCCGTAGCCGGCAAAGGCCGGTTGACGGGAGCGCAGGTCGTTCTCGGTGAAGTCCCAGCCACCGAAGAACCGCACCATCATGCGTGGACCAGTGGTGGCATAGGTCTCGCGCCGCTGCATCGCATCCCAGAGGGCATGGCGGGTGTTCTCTTCGGCCCAGACACCGGTATAGCCGGAGGCCACCAGCTGGTATCCCTCGAAGGCGCCGATGTCGGTCTTTGTAAACGGATGCGACATCCGCGTCGGCGAGGGTTCGGCATTGGTTGCCTTGCCGAAGAAATTATCGGAATCGGCCGTCGCCAGCGACGTGTGGCTGTCGGTCGAGCCGATAGCGCCGAACTTGTAGGGGTTGATGCCGAGCTTGGTCTCGAGCGCCATCCCCTGTTTCAGCGCCTCGCGGGCGTATTCGTGCTTGAGCATGTCCGGCGTCTTGGCCTCGGTCAGATCTAGGTTGCCGACGTCCCAGGTCTCGTAATCGGCGAATTCATCGTCGGGGCTCAGCGCGGGGTGCGTCTCGCCGTCGCCCTTGATCTGGGTGTATTCGTAGAGCGGCTCCCATCGCGCGCGCAGGTTAACGTAGTTCTGGTCAACCGGCGCGCCGGTATACTGCTGCTCGGTCGGGAACATCAGTCCGTTGGACAGGTTGCCGTTGTGTGCAATCGCAAAGGCCCGGCCGCCTGTCTTGTCCTCGTAGGTTTGCAGCCACGAGTATAGATCTAGCGGGTCGGTCGACCCGATGGGTGCCTGCGTGACCATCGGTTCGACCATCAGCGCCCGGTCGCCATTGTCGCGCATGACCACGTTGCGGTGCAGGTTGTTGCCCTTGACAAGTGAGGTCCACTCGTACCCGATAAAGGCGGTGAAGGTGCCCGGATCGTTGTATTCCTCGGCCTTCTGGACCACCGTCTCCCAGATCGAGGCATAGATCGTGGAGCCGGGCGAATACTGCGCCATCAGCTCGGGGTCTATCGCGGCCTGAGAGAATGTGGTGATCAGGTCGAGCGCTGCGGCGGCACTGGCCTCGCCCCCTTCGGCCAACCCCTCGGCCCAACGGCGGCTCTGGTCGAAGCCCATGATGTTGGGCTTCTGTTCCTTGATGTCGAAGATCATGCCCATGCCGTCGGAATGGTCGGCCAGCACCAGCCAGTCGAGCGGCCGGGCAAGCTTCACCGGTTGGCCGGAGGCTGCCATCACCTGCTCGCCGCGGGCAAAGCGGTAGGCGGTGTCATGGCCGGTGGTGTTTCCGAAGAGGCCGGCATCCACCGAGTAGCCCGTGTGCAAATGGGTATCGCCCCAGAAAACCCGGCTCGGGAAGGCCCGCTCGGCATAGGGCGAATAGACCTTTCCGGGATACAGTCCTTCTATGGAAGCCTCTGATGGAATGAACTGGGCGGCCGCTGGCAATGCCGTGAAGGCGAGACAGACGGCGGCAGATGCGCGAAATAACATGAACTCCTCCCGATTAGCTCATACTCAGGCTACGAAGAAGACTCACGCCTAACCCCGGGACCATCCATAGCTTATCATGGACTCAGCAGTCTGTCGGCCCCGGCAATCGGGACCGACCGTCGCGCTACGGCGGAGACAATGGATGTCTGGGATCAGCCCAGGTGGCTGGCCACAGCTCGTGCGATCACGCGCTCCTCGTCCGTCTGGACCACCAGCACCTTGACCGGGCCGGTGCCGATGCTCTCGGTCCCCCGGGTCTGGTTCGCGCCGGCGTCGATGGTCACGCCGAGGAACTCAAGCCCTTCGCAGACGCGCTCGCGGATCTGCCAGGCGTTCTCGCCAATGCCGCCGGTAAAGACCAGCGCGTCGATGCCGCCGCCCATGGCGGCAAGGGCGCCGATCTCGCGCTTCACGCGGGCGACGAAATAATCCACCGCCTCCTTTGCGCTCTCGGCGTCGGATTCCAGCAGCGTCCGCATGTCGTTGGAGATACCCGACATGCCCAGCAGGCCGGATTTCTTGTAGATCAGGTCCGAGATGTCCTTGCTCGCCATCCCGTGGTTGTCCATCAGGTAGAGGATCACCGACGGGTCGATCTGGCCGGTGCGGGTGCCCATGGGCAGGCCGTCGACCGCCGAGAAGCCCATCGAGGAGGCGATGGAGCGGCGTCCCTTGACGCAGCACATCGAGGCCCCGTTGCCGAGGTGGGCGATCACGACGCGGGCGTCCTGCAGGTCCGGGTAGGTCTCCTCGACATAGCCCGAGACGTAATCGTAGCTCAGACCGTGGAAGCCGTAGCGGCGCACACCCTCTTCGAAGAACTTCCGCGGGAGCGCATAAGTGTCGTTCACGAAGGGATGGGAGCGGTGGAAGGCGGTGTCGAAACAGCCGACCTGGATCGCATCCGGAAAGGCCTCCATGGCCGCGCGGATCCCGGCGAGGTTGTGCGGCTGGTGCAGCGGCGCCAGCGGCTCGAGCCCGGCAAGTTCCGTCAGGATCTCGTCGTTGAGCACCGCGGGGGCGAGGTGCCCTGTGCCGCCATGCACGACGCGGTGCCCGACGCCGGTGACCGCATTGTCCCCCAGGATCGGCTGGATCGCATCGAGGATCGCCTTGAGACCGGCCTTGTGGTCGGCCTGGCCAAGATCCGTCACGGCCTTGGTGCCGTCATGCTTGAGGATCAACTTCGCTTCGGGACCGAGGCCGTCGATCTGACCGACAGCGACTTCCTCCGGCTCTCCGCCACCATCGCCCTCTCCGCGCAGATAGACGGAAAACTTGATGGAACTGGACCCGGCATTCAGGGTCAGGATTGCGGACATCGGCTGTCTCCTTTGCGGCGGCTCGCGCGGCAAACATACCCGGCGAACACGAAAATCCTCCCCTGCCCTCCGATTACTGTGCCCCACCCTGGACGGCAACGCCGCCGGGGCCGGATCGGATGCGTTGCATCATCGCACGTGCGGCCCGCCGCTAGCCGGCTGTCGGGTGCTCCAGCGCGAGATTGAGGAACTTGTTCTCGGCGGTGATCGGGCGAGACCAGAGCCAAGCGAAGGTCTGTCGCAGGTCGGCCCCGGCGTGCAGGATGTCGTGCACCGCGCGGCTCACCGGCATCGCGACGCCGATCCGGTCGGCGAGGTCGATCACCGAGATCGCGTTCACTTCGCCCTCCACCACCACCGGATTGCCTTCGAACACGTTCTCCCGCGCGATCCCCTCCCCGAGCTGCACGCCGAAATGCATGTTGCGCGACGTCGTCGAGGAGCAGGTCAGCGTCAGGTCGCCGATGCCCGAAAGGCCGGCGATAGTCTCGCGCCGCCCGCCAAGCGCCTCGGCCATAGTCTTCATCTCGTCGATCCCCCAGGTGATGAGCGCGGCACGGGTGTTCTCGGCAAAGCCCGCGCCGGTCATCATCCCACAGGCGATGGCGATCACGTTCTTGACCGCGCCGGCCACCTCCACGCCCACGAGATCGTCGCTCACATAGGGCCGGAACGCGTCCGAGCCGAGCGACAGGGCCAGTCGGGAGGCCGGCGCGGCATGGGGCGCGCGCCGGTCGGCCTGCGCGAAGGGAAAGGCGAGGGTCACTGCGGTGGGATAGTTGAGCGCGGTCTCCCGCGCAAAGGTCGGCCCGGAAAGAGCGCCGATCGCGTGCCGGGGCAGTTCCTCGCTCGCCACCTCGCTCAGGAGCTTGCCGGAGCCCGTCTCGATCCCCTTGGCGCAGAGCACCACCGGCGCGGCAGGCTCGATATGCGGCGCGACCTGGCGGCAGATCTCGCGCAGGGTCACCGAGGGCGTGACCAGCAGCACGCAATCGGCGCCCCTCAGCGCTTCGGCCATGTCGGACGTGGCCACGATCCCGTCCGGCAGGTGGATGCCGGGCAGGTAGCGCAGGTTGACCCCGGTCTTGCTGATCGTGGCGATATCCTCGGGATTGCGTCCCCAGAGCCGGACGCGGCGCCCCGCCCGCGCGGCCACCAGCGCAAGCGCCGTGCCCCAGGCGCCGGCTCCGATCACGGCAATTGTGCCGTAGGGGCCGGTCGCGGCATCCCCTGCCGGGGTCTCGCCAGCTGCGACGCGCGATATCATGGCCACACTCCTTGCTTGCGTAAGCTCCTGATCTTCCCTTCTTGCGCGGCTTGCGGCGCTCCGCAAGCGTGGCCGGTCCGCCCCTTTCCGAAAGCGTCCCGAATGCTATGGTGCCACCAGCCCCTATCGAGGGCGACACACGCCCGAGGGGCAGACCGCTCACCACGCCCGTATCCAAACCCGCCGGAGGCCGCTTCCCCGTGTTTCAACGCCTGCGCAAGACCCTGTCGCTCCTCGGAGCCATCTTCAACGGGATCGGCACCCGCCACCTCGGCTTGATCGCGGCGGGGGTGGCCTTCTATGGGCTGCTCGCGATCTTCCCGGCGATCACCTCCATCGTCACGCTCTGGGGCTTCTTCGCCGATCCGGACCTCGTCGAGCAGGAGCTCGCGACCTACCGGGAGGTGATCCCGGAAGCCGCCTTCGGGATCATCGACGCGCAGGTCAGCGCCATCGCCTCCGGGCCGAAGGAGGTGCTGGGCTGGGCTTCCGCAGTGTCGATCGGCGCCGCTCTCTGGGCCAGCCGGGCCGGCGTCGCCGCGATGATCGGCGGGCTCAATGCTGTCTACCAGACCCCGCCGCGCGGCGGGCTACGCTCGATGGCCTTTGCGCTGCTGCTGACCGTGGTGCTGATCGCCGTTGCGCTCGTCGCGATGGCGACCGTGGTCGTCACCCCCGTCCTGCTCGCCTTCCTGCCGCTCGGGCCGTTCACCGGGCTGGTGCTGGAAATCCTGCGCTGGCTGATCGGCGGCGGGGTGGTTCTGCTGGGCATCGGGCTGCTCTACCGGCTCGGACCAAACCGCGACGGCCGGCGCAGCGACCTGCTCTCCCCCGGCTCGATGCTGGCGGTCGTGCTTTGGGCGCTCGTCTCCTGGGGGTTCTCGACCTACCTGGAGAACTTCAACCGCTACAACGAGATCTACGGCTCGCTCGGCGCGGTGGTGGCGATGCTGATGTGGTTCTATCTCAGCGCCTTTGTCGTCCTCCTCGGCGGGCTGACCAACGCCGAGATGGAGGCACGGGTGATAGAGGCGTCTCCGGAAGCCGCGCCCGGGGAGCCGTCGGAACCCGCTCCGCAAACAGCTCCGCTCGAAATCGACGAAGACCGCAGGACCGACAGCCAGCCGGCAGAGGCAACTTCCTGACACGCCCTTGCCCGAGGGATGCAGAGCGCGTAAGCCGCGCCCGACCGACCGACGGAGCCCAGAATTGGTGTTCACCTATCGCCTCGCCCTGACCCTCGCGGCCCCGCTCGCCGCGGGATATTTCGCGCTCCGGCTGGCCCGCGGCCGCGAGACGCTGGCCGACCTCCGCGAGAGGCTTGGCCGCGGCGCATCCGGCGAGGCCGCGGCCGGCCCGTTGATCTGGCTGCACGGCGCCTCCAATGGCGAGCTGACCTCCGCCCGCGACCTGATCGAGACGCTTCTGCGCGAGGCGCCGGATTGCCGGATGGTCGTCACCTCCAACAGCCTCACGGGGCGCGACATGGTGCGGGGATGGGGGCTGGACCGGCTCGAGGCGCGGCTCGCGCCGCTCGACTACCGCCCCTGCCTCGCGGCCTTCCTCGACAACGAACGCCCGTCGCTCCTGATCCTGCTGGAGGGCGATCTCTGGCCGAACCGCATGGAGATGGCCGCAAAGAGGGGGATCCCCGTGGCGATGATCTCGGCCCGCATCTCCGAACGCAGCGCCGCGAAATGGCATCGCCGTCCCGGCATGGTCAGGCGCCTGTTCGAGCCGGTCCGGCTGTTCTCGGCGCAGGACGCGGCCTCAGAGAGCAAGTTCCGGGAGCTTGGCCTGCCGCCCGAGCGCATTGTCGCGCCGGTGACGCTGAAGGCCTCTGTCCAGTTGCCCGCGCCGGACGCAGACCTGATGACACAATACCGGGAGGTGTTCCCGCGGGAGGATACCTGGCTCGCGGCCTCGACCCACGAGGGCGAGGAAGGACAGGTGCTGGCCGCCTTCGAAATCGCCCGCCGCGCCCGGCCGTCGCTGCGGATGATCCTCGCCCCGCGGCACCCCGCACGCAGCGCCGAGGTCCGGGCGCTGCTCGAGCGCACAGGGCTGCGCTTCCGCACCCGTTCCGCCGGAGACGCCCCCGACAAGGGGAGCGACGTCTACCTCGCCGACACCCTTGGCGAGATGCCGCTGTGGTATGCCCTCAGCGGCCAATGCTTCGTCGGGGGATCGCTCGTGGCGAAGGGCGGGCATACGCCCTATGAGCCGGCCCAGTTCGGCAGCGCGATCCTGCACGGACCGGACCTGCGCAATTTCGCCGAAACCTACGCCGCGCTCGATGCGGCCGGCGGCGCCATCAAGGTCGCCGATGGACCAGCCCTGGGCGAGGCGCTCGCCCGGCTCGATCCACCGGCGCTGGATTCGCTCGCGGAAAGGGCGACGGCCGCCTTGGCAGGCGGTACCGGAAAGGGAATGGACAGCCTTGTCGAAAAGACGCTGCGCCTTGCCGGGATCGACCGCCGTAATTGACGGGCGTTCCGGAAGGACGCCGCGCGGCCCGTATCAGGGCGCGTTCACATCGGACAGCACGGCCAGCACGCCCAGCAATACGAGAATGCAGATGGCCAGCGCCGTCATCCAGTTGCCTATCGCGATGGTCAGAACTTCGGCACCTGCGCCAAACTGGTAGACAGCGATCCCGATGAGCGCGGCGAGAAAGCTCGCAAGCGCCACCAGCAGCGGAATAAGGGTTTTCTCGATCAGGTTGCGTCCAACCAGGCGCGGCCCGAGGCGCTCGGCCCCCGAGTCCCTTTCGTCGAGCGGCCGGCGAAATGCGCCGTCTGCTCCGGTGGGGCCGGCATCACGGCCGGCAATCCCTTGAAATCGGTTAGTCATCTATCAAACGTCCTTGGCATTCTGCGAACACGAGGGCCGCACGTCTCTCATCGGTCAAACGCTGCTCAACGCTCGACCGGTGGTGTAAGGCGACAGACTTGGTCTTGCTCGCTCCTATGTAGACGAAGGATTGGCGGCGGATACGTCCGCCGCGCACCGACCGCACAACTGATGCATGTTCGCATCTGTTAACGGACAAGATGTAGCGGGATTCCGCCGGGTCAGCGAAAGATCAGCAGGTTTCCACCCAAACTGCCCATGCTCGGATTCCGGGCTTTGCACAGCGACAAGGCAGACGGTCGACAAAGGCTTCGAAATCGACGTTCGACGAGAGGGGATACAAGCGCTTCGGTGTCAAGCGCGCGACGGACGCAGGGCACGGTGCGAAAGGCAAGCCGGGCGCTGATGCGGGAACTTCGGGGCCGGCCGGGGCTGCTGGCCCGTCCCTCCGCCGGGTGTTCCGGCGCGCACCGGGCGGGAAAAACGGAACTGCCGGCCAGTGGCCGGCAGGTCAGGAGACGGAATATCTTGTCCCGTTCCAGAGCCCCCGGCCAACGCCGGGGGTCGGACGGCTCAGAGCTGCGCTGCAACCTCGTCGGAGACCTCGAGGTTGGCGGTGACCCGCTGAACGTCGTCGTCGTCCTCGAGCGCCTCGATCAGGCGCATCAGTTTCTGCGCGGTCTCGAGGTCCAGTTCGGTGGTGGTGGTCGGTTTCCAGACCAGCTTGGTCGATTCGGATTCGCCCAGCGAGGCTTCCAGCGCGGTGGAGACCTCGTTCAGGTCGGTATCGGCACAATAGATGATGTGCTCGTTCTCGTCGGATTCCACGTCCTCGGCACCGGCCTCGATCGCGGCTTCCATCACGGTGTCCGCGTCGCCGGCGGAGGCGGGATAGGTGATCTCGCCCTTGCGCTCGAACATGAAACCCACCGAGCCGGTCTCGCCGAGGTTGCCACCGTTCTTGGAAAAGGTGGAACGCACGTTGGAGGCGGTGCGGTTGCGGTTGTCGGTCATCGCCTCGACAATGACGGCCACGCCGCCGGGCCCGTAGCCTTCGTAGCGGATCTCTTCGTAATCGTCCCCGTCACCCGCCACGGATTTCTTGATCGCGCGGTCGATCACGTCCTTGGGGACGGAGTTCGACTTGGCTTCCTTCACCGCCAGGCGCAGGCGGGGGTTCTTTTCGGGGTCCGGGTCGCCCATCTTTGCGGCGACGGTGATTTCCTTCGAGAGCTTGGAAAACAGTTTGGAGCGGGCAGCGTCCTGACGCCCCTTGCGGTGCTGGATGTTCGCCCATTTTGAATGGCCGGCCATGGGTCTTCTCCGTTCGGATCAATGCTTGGATCGGTTTGCGCGTCCATAGCCCATTGGCCCCACCGGGGGCAATCCCATGGTATGTGCTCCCGGCTTCGGCTCGCCGCTCAGAGCGGCCAAAGCAACGGGATCAGGAAGGAGGTCATGAGACCCATCGAGAGGTTGAGCGGGATGCCGACCTTGAGGAAGTCCGCGAAGCGGTAGCCTCCGGGGCCGTAGACCATCATGTTGGTCTGGTAGCCGATGGGCGTCGCGAAACTGGCCGAGGCCGCGATCATGACGGCGATCACCAGCGGGCGCGGATCATAGCCGAGCGCCGCCGCCATGCCAATTGCGACCGGGGTCACCACCACCGCCACGGCGTTGTTCGACACCAGTTCAGTCATGATCGAGGTCAGCAGGTAGATCGCCCAGACCACGAGAAACGGCGGCAGCGAGGCGAGCGCCGGCGACACCGCCTGCACAACCAGCTCGACCGCGCCCGAGGCATCGAGGGCTGCGCCAACGGCGAGCATCGAAAAGATCAGCGCCAGCAGCCGCCCGTCGACAAAGGAAAACGCCTCGTCGGCGTCGATGCAGCGGGTAATGAAAACCAGCGCCACGGCGAGGAAGGACAGCAGCAGTATCGGCGCCACGCCAAGCGCCGCCAGCAACACGATCGCGATCAGCGCCGCGATGGCGACCGGCGCACGGTCGCGGCGGAAGGCACGGGCCGACGGGCGGGCGATGTCGACCAGCCCCATGTCCTGCGCCAGCCGCCGGATATCCTCCGGCGCGCCTTCGAGCAGCAGCGTGTCGCCCACGCGCACCACGAGATCGTCGAGCTGGCGGCCGATGTTCTGGTTCCGGCGATGCACCGCCAGCGGGTAGACACCGTAGCGGCGGCGCAGGCGGAGTTGGCCGAGGGTGCGGCCCACCATGCGGGCGCCGGGGGAGATCAGCACCTCCACCGTCTCGGTCCGCACCGAGCTCAGCTTGTCCACGGTGCGCAGGTTCTTGTTTTCTTGGAGGCTCAGCAGCTCGCTCATCTGGGTCCGCAGAACCACCCGGTCCCCCGGCTCCAGCTCCACCGACCGCAGATCGCGCCGGAGCGAGGCATCGCCGCGCAGCACGTCGATCACACGCACGCCCTCGCGCTTGAAAAGGTCGATCTCCATCACCTTCTGGCCGATCAGCCCGCTGTCCTCGGGCACCGCCAGTTCGGTGAAGAACTTCATCCGCGTCTTGTCGGAGAGCACGTCCGCCATGCTGTCGCGGTCCGGCAGCAGCCGGGGCGCGATGAAACGCAGGTAGATCATGCCCCAGGCGACGACGAAAACCGCCAGTGGGGTAACCTCGAAGATGCCGAATGGGGCCATGCCGTTGGCGCGGGCCACACCGTCGACCAGCAGGTTGGTCGAGGTGCCGATCAGCGTCAGCGTGCCCCCCATGATCGCGGCATACGAGAGCGGGATCAGCATCTTGGAGGCCGGCCGCTTCAAGGTGCGCGCGATCTGGACCACGACGGGGATCATCACCACGACGACGGGCGTGTTCGAGACGAAGGCCGAGGCCGTCACCACGAAGCCCATCAACGTGCCGATCGCGAGCTTCGGGTTCTGCTCCGCCTGCCGTTGAGCGATCTGGGTAAACCAGTCGAGCGCCCCGGTCCGCACCAGCGCGCCCATAACCAGAAACATCATGGCGATGGTCCAGGGGGCCGGGTTGGACAGCACGGTGAGCGCATCATCGTAGGGCAGGATGCCGGTGACCAGCATCACCGCTGCACCGATGATGGCGACGACCTCGGCGGGGAAGACCTCGCGCGCGAAGAGCAGGAACATCACCGCCACGACCATCAGCGCCAGCACTGCCTGTCCCGTTGCCCCGAGGAGAAAGAGTTCCATTCACCGCCCTGCGATTGCCACGCGCGCCATCCTTAGCGCCGCAATCCCCCGGTGCAAGGGATCATTGCCCCCCTGCCCGTCCGGGACCGGCAGCACGCGGACCTGCCCGGCTTTGCGGCAGATGCGCGCAAATCGCATTCCGAAAAGACGGTTTTCCTGCTGACGAAGAGTTCATGGGGGCGCAATTGGCGGATCGTGGCATGATGCTCCCATTGCCTGACGTTCCCGAAACCACCGAGGAGACTTTGATGCGCAATTTCGTCCGCCACATTGCCCGGCTCGCCCTCGCCTGCCTGCTCCTGCCCGGCATGGCAATCGCCCAGTCCGAGGCCGACCGGCGCCCCTCCCACTGCATCGCGCTGGTGGAGAACGTCCCGGGGCTCGAGGTGATCTGGCGCGCCGGCTACCGCGACCCGCTGCCGGAACATACGGTGCGGCTGAACTACATCGACCACTCGATGTACCTGCTCCAGACCCCGGGCGGCCTGAACGTGATCACCGATTACAACGGATTCACCGGCCCTGCCGCGCTGATCCCGGACGTGGTGACCATGAACCATTCGCACACG
Organism: Tropicimonas aquimaris; assembly: GCF_042676185.1. Classification (NCBI taxonomy): domain Bacteria; kingdom Pseudomonadati; phylum Pseudomonadota; class Alphaproteobacteria; order Rhodobacterales; family Roseobacteraceae; genus Tropicimonas; species Tropicimonas aquimaris. The sequence goes on along the minus strand of NZ_JBHTJT010000012.1, from coordinate 214,842 downwards.
ACCCACTGGACGGCCAACCCCGACCCGGCCATCCCGCACGTGCTGCAGGGATGGGACGACACCGGCGCGCCGGCCGATCACCACCTCGATCTCGGCGAGATGCTGGTGCGCAACGTGCCGACCGACATCCGCTCGCGTTACGGCAGCGGGGTGGAGCCCGACGGCAATTCGATCTTCATCTTCGAGGTCGCCGGGCTTTGCATCGGGCATCTCGGCCACTTGCATCATGAACCCAACCCGGAGCAATACGCCGCCATCGGGCGACTCGACGTGGTGATGGCGCCGATCGACGGCGGGATGACCTTGCCGACGGAGGTGATGATCCGGGTCCTGCAGCGGTTCCGCGCCTCGATCGTGCTACCGATGCACTGGCATTCGGGCAACTCATTGGACCGCTTCCTCGCCGGTGTCGCGAATGATTTCCGGATCGAACGTCGCGAGGAGCGGATGCTGGAGGTATCGCTTCGCGACCTGCCCTCCGAGCCGACGGTCATCGTCCTGCAGCCGCGTTTCCTCGGATTCAACGACGAGGGCCAGTGACTTGCGCCACTGAGCGACGCGCCCCACCTTGCACCGACCTGCCTCGCGTGATTGATCGACGCAGGAGGTGACAGGATGCTGAACCCGGTATCTGCCGAAATCGAGGCCGCGCTGCACGCCGAACTGCCCCGTTCCGCGTTCCGGCCGCTGGAGCCGCGCTATCTCGAGGAACCGCGCGGGCGGTTCCACGGCGCCGACGCGCTGCTGGTGATCCCCTCCTCGGTCGAGGAGGTCACACAAGTCATCAGAATGGCCGCCGCGCACCGCGTCGGCGTGCTGCCCTATGGCGGCGGCACCGGGCTGGTCGGCGGGCAGGTCGCCGGAGATCTGCCGCGGCCGATCCTGTTGTCGCTGGAACGCATGAACCGGGTCCGTGGCGCCTATCCGGCCGAGAACGTGCTGGTGGTCGAGTCCGGCGCCATCCTTGCCGACGTGCAGCAGGCCGCCCGCGACATCGACCGCATGTTCCCGCTCTCGCTTGCCTCGGAGGGCTCGGCCCAAATCGGCGGGCTGCTCGGGGTCAACGCCGGCGGCGTCAATGTGCTGCGCTACGGCAACAGCCGCGACTTGTGCCTTGGGCTGGAGGCGGTCCTGCCGGACGGGTCGATCCTGCGCGGGCTGAAACGCCTGAGGAAGGACAACACCGGCTACGATCTCCGCAACCTGCTGATCGGCTCGGAAGGCACGCTTGGCGTGATCACCGCCGCCAGCCTGCGTCTCTACCCCCGCCCGGCCGAAAAGGGCGCGGCCTTCCTGGTGGTGGACACGCCGGCCGCGGCCGTGCAGCTTCTGGCAATGGCGCAGCGGCGCATGGGCGATGCTGTCTCCGCTTTCGAACTGATCAGCGGCATGGGGCTCGAATTCCTGCATCAGAAGATGCCCGACGTGCGCCAGCCCTTTGCCCCCCGTCCCGCCTGGATGGTGCTGATCGGGCTCGGTGTGACCGGCGGCCAGACCGCCGAAGCGGAGTTCGAAGGGCTATTCGAAGAGGCCGCCGAGGCCGGGCTCGTCCGGGACGGCGTGATCGCGCAGAACGAGACGCAGCGGCTGGCCTTCTGGCATGTTCGGGAATCCATTCCGGAGGCGAACCGCCGTATCGGCGCGGTCTCTTCGCACGACATTTCAGTGCCGATTTCCGCGATCCCCGATTTCATTGCGCGTGGGCGCGAGGTGGTTGCTGACCTCGGGGATTTCCGGATCAACTGCTTCGGCCACCTCGGCGACGGCAACCTGCATTACAATGTCTTTCCGCCCGACGGGGCGGCCGCCAGCGACTTCGCCGCTCAACGTGGGGCCGTCACCGCTGCGCTGCACGACCTGGTGGAAGAATTCGAGGGCTCGGTCAGCGCCGAACACGGGATCGGACGGCTCAAGGTGGGGGATCTCGAGCGCTACGGCGACCCCACGAAACTGGCCGCGATGCGCGCCATCAAGGCAGCCCTCGACCCGCACGGCATCATGAACCCCGGCGCGGTCCTGCGCATGGGGTGAGCCGGCTCACGGCTCCGCAGGTTTATTCCCTGTGTCGAAGGGCGGACCGGGGCGCTGCCCCGGACCCCGAGGTATTTGGCTTCCAGGAGAAGCTGGGCGCGTCGTGACCCTCAGGCGCCCTCGAATTCGCAGAGCGCATGGACGTCCATGCCGAGCGCCTCGAGGCGTTTGCGGCCGCCAAGCTCCGGCAGGTCGATCACGAAGGCGCAGCCGACGACATCGCCGCCCAGCCGTTCGACCAGCCGGATACCGGCCTCCGCGGTGCCGCCCGTCGCCAGCAGGTCGTCGACCACCAGGACGCGGGCACCGGGCTCGATGGCGTCGTCGTGGATCTCCACCACCGCCTCGCCGTATTCCAGCGTGTAGGCCTCCGAGATCACCGGACCGGGCAGCTTGCCCTTCTTGCGGATCGGCACGAAACCGACCGAGAGCTGGTGCGCCACCGCACCCCCGAGGATGAAGCCCCGCGCCTCCAGCCCGACGACGCAATCGATTGGCGTGCCGGCATAGGGGTGCAGAAGCTGGTCGACCGCGATCCGCAGGCCGCGGGGATCGGCAAAGAGCGTGGTCACGTCGCGGAACATGATCCCTTCATGGGGAAAATCGGCGATGGTGCGGATATAGTCCTTGACCGTCTTGTGGCGCGCCATGGGTGTTTCCTTCTGACTGTCGACATTTCCCGAAGTGCAGTTCGCACCTCACCCGATCGATCATGGCCGGGGCAAGGCCGGCGTGGCGCCAAACCACGCGGACGTGCCATCTTGCCGCGTCCGATCCGCTGCAAGGGCTAGATTCCGAGCAGCCGCGCGCCCCGCGCGCGGCCGCGCCCAACGGGAGGAGGCGCATCTGCGATGCGTCGACGACGGGCGGGAGCCCATGGCCTAACGCACTTCCGTCCGACCCCGGCGATCCGCCCGGAGGTTGGAATAGAGCACGTGGTTCCGCCAACGGCCCGCGATCTGCAGGTAGCTCTGCGCCACCCCCTCGTACTTGAAGCCGCATTTCTCCAGGCAGCCCCGCGACGCCGCGTTTTCCGGCAGGCAGGCGGCCTCGATCCGGCTCAGGTCCAGCGTCTCGAACGCGTGATGCGTCAGCGCGGTGATCGCCTCCCGCATGTACCCGCGCCGGGCGAAGGGTTCGCCGATCCAGTAGCCGAAGGTGCCGGCCTGGGCCGGTCCACGGCGAATGTGGTCGAGCGTGATGGCTCCCATCAGCGCATCGTCGTCACGCCGGACCAGGAAAAGCGGCAGCGCCGTGCCCGCACCGAGCGACCGCTGCGCCCAGTAGACCCGGTTGGTGAACGCCTTCCGGCTGAGGTGATCGGGCGCCCAGAGCGGCTCCCACTTTTCCAGAAAGGCGCGCGAGTCCCGCCGCAGGCAGCTCCAGGCCCGGAAATCGCCGTGCATCGGCGGGCGCAGGACCATCCGCTCGGTCACGATACGCACCTTTTTCCGGCCAAGCCGCATCAGGCCGCAAGCCTCTCCTGTAACTCCGCCAGTTCCGGGGCGCTTTGCGCCGGACCGTAGAGCGCAAGCGCGGTGCGTCCGGCGCCTGCGAGATCGGCGGCAAAGCGGGCGATGCTGGCGCGGTCGACGGCTTCGATCCGTTCCACCGTCTCGTCGAGCGGGGGCACCCTGTCCCAGATCGCAACCATACGGGCGAGGCGCTCAGCCCGTGCCGAAGGGCTCTCCAGCCCCATCAGCAGCCCGGCCTTCATCTGCGCCCGGGCGCGATTGACCTCTTCCTCGCTCACATCGTCCGCCACGCGGCGCAACTCGTCGATGGTCAGCTTCGCGAGCTGGCCGATCTCCTCGGCGGACGTGCCGGCGTAGATCGTCATCATGCCGGTGTCGGCATAGGCGCCCGCTTGCGCGAAGATCGTATAGCAGAGCCCGCGCTTCTCCCGCACCTCCTGAAACAGGCGGGAAGACATGCCGCCTCCGAGGAGGGTCGAATAGACCTGCGCGGTGTAGACATCGGGATGCGAGTAGAACGGGCTCTCCAGGGCCAGCGCGAAATGCACTTGCTCGAGCTTGCGAAGCTCGCGCCGCTCACCACCGTGGAAAACGGCCACGTCATGTGTGCTGAGCTGGACCGGCGAGAGATGGCCGAAGAGCTTCTCGGCGAGCCGGACGATCTCGTCGTGGTCCACGGCGCCGGCGGCAGAGAGAACCATTTGCCCCGGCCCGTAATGCTCTGCCACGAAACCGGCGAGGTCCTCGCGCTCGAAGCCGCTGACCCGTTCCGTGGGCCCAAGGATCGTGCGGCCGAGCGCCTGGCCCGGATAGGCGGCCTCCTGCAGCCAGTCGAAGATCACGTCATCCGGCGTGTCGAGCGCCTGGCCGATCTCTTGCAGGATCACCCCGCGCTCGACCTCGATCTCCTTCTGCTCGAAGACCGGGTTCAGCACGATGTCGGACACCACGTCGAGCGCCAGTGGCACGTCAGCCTTCAGGACCCGCGCGTAATAGGCCGTGGCCTCGCGCGAGGTGTAGGCGTTGATGAACCCGCCGACATCCTCGATCTCCTCGGCGATCTGCAGCGCGCTGCGCCGCTTCGTCCCCTTGAAGGCCATGTGCTCCAGGAAATGGGCAATGCCGTTCTGCTCGATCCGCTCGTGCCGTCCGCCAGCATTGACCCAAAGCCCGACGGCCGCGCTCTCCAGCCCGGGCACCGTCTCCGTGACGACGCGCAAGCCATTGGCAAGTCTCTCAAGATTCACGCTCAACCGGCGCGCCTTTCCCGTATCAGATCTTCGATGGCGCCAAGGTCGTTGGCGACCCGCGACACCCGTTCCGATCGCTCATACAGGTCCGCCATGCGATTGGGAAGAGGCGGGCGGAGACCTGTGGCGGCCTCGACCGCGTCGGGGAACTTGGCCGGATGGGCGGTCGCGAGCGTGATCATCGGCGCAGTCCCGAGGTGTTCTTCGGCCACTTTCACCCCCACGGCGCTGTGCGGGCAGAGGATCTCGCCGGTCTCCGCGAAGAGGCGCGCGATGGTGGCGGAGGTCTCGTCCTCCGAGGCGCGTCCGGAGGCAAATGTCTCCTGCAAGGTCTGCAGCGCGCCCTGGCTGATGTGGAAGCCGCCGTCGGACTTCAACTCGTCCATCAGTTGCGCCACGGCGGCACCATCGCGGCCGTAGGCGTCGAACAGCGCGCGTTCGAAATTCGAGCTGACCTGGATGTCCATCGAGGGACTGATCGAGGGGGCGACCTCGCTGGTCATGTAGCCGCCGGTGCTCAGCGCCCTGTGCAGGATGTCGTTCTGGTTGGTGGCGACCACCAGCCGCTCGATCGGCAGCCCCATGCGGCGCGCGATATAGCCGGCGAAGATATCGCCGAAATTGCCGGTGGGCACGGTGAAGGAGACCGCGCGATGCGGCGCGCCGAGCGCCGTGGCGGCACTGAAGTAATAGACGACCTGCGCCAGCACGCGCGCCCAGTTGATCGAGTTCACGCCTGCGAGCGCGACCGCGTCCCGGAAGGCGAAGTCGTTGAACATGTCCTTCACCCGGGCCTGGCAATCGTCAAAATGGCCATCGAGCGCGAGGGCGTGGACATTGGCCTCGGACGGCGTGGTCATCTGACGGCGCTGCACCTCGGAGACGCGGCCATGCGGGAACAGGATAAAGACATCCACCGCGTCGAGCCCGCGGAACGCCTCTATCGCCGCGGAACCGGTGTCGCCCGAAGTCGCGCCGACGATCGTGACCCGCTCGCCGCGCCGCTTCAAAGCCAACTGGAAGAGCTGGCCGATGAGCTGCATCGCGAAGTCCTTGAAGGCCAGTGTGGGCCCGTGGAACAGCTCGAGCAGGAAATGGTTGGGGGCGAGTTGCACCAGCGGCGCGCGGGCGGCATGGCCGAAGCCCTCGTAGGCGCGTGCGATGATCTCGCGGAACTCTTCATCGGTGAAGCTCTCGCCGAGGAACGGCTGCATCACCCGAAAGGCGATCTCCTCGTAAGGAAGGCCGGCGAGCGCGGCGATGGCCTCGGGGGGCATCTGCGGAATGTTCTCGGGCACGTAGAGTCCGCCGTCACGGGCGAGCCCAGTGAGCATGGCCTCCTCAAAGGACAGAACGGGCGCCTTGCCGCGGGTGGAGATGTATTTCATTGCGCCTCTCTCGTGTCTGCGGAGCGCCTGGGCCCGGCGATGCACCGATGGCGCTTGCGGGAGCCTCCGGCGGGGATATTTCTGGACAGGTGATGAGAGCGGTTACCCTTTCCCATCAGCGCTGCGACGGTCGCCGCGTGAGATACGCCAGAGTTGCAGCGCTGTCATCCCCAACCACACAAGCGCGAGGCCGAACCACGTCACGGCATAGCCGAGGTGGTCATTCGGGATGCCGGAGCTGTCCACCGGCAGCGGGGTGATCGAGGCGTCGGAGCCGGAGCTCATGCGGGCGATCACGAGGATCGGCTCGGTGCCCAACTCGTCGGCCATCACGTCGACTTCGCGGGCGTACCAGTAATTCGTCGCCGGATCGTTCTCCGGCGTATAGCGGTCGCGCTCGTCAGGCCAGTGCAGGTTGCCGGTGATCATGAGCGTGGCCGCCGGCCGTCCCGCGTCCTTCCGGTCCGCAGCCACGAAGCCCCTGTCGAGCAGGATTCGACGCCCCTCTTCGGTGGTGAAGCCAGTGATGATCCGGAAGCCGGCTCCGAGCTGACGGGTCGAAACCAGGACATGCAACTCGCGCGGGTCGGTGCGCCCAGAGACCTCGACTGGCAGGAACCGGTCCTGCTCGGGATCGGGCGTGGCCGGCAGCGGAACGGGATCGGCCGCGATGCGCTGGTCGATCTCCTCCAGGATCGCTTCCTTCCACTCCAGGCGCTGAAGCTGCCAGACGCCAAGCCAGATCAGGATCGCCGCGCCGACCAGTCCGATTGCCAGCGGTGCCAGATAGCGTCGCACCTGCGCGCCCTCCTTCAATGAGAACGGGGCCCGGTCAGTCCCGCGCCCCGCTTCTTCTTGGATCAAATACCCCCGCCGGAGGCAAGCGGCCTTCCGGCTCAGCCGCCCCAGATGTAAACGGCGGTGAACAGGAACAGCCAGACGACGTCCACGAAGTGCCAGTACCAGGCGGCGGCCTCGAAGCCGAGGTGGCTTTCCTGGGTGAAGTGGCCGGCCCGCACCCGCAGGTAGCAGACAAACAGGAAGATGGTGCCGATGATCACGTGCGCTCCGTGGAAGCCGGTCGCCATGAAGAAGTTGGCGCCATAGATGTTGCCGGAGAAGCCGAAGGCGGCGTGGCTGTACTCATAGGCCTGGAAGAAGGTGAACAGCAGACCGAGTGCCACGGCGAGGATGAGGCCGGTGGCCATGTCCTTGCGGTTGTTCTCGTGGACGAGGGCGTGGTGTGCCCAGGTGGCTGCGCACCCCGAGAGCAACAGGATCAGCGTGTTGATCAGCGGCAGGTGCCAGGGATCGAACGTCTCGATGCCCACCGGCGGCCAGACGCCGTCTACGGCCGGGCTTTCGGGGCCCATCGGGTACATGGCGTGCTTGAAGAACGACCAGAACCAGGCGGCGAAGAACATCACCTCGGACATGATGAAGAGGATGAAGCCGTAGCGCAGTCCGATCAGCACCACCGGCGTGTGATCGCCTGCATGCTCCTCGGCGATCGTCTCGGCCCACCACGCGTACATGGTGTAGAGCACCAGCACGAGGCCGATGAAGAACAGGAACGGGGTGATGGAGTGCATCCACAACACCGCGCCGAACAGCATGATGAAGGCCCCCACCGCGCCCAGGAACGGCCAGATGGACGGCTGCAGGATATGGTAGTCGTGGTTCTTTTCGTGAGCCATTGGAAGTCCCTTGCGCGTTATTCGTCGGCGATCACAAGCGCCGCCTGCTCTTCGGGCAGGTCAATCTCGTAGAAGGTGTAGGAAAGGGTGATCTGCGGCGTGTGCTTCGCGTCGCGATCCTCGAGGATCTCCGGATCGACGTAGAAACTGACCGGCATCTGCACCGTCTCGCCCGGCTGCAGGACCTGCTGCTCGAAGCAGAAGCAGTCGATCTTGACGAAGTAGTTCCCGGCGTCGAACGGAGCGACATTGTAGCTGGCCGAGCCCGCCACGGGGCGATCGGTGGGATTATGGGCCTCGTAGAAGGCCAGACCGGTCTCGCCGAGGCGGATGGTCATTTCCCGCTGCATCGGCTTGAAGCTCCAGGGCATGCCCCGCTCGAGCGAACCGTCGAAGCGCACCTTGATCGTCTCGTTCAGGACAACATCGGAGCCCGCGTCGGCGGTGTTCGTCGTGCCGCCGTAGCCGGTGACCTTGCAGAACATGTCGTAAAGCGGCACCGACGCCCAGGCGAGCGAGCCCATGACAAAGACCACGCTCAGGGTCTGGGCGAGCGTCCGCTTCGGGCCTGTGAGGTTGCGAAAGATCACTGTGACACCTCCCCCGCGACCATACCCGTTCCCAGCACGTCCTCGCCATTGCCGATCTTGACGATGGTCATGCCAAAGACGATGCCGACAAAGGCGAGCAGCAGGATCCCGAGCCCGAGATTGCGCCCCTTGCGGCGCTCGTGCAGTTCATGGGTCGCCCGGATCATGCCCAGCCTCCAAACACTCCGAGGGCGCGCAGCGTGGCGTCGGCCAGCAGCGCCGAGAAGTGGAGGAAGAGATACCACAGCGACAGCTTGAAGAACCGCTTTTCTTCGCCATAGGCGTCTGCCTCGGCTTGCGGCGTGTTGCGCTTCCAGATTTTCCAGGCGCCCACCAGGAACCGGAAGTTCAGCACCAGCGCGGCGACGAGATAGACCGGACCGCCGATCGAGGTGACGGCGAGGCCCAGCGAACAGGCGGCCAGCAGCACCGTGTAGGCGAGGATGTGGCGGCGGGTGGCGTCGTGGCCGTGGGTCACGGTCAGCATCGGCACGCCGGCATCGTCGTAGTCGGACTTCATGAACAGCGCCAGCGCCCAGAAGTGTGGCGGCGTCCAGATGAAGATCAGCGCGAACATCAGCACCGATTCGACCGAGATCCCGCCCGTGGCGACCGCCCAGCCGATCATCGGAGGGAACGCACCGGCTGCACCGCCGATGACGATGTTCTGCGGCGTCCAGCGCTTGAGCCACATCGTGTAGATCACGACATAGAAGAAGATGGTGAAGGCCAGCAGGCCGGCGGCGAAGAGGTTGGCTGAAAGCGCCAGCATCATCACCGATAGGCCGGACAGCGCGACTCCGAGGCCGAGCGCCTCGCCTTCGGTCACCTTGCCAGCCGGGATCGGACGCTTCGCCGTACGGCGCATCACCCGGTCGATGTCGGCATCCCACCACATGTTCAGCGCCCCGGATGCCCCGCCGCCGATGGCGATGAACAGGACCGAGGTGAAAATGATGAAGGGATGCACAGGCACCGGCGCAACGAGCAGCCCGACCAGCGCCGTGAAGACCACCAGGGACATCACCCGCGGCTTGAGCAGGGCGAAGTAGTCCTTCAGCTCCGGCTCGGCGCTGCGGGGGACGCTGTGCAGGCTCGTGTCAGACATGGTTCACCTGTCGGCTCCTAGAGACCCGGGGCCTTACTCGGCCGAAGCCACGTCGAGGGTGCGCGGCTTGCCGGCATATTCCTCGATGGCGCTGTCGAGCCAGGCTTCGTAGGCCTCCTCGCTGACCACCTTCACTGTGATCGGCATGTAGGCGTGGGCGATGCCGCAAAGCTCGGAGCACTGACCGAAGTAGACACCTTCTTCCTCTGCCTTGAACCACAGCTCGGCAAGCCGGCCCGGCACCGCGTCCTGCTTCACACCAAAGGCCGGGATGGTCCAGGAGTGGATCACGTCGGCCGCCGTCACCTGAACGACGATGGTCTTGTTCACCGGAACCACCACCGCGGTATCGGTCGCGAGCAGGAAGTGCTCCTTCTCGTAGCCGGCCTCGATCAGCTGCGCCTCGACCTCGGGGGTCAGCTTGTTCTGGGCATCGGCGCCGATCATGTAGCTGTCGAAGGCGAACTCGTGGTCGGGGTACTCGTAGGACCAGTACCACTGGTTGCCGATCGCCTTGATGGTGACGTCGCCCTCGGGGATGATCTGCTGCTTGAAGAGCACCGGCAGCGAGAACGAGCCGATGAAGATAAGTATGATGATCGGCACCACCGTCCAGGCAATCTCGAGCGGCGAGTTGTGGGTGAAGCCCGCGGGCTCGGGGTTGCTCTTGCGGTTGAACCGAACGACGACCCAGCCCATCAGCGCGATCACGAAAAGCACGATGGCGGCGATGATCACGTTGATCATCCCGTCCAGCCACTGCAGGTCGCGCGCCAGTTCGGTCACCGCCGGCTGGAAGCCCAGCCCGCCCGGCGTCGGCGCGCCCTTCACCTCGAGATCGCCAAGCGCGTCCTGCGCAAGTGCGGCGCCGGATACAGTCAGACCGGCAAGGGCAGCCGGCAGGCCGCTCTTCAGCGTCGAAAATCGCATCAGTTATATGTCCCGTTCGCTAGTCGGCCGAAGCCGTAACGGACTCCCCCCCTGGCGGCCGCAGCCTCCGGGCGAAAGAGCCCGTTGTGTCCTGCGGTCTAGAGACCATATTACGAAAAACTGCACAACCCGGTGATTTGCGTCATCAAGTCACTTGCGAATATGTCGACAGACAGGAGCATCGCCTTGACCTCCACCGAAAATGCGCCTTTTCGCCCCTTCGAGACTCTTCTCGACAGGGAGTCCGCCCTCCGTACGCTTCAGGAAGCAACGCTCGGCGCCGACGACGGCGAAATCTTCCTGGAGCGTCGGCGGTCGGAGGCGCTGGTCTTCGATGACGGCCGCCTGAAAACGGCGAGCTACGATGCCTCCGAGGGGTTCGGGCTGCGTGCGGTGCGTGGCGAAACCGCCGGCTACGCGCATTCCACCGAAATCTCCGAGGCGGCGCTGCAGCGCGCCGCCGGAACGGCCAGGCTGGCCGTCGGCGCGGGCGGCGGCACGCTGGCAGAGGGGCCCGCGGCGACGAATCAACGGCTCTATCGCGATGACAACCCGATCTCGGACGCCGAATTTCCTTTAAAGATCCAGACCTTGCGCGAGATCGACGCCTTCGCCCGCGCCCTCGACCCGCGTGTCGTGCAGGTCTCTGCCACCCTCGCCGCCTCCTTGCAGGAAGTCACCATCCTGCGCCCCGACGGCACCATCGTGGCCGACAGCCGCCCGATGAGCCGGCTGAACGTGAGCGTGATCGTCGAGCAGGACGGGCGGCGCGAACAGGGCGGAACCGGCGGCGGCGGGCGTGCGGGCCTCGATGGCCTGCTCGACCGCACCCACTGGGAGGGCGTGACCCGCGAAGCCCTGCGCATCGCGCTGGTCAATCTCGAGGCGGAACCCGCCCCTGCCGGGGTGATGGACGTGGTGCTCGGCCCCGGCTGGCCCGGCATCCTGCTGCATGAGGCCATCGGTCACGGCCTGGAGGGAGACGCGAATCGCAAGGGCACCTCCGCCTTCGCCGGTCTGATGGGGCAGCGAATCGCCTCGCCCGGCGTCACCGTACTCGACGACGGCACGATCCCGGACCGCCGCGGCTCGATCACCGTCGATGACGAGGGCACCCCCTCGCACCGCAACGTGCTGATCGAGGACGGCATCCTCGTGGGCTACATGCAGGACCGCCAGAATGCTCGGCTTATGGGCGTCGCGCCCACCGGCAACGGCCGCCGCGAGAGCTATGCCCACGCCCCGATGCCGCGGATGACCAACACCTACATGCTCGCCGGCGACGCCTCGCCTGAGGAGATATTGTCCGAGCTGAAGGACGGTCTCTATGCCGTCGGCTTCGGCGGCGGCCAGGTCGATATCACGAACGGCAAATTCGTCTTTTCCTGCACCGAGGCCTACCGGGTGAAGGACGGAAAGGTCGGCGCGCCGGTCAAGGGCGCCACCCTGATCGGCGACGGTCCGACCGCCCTGTCGCGAATCACCGCCATCGGCAACGACATGTCCCTCGACCCCGGAATCGGCAATTGCGGCAAGGCCGGGCAATGGGTGCCGGTCGGCGTCGGCCAGCCGACCTTGCGCATCGGCGGCCTGACCGTGGGCGGCTCGGCTGCCTGACGGGTTGACGCACTGCCGGTAACGGAGGCGAGTTGGCGGGCCGAACGTTCCGGCTCATCGGCCCCTCTATGATCCGGTCTGGAATTCCGATCCGCGTTTACGAGCGATTAACCGTTTCCCCTGTAGCCATGGTGCCAGCAAGAGACGGAGCGACGACGGTTTGGATTTGTTTTCTTCCCCACCCCCCCTCGCACCACCCACCTCGGAAGGAACCCGACAGTCCTGGCTGCGTCTCTTGCGATCCCATCGGGTCGGCACCGCGACCTTCTACAGGCTCATGGCGGAATACGACGGCGACGCGGAGGCGGCTCTGGAGGCACTGCCCGGAATAGCGGCCGCGGCCGGTGTTGCCGGATACCGCCCCTGCCCCCTGGAGATCGCGGAACGGGAACTGGCCGCAGGCCGCAGCGTCGGGGCGACGCCGGTCTTCGTCGGCGAGCCTCACTACCCGTCGGCCCTTGCAGAGGTCACCGATGCGCCGCCGCTTCTTTGGGTTCGGGGGCAGGTGGCAATGAGCCGACGGGAAGCCGTTGCAATGGTCGGTGCGCGAAACGCTTCCAGCATCGGTCGCCGCACTGCTGCCACCATCGCACGCGGCCTCGGGGAAGCCGGACTTGCAGTCGCCTCCGGCCTCGCCCGCGGTATCGACGCCGAAGCCCATGCCGCAGCGCTTCCGACCGGCACAGTCGCGGTCGTCGCCGGCGGAGTCGACGTCGTCTACCCGAAGGAAAACGCCACACTCACTGCCCGAATCGCGGAGACCGGGCTGATCGTCTCGGAAATGCCGCCAGGAACCCAGCCACAGGCACGCCATTTCCCGCGCCGGAACCGCATCATATCCGGAATCGCCCGTGCCGTGCTGGTGGTGGAGGCGGCGACGAAATCGGGCAGCCTGATCACTGCCCGGGACGCACTCGACCAGGGCCGGGAGGTGCTGGCCGTTCCGGGTCATCCCTTCGATGGCCGCGCGTCGGGCTGCAACCTGCTGATTCGCGACGGCGCGACACTGGTGCGGAATGCCGATGATGTCCTCGACGCCCTCGGAGCCGCGCCTTCCAGCCGGCCTGGGACGCACCGCGCGCCAGTCCGGCGCGGCCCGGGCAGGCGCCTCGACACGGAACCCGCTCCTGCCGCGCCCGACGGCAACAGGCCGCCTCGGCTCAACCGCGACGCGCAGCATGCCGCAGTGCCGGGCGATCCGTTGCGCAACCGGATTCTGTCCTTTCTCGGACTGACGCCTCTTTCCGAGGATCAACTGCTTCGCGATCTTTGCCTGCCGGCGCCCGCCGTGGCTGAAGAACTCCTCGCGCTGGAGATGGACGGTGCCGTTGTGCGTCACCCCGGCGGACTGCTTGCCCGCAGCGCCTGATCGGCGGCGCCATCCAGAAACGGCATGCAATTCGACGCGTCCACGGGACCGCTGCGCCGCCGCATTGACAAGCCCCCGAAGGCACCACATCTTCCGCCGCCAATTGATCGAACCCTTTCAAAAGGCCATCCGTATGCCCGTCGTCGTCGTCGAATCGCCAGCCAAGGCCAAGACAATCAACAAGTATCTGGGCGGCGACTACGTTGTTCTGGCATCTTACGGGCACGTCCGCGATCTGCCTCCCAAGGACGGATCGGTAGATCCTGAGCACGAATTCGAGATGACCTGGGAGGTCGGCAACGATTCTCGCAAGCATGTGAAGGCAATTGCGGATGCTCTGAAGGATGACAACGAGTTGATCCTCGCGACCGACCCCGACCGTGAGGGAGAGGCGATCAGCTGGCACCTGGAGGAGACACTTCGCAAGCGCCGGGCGATCCGAAAGGATACCGCAGTGTCGCGGGTCGTGTTCAACGCCATCACCAAATCCGCCGTGACAGAGGCGATGAAATCGCCCCGCCAGGTCGATCAGCCGCTGGTCGACGCCTATCTTGCCCGCCGGGCGCTGGATTATCTTGTAGGTTTCAACCTCTCCCCGGTGCTCTGGCGCAAGCTGCCCGGATCCCGCTCCGCCGGGCGCGTGCAGTCGGTTTGCCTGCGACTGATCGTAGAGCGGGAGATGGAGATCGAGGCCTTCCGCGCTCAGGAATACTGGACGGTCAAGGCGCTGCTCGAAACGCCGCGTGGCCAGACCTACGAGGCCCGGCTCACCGCGCTTGCCAGCAAGAAGCTCGACAAGTTCGACATCGCCAACGAGACCGCCGCCGAACTGGCCGTGCAGGCGATCACCTCGCGCGATCTGACCGTCTCCGAGGTGGAGGCCCGCCCGGGCAGCCGGAACCCGTCGGCGCCGTTCATGACCTCGACCCTGCAACAGGAGGCGAGCCGCAAGTTCGGCATGGGCGCCCGGCAGACGATGAACGCCGCCCAGCGTCTCTACGAGGCCGGGCTGATCACCTACATGCGGACCGACGGCATCGACATGGCCCCCGAGGCCGTCGCCGCCGCGCGCGACGCAATCAAGGACCGCTACGGCGCCGAATACGTGCCGAGCGCACCGCGGATCTACAAGAACAAGGCCAAGAACGCGCAGGAAGCGCACGAATGCATCCGCCCGACGGACATGACGCGGGACGCCGCGAGCCTGAAGGTCTCGGAAGCCGACCAGCGCAAGCTGTATGACCTGATCTGGAAGCGGACCCTCGCCAGCCAGATGGAAGCGGCCCGCTTGGAACGGACCACCGTGGACATCACCAGCGCCGATGGGCAGGTCGGCCTGCGCGCCACCGGGCAAGTCGTGCTCTTCGACGGATTCCTCAAGGTCTATGAGGAAGGGCGCGACGACGTCGCCGAAGACGAGGACGGCAAGCGCCTGCCCGCGATCATGCAGGGCGAGCCGGCCAGGAAGCACGAGATCACGCCCGAGCAGCATTTCACCCAGCCGCCGCCGCGCTACACCGAGGCCACGCTGGTCAAGCGGATGGAAGAGCTCGGTATCGGCCGGCCCTCGACCTACGCCTCCATCGTCACTACGATCCAGGACCGCGGCTACGTCCGAAAGGACAAGAACCGGCTGTTCCCCGAGGACAAGGGCCGGCTCGTCATCGCCTTCCTGATGAACTACTTCCGCCGCTACGTGAGCTATGACTTCACCGCCGGGCTGGAGGAGGAACTGGACCACGTCTCTGCCGGAGAGGCCGATTACAAGGACGTGCTGGCGCGGTTCTGGCGCGATTTCTCCGCCGCGATCTCCGAGACCTCGGAGCTGCGGATCACTGACGTGCTGGAAAAGATCAACGAGGTGCTGGAGCCGCACCTGTTCCCGCCGACCGAGGATGGCAGCGACCCGCGCGCCTGCCCGAACTGCGGAAACGGCCGGCTCTCGATGCGCACTGCGCGGTCGGGCGGCGCCTTCATCGGCTGCTCGAACTACCCCGAATGCCGCTACACCCGACCCTTCGGCCCGCCGGGCACCGAGGAATCCGGGATAGGGCCGGACGGGAAGCTGCTGGGCTACGACAACGAGGACAAGATCACCCTGCGCGACGGCCGTTTCGGCCCCTACGTGCAGCGTGGCGACGCCACCGAGGAAAATCCCAAGCCGCCGCGATCGAGCCTGCCCAAGGGCTGGCGCGCCGAGGACATTGACCTCGAGAAGGCGCTGACGCTTCTGAGCCTGCCCCGGGAGATCGGCGAGCACCCCGAGGGCGGGATGATCACATCCAACTTCGGCCGCTTCGGCCCTTACATCGCGCACCAGGCGCCGGGCGACGAGAAGCCGGTCTACGCCAACCTCAAGGACCCGGCCGAGGTGTTCGAGGTCGGCATGAACCGGGCCGTGGAGATGCTGGCCGAGAAACGGTCGAACCCGCGCGGCCGGGGCGCGGCGGCCGCCAAGCCGCTCAAGGAGCTGGGCGAGCACCCCGAGGAGGGCGGGCCGATCAATGTCATGGAAGGACGCTACGGGCCTTATGTGAAATGGGGCAAGATCAACGCGACCCTGCCCAAGGACACGGAGCCGCAATCGCTCACCATGGAGCAGGCACTGGCGTTGATTTCCGAGAAGTCTGCCAAGAAGGGCGGTCGCAAGAAGGCCGCGGCCAAGAAACCGGCCGCGAAAAAGACCGCCACCAAGAAGAGCACGGCGAAAAAGGCACCAGCCAGGAAGGCTGCGGCGAAGGCCGAAGACGACGGCGTGATCGAGTGATCCGAAAACGACTGCGCCGGGCCAATCGCCCGGCGCTTTCGTGTTCAGGGGATCCAGAACGGCTTGCGGATTTCCTGATCCGCCATGTCCGGCGTGATCCCGATGTCCTTGAGCTGATGCGCTGTCAGGCGGGTCAAGGCCTGGCGTGACCTGTGGCGGCAGTCCCATTTGACCACGCCCGCCGCCGCCCAGAGCGCGATATCGGCCAGAAGCGGCAGCGATTGGCGGGCGCTCAGGCTTTCCAGCCTGGGGTCGGATGCGGGCGAGATCTGTGCCATGGGACTCTCCTATTGTATTGAAACAATTATAAATAATTCGATACAAATATGGATACATTTGCAATGTACCCTGGTCCAGGAGAGTAATGTGTCGGATACAAAATGGGTGGAGGGAGTGCAGCTCGCGGGCCGGGCCAAGTATAGGGCCCTTGCCGATCACCTCGTGTCCGAAATGGACAAGGGCACCCTGCCCGTCGGCCATCAGCTCCCCCCGGTTCGGCAACTCGCCTGGGCGCTCGGCGTGACCCCGGGCACGGTTGCCCGCGCATGTTCGCAGCTGACCGATGCCGGCCGGCTCGAGGCTGTCGTCGGGCGCGGCACTTTCGTTGCGCCGAAGTTGCGCAACGTCGCCGACGATGTCTGGCCCCGAACGCTTCCGCAGGAGCCGGGCAAGATCAACCTCTACAGCCAGCGCCTGCCGGACATGGGCCAGGTCGCCGCGATACGGCACGGGTTGCGTGCCGTGGCCGAGGGGCCGGAGGAGGATCTCGTGGAATATCCCAACCGCGAGGGGTTCCGGCCCGCCCGGGAGGCGGTGATCGACTGGCTCTCTGACGTCTCTCTCGGCGCGGTCGGGCACAAGGATGTCGTGCTGAGCCACGGCGGGCAGAGCGCCATCTCGCTGGTGCTGCAGTCCGCCCTGCGGGGCGCGCAGCCGGTGATTCTCGTCGAGGAGCTGTCCTATGCAGGTTTCCGGCGTGCCGCCGAGATGCTGCGGATCGAGGTCGTGGGCGTGCCTTCGGATGAGCGGGGGCTGGTTCCGGAAGAACTCGAACGGATCGCGCTGCGGTCCGGGGCGCAGATGCTCTGCACCTCGGCCGAGGTCCACAACCCGACCGGCCTGCATACCCCGCTGGAACGGCGGGAGGAAATTGTGGCCGCCTGCCAGCGCGCCGGTGGCGTGCAGATCCTCGAGGATGATTGCTACCGCATCGGGCCCGCGCGCGCACCGAGCTACCGCGCGCTCTGGCCCGAGGGCGCCTGGTACGTCTCCTCCATTTCCAAGACGCTCACGCCGGCGCTGCGCATCGGCTTTGCGGTCGCCGCAGAGGGCCGCTATGCCGACCTGCGCAGGGCCGCGGAATACGCTTTTTTCGGCCTCGCCCGGCCACTGGCCGAGATGGCACGGCTCACCCTAGGCAACCCGGAGACCCGGCGCATCGCCGGGCAGGTGCGCGATCGCGTGGGCGATTACATTCGTGCCGCGGTGAACGCACTCGGCCGCCACGAGATCGCCTGGCGCGAGGACGTTCCCTTTCTCTGGCTGACCCTGCCGCGCGGCTGGCGGGCCGCCGAATTCGTGCTCGCCGCGGAGCGCCAAGGGATCCAGATCCGGTCCGCCGAGGAATTCACCCTCCGCGAGGACCGCGCGCCCCATTGCATCCGCATCGCAGTCAACGGGCAGGTGCCGCTGAAACGCTTCGAGGCCGCCATGACCACTCTGCGCGAGCTGCTGGACAATCCGCCCGAGGCGATCTCGGCCTGACGTCGGCACCCCGCGGTGGCGCTTTTCCCGGTGCCAGGGCGCCGCGACGCAGCATTCGTTTGACACACGCCTTCCCGAGCGTCAGAAACCTCCCTTAAAGGGTCTATGGGAGGTACTCCATGAAGAAGATTTACGGCAGCGCGGCGGAAGCGCTGGACGGGCTGCTGCACGACGGCATGCTGATTGCCGCGGGCGGCTTCGGCCTCTGCGGCATTCCGGAACTGCTGCTCAACGCGATCAAGGACAGCGGCGTGAAGGACCTGACCTTCGCCTCCAACAACGCCGGGGTCGATGATTTCGGCATCGGAATCCTGCTGCAAACCAAGCAGGTGAAGAAGATGATGTCGTCCTACGTGGGGGAGAACGCCGAGTTCATGCGCCAGTACCTCTCGGGCGAGCTGGAACTCGAGTTCAACCCGCAGGGAACGCTGGCCGAGCGGATGCGCGCCGGCGGCTGCGGCATCCCGGGCTTCTATACCAAGACCGGCGTCGGTACCGTGGTGGCCGAGGGCAAGGAGCACAAGGAGTTCAACGGCGAGACCTACATCCTCGAAGAGGGGATCTTCGCCGACCTGTCGATCGTCAAGGCCTGGAAGGCCGACCCGACCGGCAACCTTGTTTTCCGCAAGACGGCCCGCAACTTCAACCCGCCGGCGGCGATGTGCGGCAAGGTCTGCGTCGTGGAGGTCGAGGAGATCGTCCCCACCGGCTCGCTGGACCCCGACACGATCCACCTGCCCGGCATCTACGTCCACCGCCTGATCCAGGGCGAGCACGAGAAGCGCATCGAACAGCGCACGACCCGCAAGAAGGAGGACGCATAATGCCCTGGGACCGCAACCAGATGGCCGCACGGGCGGCGCAGGAGCTGGAAGACGGAATGTATGTGAACCTCGGCATCGGCATCCCGACGCTGGTGGCCAACTACATTCCCGACGGCGTCGAGGTGACGCTGCAATCCGAGAACGGCATGCTCGGCATGGGCCCCTTCCCCTTCGAGGGCGAAGAGGATCCTGACCTGATCAACGCCGGCAAGCAGACCATCACCGAACTGCCGCAGACCGCCTATTTCGACAGCGCGACCAGCTTCGGCATGATCCGCGGCGGCAAGATCGCCATGGCGATCCTGGGCGCGATGGAAGTGGCCGAGAACGGTGACCTCGCCAATTGGATGATCCCCGGCAAGCTCGTGAAGGGCATGGGCGGCGCGATGGACCTGGTGGCCGGCGTCGGACGCGTGGTCGTGGTGATGGACCACACCAACAAGAAGGGTGAGTCCAAGGTCCTGAAGTCCTGCACCCTGCCGCTCACCGGCACCGGAGTGGTCGACCGGATCATCACCAACCTCGGCGTGCTGGACGTTACCCACAAGGGCCTGCACATCCAGGAACTCGCCCCCGGCGTGACCCGCGAGGAACTGATCGCGTCCACCGAGGCGACGATTGTCTGAACCTTCGGGGGCGCGGCGAAAGCCGCCCCCTTGCCTCCCGCCGGCATGGACCCATGGCCATTTGGCAATGATCGTCGGCTCTCCCTGCGTCACCCCCTCAAACTGGAAACAGTTTCACAATGACGCCCAAATTGGTTGCTAGGCCAGCGCCAATGAAACCCTTGACCCAAGCCCCTCCCCTGGTTGAAGCCCCCCGGCTGCGCTCCCGGCGCCTGCGGGACCTGTTGCTGATCCTGGGCCTCCTGATCCTGTTCCTTGCCGGCATCGGCGTCCTCGCCGCGGCGACCGGCTGGGAGGAAACGCTGCACCAGCTGAGCCGCCTGACGGCGCTGCAGGTTGCGGTGCTGCTGGGGCTTTCGTTGGCGAACTACCTGTGCCGCGGTACCCGGTGGCACCTGTTTGCCCGGACCCTCGGGCTGCCCACCCATTTCCGCCAGGACCTGCGCCATTTCATCGGCGGCTTCGCGATGACCGTCACACCCGGCCGGGTGGGCGAGCTGATCCGAATGCGCTGGCTTCGGCGCGAGACCGGCTGGAGCGTCGATCGCACGGCGCCGCTGGTTCTGGTCGACCGCGCCTCCGACCTCGCCGCCATGGCGATCCTGCTCGGGCTGGCCATCGCGCTCTCCGCCGCCGGCATCAGCGGCGCGATTCCGGTGGCCCTGCTGGCGCTCGGCACGGCCTATGTCGCCACCCACCCGCGCCTGCTTGCCTGGTGCGTGACACAGGCCTACCGCGTCATCGGCCGCTGGCCGCGCCTGTTCGGACGCTTTCGCCAGACCGCGCGTTCGCTGCGCGCCTTCTCTCAGCCCGGCGTCCTGTCGACCGCGCTTGCGCTCGGCGCCTGCGGCTGGCTCGCCGAGGGCTTCGCGCTGCATCTGCTTCTGATCTGGATGGGAGCCGATATCGGCTTCTGGAGCGCCGTCGGCATCTTCCTTTTCTCCACCCTCGCGGGCGGCCTGACCGGCGCTCCCGGGGGCGTCGGCGGCGCCGAGGCCGCGATGATCGCCCTTCTGAAACTGCAAGGCGTTCCGCTTGAGGTTTCCGTGCCCGCCACGGCAGTGATCCGGTTGACCACGCTGTGGTTCGCCATCCTGCTCGGGCTGGCCGTCTTCCCATTTGCGGAACGTTGTTCGAAAAAGGCCGCGCATGACCTGGAAAACCGTTGAATACGCCGGCTGGGGCCGGTTCTACCGAGCAAAGGGCGAACTGGCGCGCCCGGAGCGCGCCAGCACGCTGGACCAGCTCGTCCGCGAAACCCCTTGCCCCGCGATCGGCCGCCGCCGCTCCTATGCGGACGGCTGCCTGAACACTGAGCGGCGCGCCATCGACACGGCGCGGCTCGACAGGATCCTTTCCCTCGATGAGGAGGAAGGCATCCTCGAAGTCGAGGCCGGCTGCCAGCTGGGCGAGATTGTCCGGCATATCGGGCCGAAGGGGTGGTTGCCGATGGTCCTGCCGGGCACGGGCTTTGCCACCGTGGGCGGCGCAATCGGCATGGATGTGCATGGCAAGAACCACCACCACGCCGGCAGCTTCGGCCAGCACGTGGAGGCGATGACCCTTCACCTGCCCGAGGGCCGGCGGAAGGTCACGCCTGCGGACCCGCTCTTCAAAGCCACCGTCGGCGGGATGGGCCAGACCGGTCCGATCGGCACGGCGCGACTCAGGATGCAGCGCACCAAGGGGCCGGTGATGATGGTCACCGAACGCCGGGTGCCGGATCTCGACAGCTATCTCGAGCTCTTCGACAATTCCGAGGCGACATATACCGTCGGCTGGATCGACGCCACAGCGACCGGCGCCTCGCTTGGCCGGGGCATCCTCGAAGAAGGCGAGACCGGCGCAGGCCTCGTGCCGCCGGCCAAGCGCGGCCGGCGCATCCCGATGGACGCCCCGCATTTCGCCCTCTCCGGACCGATCGTGCGCGGCTTCAACGCCACCTATTTCCGCCGCATCCCCGAACGCGGGCGGACCGTGGTGAAACCGCTCGAGGACTTCTTCTTCCCGCTCGACAAGATCCACGAGTGGAACCGGCTCTATGGCAAGCGGGGTTTCCATCAGTTCCAGTGCGTCGTGCCGCTCTCGGCTCGCGAGGTGCTGCGCGACATGCTGAAGGCAGTCGGCGAGTCCGGCCTCGCCTCGCCGCTCGCGGTGCTCAAGCGCATGGGTCCGGGGCGTGGCGGGATGATGTCCTTCCCCACCGACGGCTACACGCTCGCCATCGATTTCCCCGCCCGTGACGAGGCTCCCGCGATGATCCGCCGGCTGATCGCCATGGCAGTCGAGGCCGGCGGCCGGGTCTACCTGGCCAAGGACGCCTTTGCGCAGCCCGAGCAGGTGGACGCCATGTACCCCGAGCGGGAGACCTGGGCCGAGATCTGCAACAGCCTCGATCCGGACGGCGCCTATGCGACCGACCTTGTCCGCCGGCTGAACCTGAGGAACCTGTGATGACCACACCCACCCGGACCGGCGACGCTGGCGAATGCTGGCTGATCCTAGGCGCGACCTCCTCGATGGCGCGCGCTCTCTCCCGCAAGCTTGCCGAGCGTGGCGCCAGCCTGCTGCTGGCAGGGCGCGACATGACCGATCTCGAGGCGAGCGCCGCCGACTGCCGCCTGCGCGGTGCCGCGATGGCCGAGGCCGTGCGCTTCGATGCCCGCGACCCGGACACTTTCGAACCGATCCTCGAGCGCATGGCGGCGACGAGCGGCACCCTGAACGCCGCGGTCTTCGTGGGCTCCATGCCGCCCCAGGCCGAGATCGACGCAGACCCCTCGATGATCGAGGGCGTCGTCTCCGACAGCTTCACCGGCCCCGCCCGACTTCTGCAGGCGCTTGCACCGATGCTGGAGGAACGCGGCAACGGCACCATCGTCGGGGTGGGCTCGGTGGCGGGAGATCGCGGACGGGTCGGCAATTACGTCTACGGCGCAGCAAAGGCGGGCTTCCACACCTATATGTCGGGGCTGCGCAACCGGCTCACGCGCTCCGGCGCCCACGCGATCACGGTCAAGCCCGGCTTTGTCGACACGGCAATGACCTGGGGCCTCGACGGCATGTTCCTGGTCGCGCCGCCCGAGGCCGTGGCCGATGCCATCCTGAAGGCGGAACGCAAGCGGCAGAACGTGATCTACACACCCTTCTTCTGGCGCTACATAATGATGATCATTCGCGCGGTGCCCGAGCCGATCTTCAAGAAACTGTCGATCTGACGGGCGGCGGGGTCAGTTCGCGGCGCTGGCCAGCGTCTGCGAGCCCCTGCGGAACACACATCCGTCCGAGACGAGTTGCGGCGGCGACAGGCAGAGCCCCTTGGCGACGCTCCACGCCGCCACGACCTTTGGCACGTAGTCACGCGTCTCGGCATAGGGCGGGATGCCCTGGTGCTTGCGCACCGCGTTCTCGCCCGCGTTATAGCCGGCGAGCGCCATCAGCGGATCGCGTTCGAAATGATCCAGCAGCCAGTCGAGATAGGCGACGCCCCCTTCTATGTTCTGGACCGGGTCGGTGCGATCGGAGACGCCGAATCGTTCGGCCGTCGCCGGCATGAGCTGCATCAGCCCCGTCGCGCCGGCCGAGCTGACCGCCGCCGTGCGCCCCGCGCTCTCGACCGAGATCACCGCAAGGGCCAGCGCCGGCGACACGCGCGTCCCCACCGTGGCCTTGAGGATCTCGGCGCCGTGGGTGTCGGCGATCTTCTGCAACGTGGCAAGCCGCGGCGCCGTGACCGATTTCCCTCCCGGCCCGTTGCGCAGCGCGGCAACGGCCGTCTCCATCCGCCCGGAGGCGCTGTCCGACAGGCTCGGGGAGATCAGGTCCCAGTACCATGCGTAGTGCGAATCGACCGGCTTGCGCGGACCGGAATCGGCTGGAACATCGCTTTCCTCGCCTGCCTCGCGCGGAGTGTCGGGCCAGGGCACCAGCGGCGCCGGCGGGATCGCGGGGTTCAACGCGAGGATGCGTTCCTGCTCCTTCGGGTCGATCTGTACGAGGATCCGCTTGGCCCCGGTACTGGGCGCACCGACCTTCACACGCTTGAAGGTGAAGTCCTTGGCGGACTGCTCCTGCGCACTCAGCACGACCGGCGCGCATAGCAACGCCGAGGCAACGGCAATGGCTCCCGCCCATGGCCGGGCGCGCCTTCGAAGTATCATTCGCTTGACCTGCTCGATCTGCTTTTTTGAAATCGTTGCAGAATTCCGGCAGCCGGGCCAGCAATCCCGCCCGATTTCGAACGTTTTTTTTCCGACCGGGTTCTGACGCCACAGGTCGAACGTGTGTTGCGCAACAGGCATCAAGACCCCTGAAATGTCATTAACACCCCTTACCGATGCCTCAACACATCGTACGAAAATGGAACTACCTGCGCCCAAGTCTCGCCGCATTCGAAGTGCCTATTCGGGTCATGCCGAACGGGAAACGGTTGTAGATGATCTGCACCCGCGGAAACCGAAGAGGCCGGATCGCAACACGCATTCACCATACCTGGAGCACCACCATGAAACTCTTCACCCTGATCAAGACCTTCCGCAACGACGAAGACGGCGCCGTGACCGTTGACTGGGTCGTGCTGACCGCCGCCATCGTGGGCCTCGGCATCGCCGTTCTCGCTGCTGTTTCCGGCGGTGTGTCCGACCTGTCCAACGACATCTCGAGCCAGCTGGCCCAGTCGCAGATCAAGACGACCTTCTGATCTCTCTGCACACAGTTTGACCGGCCATGGGTCGCGTTCCGAAAGGAACGCGACCTTTTCCTTTGCATCGGCCCCTGCACCGACGAGGCCCGCAGATTTCCTTTCAGAAGTACCGAATTCGTACGATACCCGCCAGAATTCCGCCCGGATCAGGGGGTTATCTCTCACTCAAGCCAAGTCGGACGCCGCTTCAAACAGTGACCCCACCGAAGCAACCGAGGCGGCGACCACTAAACTAGAACCACTCACCTGGAGATCCAAAATGAAACTCTTCACCCTGATCAAGACCTTCCGCAACGACGAAGACGGCGCCGTGACCGTTGACTGGGTCGTGCTGACCGCCGCCATCGTGGGCCTCGGCATCGCCGTTCTCGCTGCTGTTTCCGGCGGTGTGTCCGACCTGTCCAACGACATCTCGAGCCAGCTGGCCCAGTCGCAGATCAAGACGACCTTCTGACCGACCTTTTTTCAGATTACCCTTGGCAATGGGCCGTGTTTCAAAAAAACACGGCCCATTCCATTTTTTAGACAACTGTTCACGCCCGAGAAACTTCCCTAAAGAATCTCCCTTACATCGCTACAGATTCGTTCTTTGAGCGCCCAAATCTCGCCCGTTTCCGAGTTCTTAATTATTTCATGCCGAGACGGGGATCGGGCCATTGAGAGCCGGCCCGAAGCGATCCGAATTGGCCGGACAAACTGAGTGAAACTATCTTTCTGGAGAATACCTATGAAACTGTTCAACCTGATCAAGACTTTCCGCAAAGACGAAGACGGTGCCGTGACTGTTGACTGGGTCGTGCTGACCGCTGCCATCGTGGGCCTGGGCATCGCCACCCTCGCTGCTGTCTCCGGCGGCGTCTCGGATCTGTCGAACGACATTTCCAGCCAGTTGGCTCAATCGCAGATCAAGACGACCTTCTGATCCGAACGAGACCAATTCGGAACAAAAGCCGCGTCCACTCTGTGGGCGCGGCTTCTCGTTTCGCACAAAGGATCATCGGAAAAAGACCGTTTCGGGTCGATGTTAAAGAGTCCGGCGTCCTGGTGGCCGTTTACCACTTTTTCGCCACATTCCTGCTAGAGACACGCGGACACCATTCAAGGTGTCAGGCGTGTTGGTTGCCTGGCGCGGGGATGGAGCGGGAGTGGTATTATGATGCGATTGACACAAAGGTTTCTGAACTCGGAAGACGGCGCCGTTACCCTGGACTGGATTGTTCTGACGGCCGGCGCGATCGCCCTCGCCCTCGGTGCCACCAGCATGATTCTGGACGGTACGCAGACACAGACAGGCACGTTGGCGACGACGATCTCGGAGCGTCCAGTCGGGAACTGAGTTCCCGAAACGGCCGCAACGCCGTAATCGCCCCGACCGTCAAAAAGGCAATGGGTTTCACGCGGGCTCCATGCAGGAGCCTTCCTTATGCCGCATTTCGAGTCGAACATCGAAACAGAAGCGGCGCAGGGATCTTTTGTCGACCTGTGAGAAAGAATGACGGAAAGGGAATGACATGCGGATTGTCTTTGCGCTCGTCCTGATAGTTGGACTGGGACTGGCCGGATTCGCGGTTTACATGGCCCAGGGCTTCATGTCGCGCATGAGCGCGGAACGTGACGAGCTTCTGGCGGCCCAGTTGGCCGCGCCTCCGATGGTAGACGTTGTCGTCGTCACGACGGACAAGGCCTACGGACAAAGCCTGACCAAGGATGATGTGAAGTGGATGCGCTGGCAGAAGGATAGCCTTCCCGTTGGTGCGTTCGTGCGCGACCCGGCGGAGGTTCCGGATGCCGATGTGGCGGACGGATCACAGCTCTTCCCGGAGGGACAGGCGGAACGCTATGTGATCACCGCGATGCAACAATTCGAGCCGTTGCTGGCCTCCAAGGTGACCGAACCGGGTGAGGACGCCGGGATCACCTCGCGACTCGGCAAGGGGATGCGCGCCTATGCAATTCGGGTCGACGTCGCGTCTGGCGTCTCCGGCTTCCTGCGACCGGGCGATCGCGTTGATGTCTATTGGACAGGCGCCTCGGTTGCAGGCTCGGAAACCTTTGGCGACATCACAAAGTTGATCCAGACCAACATCAAGCTGATCGCAGTCGACCAGATCGCGGACAAAGCGCGCCTTGCCCCGGTGATCGCGCGTACGGTGACGATCGAAGCGACGCCGCAGCAAGTGGCCGCCCTCGCCCAGGCGCAGTCCACCGGGCGACTTTCCCTATCGCTGGTCGGCGCCGAGGATGACACCGTGGCCCAGGTCAGCGAGGTCGACCAGCGGTCGCTTCTTGGCGTGGTCGAGCAGGCCCCCGAGATCATCCAGCAGGAACGCATCTGCACGACCAAGATCCGCAGGGGGGCGGAAGTCATCGAACAGGAGATTCCGTGCATCAACTGATGCGTCCATTTTCTCATTGCCTTTCAGAGGCATAGACAACACAAGACCCGCAGCAGCCCCCGACTGTTGCGGGTTCACTACATCAGGAAGCACCGCCAAATCCCTGATTCTTGCAATAAAAAGCAATTGCAGGCAGTGTATCTCAAGATGCGGGCGAAAAGACCCGACCATATATCGTGATCGAGAGGCAGGGTCACCATGACACTCAAGACGCTTGTGCAAGCGGGTCTACTGGGCCTTGCAATTGCGAGTACAGCATACGTTCCCCAGGTTTCCGCCGAAACGCTCCGGGTCTCCGGTGGCACAGTTCAGAGGGCTCTGAAGGTCCCGATGAACCGGGCTGTCGTGGTTGAAAGCGACGTGGCATTCGCGGAACTCTCCATCGCCAACCCCGGAATCGCAGACATCTCGACGTTGTCGGAGCAGTCGATCTATGTGCTCGGCAAGGCGCCGGGCCGGACCACGCTGACGCTGCTGGCTCCGGATGGATCGCTCATCACCAACGTCGAGGTCCAGGTGACCGCCGATGTGGGTGAACTGAAGGAGCGGCTCCGGGAGGTGCTCCCGGGCGAAGCGATCGAGGTTCGCCCGGCCAACGACGGCATCGTGCTCTCCGGCACCGTATCGAGCGCAATGGCGCTGGACCGGGCGCTGGACCTGGCCAACCGTTACGCGCCGGATCGGGTCTCCAACCTGATGATGGTCGGCGGGACGCAACAGGTGATGATGAAGGTCCGCTTTGCGGAGATGAGCCGCTCGGTGCGCAAGTCTCTCGGCTTCTCGGCCGGGGTGCAGGGCACCGGTGACAATGGCAGCATCGGCTTCCAGGGTGGCACCGGCGGCTATATCGGGTCGAGCGTCAGCAACGGCCCGAGCCTCGACACCGATTCTCAGGGCGCCTTCCAGATCGGCTTCGGCTACGGCGATGTCGAGTTCGCCATGCTCATCGAAGCTCTGGAATCCAAGGGCTTCGTGCGAACCCTCGCAGAGCCGAATCTGACCTCGCTGTCGGGCCAGGCCGCGAGCTTCCTCGCCGGTGGTGAATACCCGGTGCCGGTTCGCGACGACGACGGCAACGTCTCGGTGACCTTCAAGCCCTTCGGCATCGTGCTCAACATGACCCCGCGGGTCATCGGCGAGAACATCAACCTGAACCTCAAGGCGGAAGTCAGCCAGATCGACACCTCGATCGGCATCACCGACGCAGGCTTCTCGATCTCGGGCTTCTCGACCCGCAGCACCGAAAGCACCGTGGAGATGCGGGACGGCGAGAGCTTCGCAATCGCCGGCCTGCTTCAGGACGACTTCACCGACCTGAGTTCGCAGGTGCCGTGGCTCGGCGACGTGCCGGTGCTCGGCGCGCTCTTCCGCAGCGCCGATTACCAGCGCGAGCAATCGGAATTGGTGATCATCGTCTCGGCCCACCTTGTGACCCCGACGCGCGGCGATGCTTTGGCATTGCCGACCGACCGGGTCCGCCCGCCGAGCGAGAACCAGCTCTTCTTGCGCGGAATCACCGCCGTGACCGATCGCCCGATTTCCGGCGGTGCGGGTGAGGTTGCCCGGCAGGACTTCACCGGCTCCTACGGCTATGTGATGGAGTGAGACACATGAAAACCCCCCTCACCCTCCTGACGCTCGGAACCGTGATGGCCCTTTCCGGCTGCGCCTACTTCAACGAGGAGGCCGGCGCCTTTCTCGACCAGGGAGAGTTCGGCAACGCGACGATGAACAACCAGCTTGCGCAGACCTGTCGCAAGCTGACCCCGGCGAACGTAACGAAATACGGGACGCCGCTGGCATCGAACTGCCCCGGTCGCCTGCAGGATGGCAAATACGCCATGTTTGCCTACGAAGAGACGATTACCAGCGCCACCGAGCAATCCTCCGCTGCGGTGGAAGGCACCGAAGAGATCAGCGTGGAATAAAAGCCCGCGGCCAATCCTCGCGGAAGACCGACGGCGTCGCCTCTCACAGGCGGCGCCGTTTGCTTTAGGGGCGTCGTGCGAAAGCATCCTTGCCGCTCGTGGCGCAGCGCGAGACGCCCGCCCCGCAGGGAGCGACTAGTTCTCATGGCGAAACAGAACGTCATTCTTGTAGCGACAGGACCGGCATTCCGCACAAATTCGATAATGTGGCCCAATTTTCGCCGGGTTTTCCGAACACACAGGACAACAGGAGTAGTGCGAGCAACAGGTTCGCACGAGCGACGTGATCGACAGACGGTCTCGCGGGGCTATTCCGCTCATGCGGCGGACCGGTCGGACATGTCTTCTGAAGAAGGGCGACGAGAGAATGAGTAGTAGTGTGGCATTGCAACCTGAGCCTGCACCGGTCACCGCCTGCACGGTCAGCCGCGACGTTCAGGCATTCGACCTTCTGATCGAGGATATGGAAACCGAGCTCGGCGAAAGCTGGGGCGATCTTTCCTTCGACGACGCGATCGCATTTCTCGAACAGCCGGACTCCAACGCCTTGGAATTCTTCGCGATTGCCATGGACGCGCAAGACGAAGGTGAGCTGATCCTGATTGGCGAACTGATCGCGCTGTCCAAGGAACGCGGAGTAAAGGTCATCCTGATCGCAGAGGACGTCAGCCCGACGGTCCTGCACCAGTTGCTCAAGACCGGCGCCAACGATTTCCTGCCCTATCCGCTTCCGGAAGGCGCCCTGCACGAGGCGATCGAACGCCTGCGCGCACCGGAACCGGTCGCGCCGCTTCTCGCCGAGACCGGGCATGCGGCCCCCGCACACGGATCACGTGGCAAGCATGACGGCGCGATTCTCGCTGTGCACGGCCTGGCCGGCGGCGTCGGTGCGACCACTTTTGCGGTGAACCTGGCTTGGGAACTCGCCATCAAGGACAAGAAGGACGGGCCGCGGGTCTGCCTGCTGGATCTCGACTTCCAGACCGGCTCCACCTCGACCTATCTCGACCTGCCGCGGCGCGAGGTCGTCTACGAATTGCTGTCGGACACCTCTTCGATGGACAACGACAGCTTCCTGCAGGCGCTTCAGACCTTCAACGACAAGCTGCATGTCCTCACGGCCCCGGCCGACATGCTGCCGCTCGACATCGTCGGGCCGGACGACATCACCACCCTGCTGAACACCGCGCGCGCCAATTTCGACGTGGTCGTGGTCGACATGCCCAAGACGCTGGTGGCCTGGACCGAAACGGTGTTGAGCAACTCCCATGTCTATTTCTCGGTGATCGAGCTCGACATGCGATCAGCCCAGAACGCCCTCCGATTCGTCCGCCTGCTCAAGAGCGAGGACCTGCCCTACGAAAAGCTGCGCTTTGCCCTCAACCGGGCGCCGCGCTTCACGGACCTTCAGGGCAAGGCTCGCGTCAAGCGAATGGCGGAGAGCCTGGACATCGACATCGAACTGATGCTGCCCGACGGCCAGCGCCAGGTGACGCAGGCCTGCGACCACGGTCTGCCCCTGTCGGAAACCGCCGGCAAGAACCCGCTCCGCAAGGAGATCGCAAAGCTTGCAGCGTCGCTGCACGATCTGATCGCAACCGAAGTCGAAGACGGCTGATACGAAACCGGCACGAGTGAAAGGCTTTTCAGGATGTTTTCGAGATACAAGAAACCAGGCGGCTCCGGCACGGGAACTCCGGCTCCACGCCCCGAGATCGCCTCGCACGCGCCGACAGAGCGTGCCGCCCGAAAGGCTCCCAGCGCTCCCAAGCCCAAGGCCGCGGCACAGCCGGCCCCGGTCGACAAGGAAGCCAAGCGCAAGGAACGGCTCGCGGAGATCAAGGTCGAACTGCACAAGCTGCTGCTCGACAATCTGAACCTCTCGGCGCTGGAATCCGCGAGTGATCAGGACCTCAAGCAGGAGATTGCTTCGATCGCCGCTGAGGGGTTGGAGGAGATGTCGGTCGTCCTCAACAAGGACGAGCGCTCAAAGCTCAATCAGGAACTCTATGACGAAGTGAAGGGCCTCGGCCCGCTCGAGCCGCTGCTGCAGGACGAGACCATCAACGATATTCTCGTCAACGGCCCCAAGCAGATCTTCATCGAACGCTCCGGCAAGCTGGAACTCTCGACGATAACCTTCAAGGACGAGCGCCACCTTCTGCGGATTATCGACAAGATCGTCTCCGCCGTGGGCCGCCGCGTCGACGAATCGAACCCCTATGTCGACGCCCGCCTCGCCGACGGCTCCCGTTTCAACGCGATGGTGCCGCCGATCGCGGTGGACGGCTCGCTGGTCTCCATTCGTAAGTTCAAGAAGGACAAGCTCGGCGTCGACGACCTCGTGAAATTCGGCGCCTTTACCGAGGAGATGGCCGCCTACCTGCAGGCAGCCGTGGCCTGCCGGCTCAACGTCATCGTCTCCGGCGGTACCGGTTCCGGCAAGACCACCACGCTCAACGCCCTCTCGAGTTTCATCGACAACTCCGAGCGCATCCTGACCATCGAGGACACCGCGGAACTCCAGCTCCAGCAGACGCATGTCGGCCGGATGGAGAGCCGTCCGGCCAACGTAGAAGGCAAGGGCCGCGTCAGCCAGCGGGATTGTCTGAAGAACGCCCTGCGGATGCGTCCGGACCGGATCATCGTGGGTGAGACCCGCGGCGAGGAGGTCATCGACATGCTGCAGGCCATGAACACCGGCCACGACGGCTCGATGACCACGATCCACGCCAACTCCGCCCGCGACGCCGTTTCCCGTCTGGAAAACATGATCGCCATGGCCGGCATCGAGATGCCGCTCAAGGCCGTCCGCAGCCAGATCGCCTCGGCGGTGAACCTGATCGTTCAGGCCAGCCGCTTGCAGGACGGTTCGCGCCGTATGGTCTCGATCACCGAGATCACCGGCATGGAGGGCGAGGTGATCTCGATGCAGGAGGTCTTCCGCTACGAACGTCTGGGCGTACAGCCCGACGGCAAGATCATCGGCCGCTTCAACGCGAACGGTGTCCGTTCCTACTATTCCGACCGGTTCAAGCAGTGGGGCTACGATCTGCCAGCCGCCATCTACGAACCGATCGCTGCGGAGTAAACGCACATGGAAATCTCTGCCGAGCCGCTCATATACGGACTGATCTTCGTCGCCGTCCTGGTGCTGGTCGAGGGCATCTACCTCACCGCCTTCGGCAAGTCGATCAGCCTTAACAACAAGGTGAACCGCCGCCTGGAATTGCTCGAGAAGGGCGGCGGGCGCGAAGAAGTGCTGGAACAGCTCCGCAAGGAGATGACACAGCACATGAACTCGGGGGGCATCCCGCTCTACTCGATCCTCGCCGACAAGGCGCAGAAGGCGAACATCGCGTTCTCGCCGTCTCAGTTGGTGATGATCATGTTCGTCCTGTCCGGGGTCGCCTTTGCCGGCCTGACGGTGGCGACGGAAGCCGGCCTCGCGGTTCGGATCGTGGTCGCCGTGGCGATGGGTGTGGGCGGCGTCTACATGTGGGTCAATTCCAAGGCCAAGAAGCGCCTCGCCCTGATCGAGGAGCAGCTTCCCGACGCCGTGGAACTGATGGTGCGCTCGCTGCGCGTCGGTCACCCGTTCTCCTCGGCCGTGAACATCGTGGCCCGCGAGGTCCCCGACCCGCTCGGTTCCGAATTCGGCGTGATCGCGGATGAAAGCGCCTATGGCCGCGACATCTCCGACAGCCTGAAATCGCTCGCCGAGCGGATGGACATGCAGGATCTTCGCTTCCTCGCCGTCGCCGTAACGATCCAGCAGCAGTCGGGCGGCAACCTCGCCGAGATCCTGGACGGACTGGCAAAGGTCATTCGCGCCCGCTTCAAGCTGTTCCGCCGCGTCAAGGCGATCACCGCGGAAGCCAAGTGGTCGGGCATGTTCCTGTCGGTCTTCCCGATCCTTGCCCTCGTCGGGATCAACGTGATCCAGCCAGACTACTACGAAGACGTCAAGGAAACGGCAGCTTTCATCCCGGCCTGTCTCGTGGTCGGCACCTTCCTCGCTGTGAACGTGGTCTTCATGAAGATCATGGTCAACATCAAGGTCTGAGAGGCGAACATGGAACTCCTTCTTTCCGCCAACGACTGGTTGATCGAGAACTTCGGCGAACTCGGGCCGCTCTACGCGGTCGGCGTTCTCGGCATCCTGCTGATCGCCCTGACGCTGCCGGTCTTGATGAAGCGGCGTGCCGATCCGTTGGATAAGCTGAAAAAGCAGACCTCCAGCAACTTCGGCAAGGGCAAGACCGAGAAGGCTGCGCTGCGCTACGACAGCGGCCGCGCGGACAAGCTCAACAAGTTCGCCAACTTCCTCGAACCCCAGGACGAGGAGGAGATGTCGTCGGCTCGGCTCAAGATGCTCCGGGCCGGGTATCGCTCCAAGTCAGCGGTGCGGACATACCACTTCGCGCAGTTTGCGCTCGGGATCGGCTTCCTGATCCTCGGCATTCTCTACGCGATCGTCACGTCCGCCACCGGCGAGGTCACAACCCAGGCCCTGGTTCTCTCGATCATCATTCCGGGCGCCGTAGGTTACTACATCCCGAAATACTGGGTGAACCGCCGGCTTCAGAAGCGCCAGGAAGACATCACCAACGGTTTCCCGGATTCGCTCGACATGATGCTCGTCTGCGTCGAGGCGGGTCAGTCTCTGGAGCAGTCGATTGTCCGCGTGTCCAAGGAACTGCGCGCCGGCTTTCCGGCCTTGGCGGAAGAATTCGAGATCGTCGCCCACGAGATGAAGGCCGGCAAGGAAAAGATCCAGGTCCTCAAGGACATGGCGGAGCGTGCCGGCGTGCCGGACGTGGCCTCTTTCGTGACCGTGCTGATCCAGTCGGCGAGCTTCGGTACCTCGATCGCCGAGGCTTTACGGGTCTACGCCTCCGAGATGCGAGACAAGCGCGTGATGCGGGCCGAGGAAAAGGCCAACGTGCTTCCGACGAAGCTGACGCTGGGCACCATGATGTTCACCGTTCCGCCGCTGCTGATCATCCTGATCGGGCCGTCAATCTACAACATCTACACGACGCTCTCGTCGTCCAACTTCTGAGGACCTCTCCCGGGCCAGCGGCCCGGGAGTCTGATTTGCCACACCTCGGATGGATCGTGCCGACGATCCCCCGCCCCCCCTTGGAGCGGCCTTGCGAACCGGCAAGACTGGCAGCCAAAGCCAGCCACCCGCCCCCGAGGCCACCCAATGTATCGTCTAGCCGCGCCGTTCCTCGCGATTGGCCTCGCTCTTGCGGGCTGCGCCCAGGATTCGCGCCTCTCCCCCCTCAACGAAGGCCCGCCTGCACCGCCCGGCGTTGAAACCGTCGAGGATGCGGTCGACGGGCTGATTGTCGGGCACCGGCTGATGGCTGCCGGCGAATACGAACTCGCTCTCCGGGAATACCTCCGCGCCGGATCGGAACAGGGGCTGAACGCGGACGTCCTCTCCGCCCTCGGCTCGGCCAACCTGCGCCTCGGCCGCCTGGGGCAGTCCGAGAAGCTGCTGCGCCGCGCCATCGAGGAGGACGAGGACTTCGCCGCCGCCTGGAACAACCTTGGCGTCGTGCTGGTGGAACAGGGCGAGATCGGCGAGGCGGCGCAGGTGTTTCGCGTCGCCTTCGCGCTCGACAGTGGCGGAAGTGCCGAAATCCAGCAAAACTTGACCTCCGCGCTCGCCAAACTCGAAAATCCTGCTTACACTTCCGAAAACACAACAAACTTCGACCTGGTGCGACGGGGGAGCGGTACATACCGCCTTCTGAGCACACCCTGAGGCAGACCGAGCAGAAAAGGACGCGAAATGCGCCACTCCACCCTTGTCATGCTGTGCCTTGGCAGTGCCATGGCTCTCTCCGCCTGTCAGAAGGCGGGCGAAACCGATGTCGACCGCGCGATCCAGTCGGTCAACGCGATCGAGGACAACGACATGAGCGACGTCATGCTGACAGTCGCCGATCCCAACGAGGCCGTGAACTATTTCAAGCGGACGTCGGCGGAGCATCCCGACCGGATCGACCTGCAGCGCAACCTCGCCAAGAGCCTGGTGCGTTCCAAGCAGAACACCGAAGCCGCCGCGGCCTGGTCCAAGGTGGTGGCGCATCCCGAGTCCACCAGCGAAGACAAGGTGGATTACGCCGATGCGCTGATCCGTGCCGGCAACTGGGAGAAGGCCGAGGCCACGCTCGACAGCGTCCCGCCGACCTACGAGACCTTCGACCGCTACAAGCTCGAAGCGATGATCGCCGACGGCAACAAGGAGTGGAAGAAGGCCGACAGTTTCTATGAGACCGCGGTCGGTCTGACCACGCGGCCCTCCAGCACGCTGAACAACTGGGGCTATTCCAAGCTGACCCGCGGCGAATACCGCGAAGCGGAGCGGCTTTTCGGCGAGGCGATCCAGTATGACCCGAAGCTGTTCACCGCCAAGAACAACCTGGTTCTCGCACGCGGTGCGCAGCGCAACTACCAGATGCCGATCGTCGAGATGACACAGGTAGAACGTGCCCAACTGCTGCACACGATGGCCCTGACCGCTATCAAACAGGGCGACGTCACGATGGGACGTTCGCTGCTGCAGGACGCGATCGATACCCATCCGCAGCATTTCGACGCCGCCGTTCACAGCCTGAACGCACTCGACGCCACGAACTAGGCGTTCCATGACCCTTGAGATCCCGGCCAGCGCCGCGCTCTGGTTCCTGCCCTTCGCCATTCCCGTCGGCCTCTGGGCGGCGTGGAACGACATGGCCTTCATGAAGATCCCCAACAAGTCGGTGATGACTTTGGTGGGGATCTACGCGGTGATCGGACCGCTGGCGCTGCCGTTCGATCTCTATCTCTGGCAATGGCTGCACCTCGTGGTGGTTCTGATTATCGGCTTCGTGATGAACATGGGCGGGTTGCTGGGGGCTGGCGACGCCAAGTTCGCCGCTGCCATGGCCCCCTTCGTCGCGCTCGGCGATGTCGGAACCCTTTGCTACCTCTTTGCCGCGGTCCTGCTTGCATCCTTTGTCTGCCACAGGGCGGCGCGAAGGATTCCCGCTATCCGCGGCGCAGTGCCCGACTGGGAGAGCTGGCAGCGAAAGAAGGACTTTCCGATGGGCCTTGCGCTTGGCGCGCTGCTTATCCTCTATCTTGCGCTCGGTGCGCTCTACGGCGCCTGAAGCTCCAGCAGGATGTAGCCTTCGGTGCGGTAGCGCTCCACCAGCCCGTAGCCTGCCGCATCCAGAGCATCGAGGGTGCTCGTCCGGGAACGGCGGTCCAGAGGGCAGAGCGGCACCACGATGTGGCTCGCGTGCTCGATCCCCGGCAGGCCGTCGTAGCGCCAGGGCGCGCCACCTTGGAGACGCGGAAAGTCCCCGAACAGCCAGTAGCTCGTGAGCAGGTCGGCCCCGTAAAGAGACGCGCCGGCAAAGCCTGCGGCCTCGATATCGCGGGCCATCCCATCGTAGATGGTGATCGTGCCGCCCGCCAACTCGCATTCCGGCAAGGTCTCGCCCAACAGGATCGCGGGCGGAACGGTTTCCTCGGGCTCTGGCAGATCGAGGCCGATCACCGGCCGTTCCACCGTTCCGGTCGGTTTGGCATTGCGGGACGTCAGGACAAAGATGTCGTCCTGCTTCTCGCTGCGCGGAAACATAGGCTGGTAATTCTCGGCGTTCGCGAAGAAGTGGCGGAACGGGCTGAATCCGAGGTTCAAGGCCGACGGCAGGCCCAGCATGAACACGGCGCAGCCCGCCAGCGCCAGCGCCTGGCGCATCTCCCAGCCGAAACCGTTGCGGGTGCCGGGTTCCGGGCGCAGGGCAAAGAGCAGCACGCCCAGAAGGTAGAGCCATTGCGGGTCGTTGCCGAAGTTCTGGTAGGTGACATAGAAGAAACCGGGCACCAGCAGAAGCAGCACCAGCCCGGCATCGTGCCGTCCCGCCTGTCGCAGCAGGACAACCGAGGCCAGCGCCGCAATGGACCCACCAAGATAGGCCGGCGCAGCAATCACGCCGTTGAACTCGTGACCCGGATGCGGCCGTGTTTCAGACCCGGTCACCGTCAGCAGATCGCCCAGATAGGCACCCCAGAAGGCCGGACCTGCCGCGAGCGTTACCGCAGCGACCACGCCAAGACCCGCGGCGACGGCAACCCCGAGCGCCGTCCAGTCACGCCGAAGCAGCAGCGCGACTACGATGGCCGGCAGGAAGGCCGCGACATAGGTGACCTTGATCAGCGCCAGCGCCGCGACGCTCAACCCCATCACGAGCCCGTCGGCAACGGAGGACTGGCGGTTCACCGGCGGCAGGATCGCCGTGGCTATCGCCATGAAGGCCAGCGCCCATGCCCAGCGGTTGTAATGCATCGAGACCGAGAGCGACGGCTGCGGTTCGCCATGCACCAGCGCCAGCGAAAGCCCAAGGCAGATCGCGCCGAACACGAAAGCCCAGCCGGTCTGCAGCCGCGAGGCACCAACCCACCAGATCGGCAGAAGAAACAGCCCCGCGACAAGCACCTGCGCGCCCAGCATCGCCATGCCGACGCCCCAGCCCAAACCGACCAGCGCGGCGATGGGCGCGGTCGCGAGCAGGCCGATCGGCGTCATGAAATCCAGGTGCGGCCATTCCCCGTCGGCCTGCCGCAACACGATGTCGATCAGATGCATCGTGTCGCCTTCGTGCTTGGCGATATAGAGCCCTCCCTTGGCGAGGAGCACGACACTCAGAACCGCCCAGGCGACAATCAGAACCCCCGCAAAAACGGCTGCACCCTGTCTCTGCATCACTGCTCTCTTTCCCTTTTTTGGCCACAATACCACGGCATGTTTCAGGCTGTCTGTGCAATGGCAGGCGTTAATGTCGAATTCCGGGCGAAAACGGCAAAAATGCATGAGGCAAATGGGCTGGTGAAGTCATGAATATGGATGTTGGAAACGTAATCGCTCCTCCCGCGCCCAGGCGCCTCGAGGAGATGAAGCTTCCTCTCGTGATGATGCGGGACATCATTCTCAAGACGATGTTCCGCAAGAACACGGAACAGGTGAGCGACCTGGCGCGGGCTGTCTGCCTGCCGGTTCCGGTGGCGCAGGAGCTCGTGGACCTGGCGCGCGATCAGAACCTGATCGAGGCGACCGGCACGCTGCTCGCGAACTCCGGCAACGAGATGGGATATCAGCTCACCGATGCGGGCAAGGCCCGCGCGCTCGATGCGCTGGCGCAGTCCGAATACTACGGGGCGATGCCGGTTCCGCTCGAGGTCTACTCTGAACAGGTCAAGCGCCAGTCGATCCGCAACATCCAGATCACCCGGGAGCAGCTGACCGGCGCGATGGGCCACCTCGTGCTGCCCAGCAACCTGCTCGACCAGCTCGGCCCCGCGGTCTCCGCCGGCCGCTCGATCCTGATGTATGGCCCGCCGGGCAACGGTAAATCGACCATCTCCAACGGCATCCGCGACGCGATGGGCGACAAGATCTACATCCCCCGCGCCATCGAATACGCGGGCCAGGTGATCACCGTCTACGACCCGATCGTCCACTCTGCGGCCGAAGAGCAGCTCGACGATCCGAATTCGCTGCGCCGGAGCTCCAACCGCTTCGATACGCGTTACGTGAAATGCGAGCGCCCGACCGTTGTGACGGGCGGTGAACTCTCGCTCTCCATGCTCGACCTGGTCTACAACCCGACCGCGCGCACCTACCAGGCGCCGCTGCAGCTCAAGTCCACCGGCGGCATCTTCATCGTGGACGACCTTGGCCGTCAGGCCGAGCCGCCACAGGCGCTGGTCA
The DNA here is from genome assembly GCF_042676185.1 of Tropicimonas aquimaris. Classification (NCBI taxonomy): domain Bacteria; kingdom Pseudomonadati; phylum Pseudomonadota; class Alphaproteobacteria; order Rhodobacterales; family Roseobacteraceae; genus Tropicimonas; species Tropicimonas aquimaris. The sequence continues at coordinate 176,605 of NZ_JBHTJT010000012.1, read as the reverse complement.
ACCGCTGGATCGTTCCGCTCGAAGAAAGTCGCGATATTCTTGCCCTGCAATCGGGCGAGAAGTTCGAGGTTCCTTTCGACACGCTGGTGATCTTCTCCACCAACTTCCATCCCAACGAGATCTTCGACAAGGCGGCCCTTCGCCGGATCTTCTTCAAGATCAAGATCGACGGGCCAAACCAGGAAGACTTCCTCAAGATCTTCGCCATGGTGGCCAAGAAGCGGAAGATGCCGCTGGATCAGGACGCGCTGATCCACCTGCTCAAGAACAAGTATCCCACGATCGACAACATCTATGCGAACTATCAGCCGATCTTCCTGATCGACCAGATGATCGCCACCTGCGAGTTCGAAGGCATCCCGCGGCAGATGTCGCCGGAGCTGATCGACCGCGCCTGGGAGAACATGTTCGTGAAGCAGGAGCACATCGAACACTGACCCTTTCCGCGGCATTCCCGGGATGCTGCGGATTCCCCCGTTGTAAAATGCCTGCATCTGGTGGCAGCGGCGGCGCATGCCCCCTAGATTGGGCGCATGGAACACCCCCTGCCCCCGGTCTTTCAGAAATGGTTCGATGCCCGCGGCTGGAGCATCCACCCGCATCAGCAGGCCATGCTGGAACGGGCCGCGGCGCCCGCCCTGCTGCTCGTCGCGCCGACCGGTGGTGGCAAGACGCTGGCCGGTTTCCTGCCGACCCTCGCCGAGCTCTCCGACGGTGGCCACGAAGGGCTGCACACGCTCTATGTCTCGCCGCTCAAGGCGCTCGCGGCCGACATCAAGCGCAACCTCGCGACGCCGGTGTCGGAGATGGGCCTGCCGATCCGGATCGAGGACCGCACCGGCGACACCTCCGCCACCCGCAAGAAACGCCAGCGTGCCGACCCGCCGCACATCCTGCTGACCACGCCGGAATCCCTCGCGCTGCTGACCTCCTACGAGGACGCGCCGAGGATGTTCGCCGGCCTCTCCCGGGTGGTCCTCGACGAGATCCACGCGCTGGCGGAATCCAAGCGTGGCGACCAGCTGATGCTGTCGCTGGCGCGGCTGTCAAAAATCGCGCCGGGCCTGCGACGTGTCGGGCTTTCGGCCACGGTCGATGACCCGCAGGCGATTGGCCGCCTCATGGCGCGCCACCCCGATCCCGTGGAAATCCTCCATGCCGACCCCGGCCCCGCCCCCGACATCGCGATGCTGCACACCGAGACGCCGCCGCCCTGGGCCGGTGGCGGCGCGCGCTATGCGATTCAGGCCGTGCTCGAAGAGGTGCACCGCCATCGCACCACGCTGATCTTTCACAACACCCGGGCGCAGGCCGAGATCTTCTTTCACCACCTGTGGCTGGCCAACGAGGAGGGGCTGCCGATCGGCATCCATCACGGCTCGCTTTCCCGCGAACAGCGCGAGCGGGTGGAGGCGGCGATGGTCGCGGGAGAGCTTCGCGCCATCGTCTGCACCGGCTCGCTCGACCTCGGGATCGACTGGGGTGACGTGGACCTCGTGATCCAGGTCGGCGCGCCCAAAAACGTCAAACGCCTGGTCCAGCGGATCGGCCGCGCCAACCACCGCTACAATGCCCCTTCCAAGGCGCTGCTGGTGCCCGCGAACCGGTTCGAGATCGTCGAATGCCAGGCCGCGCTCGATGCCGTGCGCGAGCATGACCTCGACGGCGCCCCTCGCGGCCGCGGCCCGCGCGACGTGCTCTGCCAGCACATCCTGATCGCCGCCTGCGCCGCTCCCTTTTCCGCGGATGCACTGTACGACGAGATGACGACAGCCGGCGCCTACGCAGACCTGACCCGCTCCGAGTTCGATGCCTGCCTCGAGTTCTGCGCCACCGGAGGCTACGCGCTGCGCGCCTACGACCGTTGGCAGCGCCTGCAACAGCGCCCGGATTGCCTGTGGCAGCTCCGCGACCCACGCAGCACCCAGCGGATCCGCATGAATATCGGCACGATCCAGGACACCGACACGCTCAAGGTCCGCCTGCGCGGCCGCGGCGGCCAGCCCCTGGGCGAGGTCGAGGAGGCCTTCGCGGCCTCGCTCACCCCCGGCGACACCTTTCTGATCGGCGGACGGATCGTGCGCTACGAGGGGCTGAGGGAGATGACCGTCGAGGTCTCCCATCACGCCGCGCAGAAGCCCAAGGTGGCGGTCTTCGGCGGCACCAAGTTCGCCAGCTCGATGCGCCTGATGGACCGGATCCTCGCCATGTTCCGCCAGGGCGACTGGCCGGACCTGCCCGCGCATACCCGCGAATGGCTGCAGCTTCAGCGCGACGTTTCCCGCCTGCCGGAGCGCGACCGGCTGTTGGTGGAGAGTTTCCCGCATGACGGCAAGGCGCACAGCTGCATCTACGGCTTCGCCGGGCGCAACGCGCAACAGACCCTCGGCCTGCTTCTGACCCGCCGGATGGAGGATCAGGGCCTGCAACCGCTGGGCTTCGTCGCCACTGACTACGCCACGCTGATCTGGGGGCTGGAGCCGCTGCAGGACCCGGCGCCGCTCTTCGCCCGCAACACCCTGCTCGACGGGCTGGAAACCTGGCTGGCGGGCAACGCGGTCATGAAACGCACCTTCCGCACCAGCGCCACCATCGCTGGACTGATCGAACGCAATACCCCCTCGGCGCGCAAGTCCGGGCGGCAGGCGACCTTCTCCTCGGACATCCTCTACGACACATTGCTGAAATACGACCCGGACCACCTGCTGATGCAGATCACGCGGGAGGAGGCGATGCGCGGCCTAGTCGATTTCGGCCGGATCGAAGAGATGATCGACCGGGTCGGCGACCGCATCGACCACATGCGCCTGGACCGGATCACCCCGCTCGCCGCGCCGCTGCTGCTCGAAGTGGGCAAGGTGCCCGTCGCCGGCGCGGGACAGGAGCGGCTCGTCGCCGAGGAAGCCGCGCGCCTGATGAAGGAGGCCGGGCTGGAGATGTGAGCCGCCCGCCAAGACCGTGACCGCGCAAATCTGGCCAGGACAGAATCGGGGTATTTTTGCCAAGAAGATGCTGAGATCGCACCCATTCTTCTTGGCTCAAATACCCAGATCCCGGCAGCTCATCCGGGCGCGTCGCCGGATCAGAGCATCGACGGCACAACCAGATCCGGCGGGCGGTGGCCGTCGTCGAAGGTCTTGATGTTGATGATCACCTTCTCGCCCATCTCGATCCGCCCCTCGACCGTGGCCGAGCCCATCTGGGGCAGCAGCACCACGTTCTCGAGGTCGCGCAGGCGCGGGTTGATGTCCGTTCCGTGCTCGTAGACGTCGAGCCCCGCCCCGGCGATCTCGCCCGCCCGCAGCATCCGGGTGAGCGCGTTCTCGTCCACCACTTCGCCGCGGGAGGTATTCACCAGCACCGCGGAGGGCTTCATCAGCTTCAGGCGGCGTGCGTTCATCAGGTGAAAGGTGGAGGGCGTGTGCGGGCAGTTGATGGAGATCACGTCCATCCGGCTGACCATCTGGTCCAGGCTTTCCCAGTAGGTCGCATGCAGTTCCTCCTCGACCTGCGGACGCAGGCGCCGGCGGTTGTGGTAATGAACCTGCATTCCGAAGGCGTTGGCACGGCGGGCGACAGCCTGGCCAATCCGGCCCATTCCGAGGATGCCGAGCCTGCGGCCTCCGACCCGCCCACCGAGGAAGGCGGTCGGCGCCCAGCCTTCCCAGCGGCCAGCCTGCATCACCGCGAGCCCCTCCGGGATGCGCCGCGTGACGCCTAGAATCAGTGCCATCGCCATGTCGGCGGTGTCCTCGGTGGTCACGCCGGGCGTGTTGCTCACGAGGATCCCGCGCTGGCGGGCGGTCGAGACGTCGATGTTGTCGACCCCGGCACCGTAGTTCGCGATCAGCTTCACCCGTTCGCCCGCATGCGCCAGCATCGCCGCATCGATCTGGTCGGTGATCGTCGGCACGAGCACGTCGGCCCGCGTCATCGCCTCGATCAGCTCGTCGCGGGACATCGGCGTGTCATCGGTGCGCAACTCGGTATCGAACAGCTCGGTCAGCCGAGCCTCGACCACGTCCGGCAACCGTCGCGTGACGACAACACTCAGGCGTTCCTTCGGCATACTGACCCTCCTCACATCTTTCCAGCAATCCACGTCGCTGGCACATTGGCGAGCAAAACGGCGCGCGACAAGCGCCCCCCAGAAACGAGCGACAAAAAGACATGGGACGACAGGCAACCAGATCCCGATTCCGCGGGGTTTTCACCGCTATTGCGGCGATTCTGCTCGGAATGGCGATCTCGTTGCCACCGGCCCTGGCGCAGGAACAGGATTCGCAGGGCACGCGCGGGACGGTGACCAACCTGCCCCTACCCCGCTTTGTCTCGCTGAAGTCGACGGAGGGCAATGCCCGTCGCGGCCCGTCGCTGAGCCATCGGATAGACTGGGTCTACAAGCGCCGCGCCATGCCGCTGCAGATCACCGCCGAATACGGCCACTGGCGGCGGGTGCAGGATCGCGACGGCGCGGGCGGCTGGATGCATTATTCGCTGCTCTCGGGCGTCCGCACCGTTCTGGTGGAGAAGGACATGGCGGCACTGCACGCGCGACCGTCCGAGGATGCCGAGGTGCTGGCCAAGGTCCAGGCGGGTGTCGTCGCCCGGCTCGGGGAATGCACGCTGAACTGGTGCCGGATTACGGCCGGAGGCTCCCGCGGCTGGACGCAGAAATCGGCGCTCTGGGGAGTTTCGGCCGACGAGATCCGGGAATGACGCGCGCCGCGGGGCGCGGCGCGCGAAATGTCAGGCGGCGGTGTCGAGCCCCCGGCCCTTGAGCAGCGCCTCCACCCCCGGCAGACGCCCGCGGAAGGCGGTGTAGAGCACATCGGGCTCCTGCGAGCCGCCGGCGGACAGCACGTTTTCGAGCAGGGACGCCGCCACCGCGGGGTCGAACGGGCTGCCGGCTTCCTCGAAAGCGGCGAAGGCGTCGGCGTCCATCACCTCCGACCACATGTAGCTGTAATAGGCCGAGGCGTAGTAACCGCCGGAGAAGACGTGCGCGAAATGCGGCGTCGCGTGGCGCATTCGGATCGCCCGAGGCATGCCGATGCCTTCCAGCACCTCCGCCTGCTTCTGCATCGGGTCGGAAGGCGCGGAACCGGTATGGAATTCCAGATCGACGATGGCCGAGGCGATGAACTCCACGGTCTGGAATCCCATGTCGAAGGTCGCGGCGGCCAGCACCCGCTCCAGCATCTCCTGCGGCATCGGCTCGCAGGTCTCGGCGTGGGTGGCGAATTCCGCCAGCACCTCGGGCACTTCCAGCCAGTGTTCGTAGAGCTGGCTGGGCAGTTCGACGAAGTCGCGCGGAACCGATGTGCCGGAGATACTCTCGTAGGTCACGTCGCTCAACATCTGGTGCAGGGCGTGGCCGAACTCGTGGAAGAGCGTCCGCGCATCGTCGTAGGAGAGCAGCGCGGGCGCGCCGCCCGACGGTTTGGCGAAGTTGCAGACGTTGATGACTTGCGGGCGGATGTCGCCGGCGAGCTTCTGCTGGCTGCGCAGGGCGGAGCACCACGCGCCCGAGCGCTTGCCGGACCGGGCGAAGTAGTCGCCGATGAAGACCGCCAGGTGCTCGCCGTCGCGGGTGACCTCCCAGGCGCGGGCGTCGTTGTGGTGCAGCGGCAGGTCCAGCCGCGCAAACTCCAGTCCGAACAGCCGGTTGGCGCAGGCGAAGGCGGCCTCGATCATCCGGTCGAGCTGCAGGTACGGCTTGAGCTCTGCCTCGTCGAGGTCATGCTCGGCCTTGCGACGCTTCTCGGCATAGTAGCGCCAGTCCCACGGGCTGAGGGGCATCGCGCCGTTGTCCGCAACCAGCATCCGCTCCAGCCAGGCGGCATCGGCATCGGCGCGCGCCTTGGCGGGCTCCCAGACCGCCATCAGAAGCTCGCGCACGCGCTCCGGCGTGCGGGCCATCTCGGTCTCCAGCTTGTAGGCAGCGTAGGAGTCGTAGCCGAGCAGCTCCGCCTGCTCCGCCCGCAGGCGCAGCATCTCGGCGGCAATGGCGTGATTGTCGGTCTCGCCTCCGTTCGCACCGCGGGCGCACCAGGCCTCGTAGGCGCGTTCGCGCAGGTCGCGGCGGGGCGAAAATTGCAGGAAAGGAACGATCAGCGAGCGCGAGAGCGTCAGCACCGGGCCGTTCGCCCCCTTCTCCTCGCCTGCCGCGCGGGCGGCGTCCACGACGAACCCCGGCAGCCCTTCGAGCGCGGCCTCGTCAAGTTCCATGAACCAGTCGCGCTCGTCGGCGAGAAGGTTCTGCCCGAAGCTGGTGCCAAGCTGAGCCAGCCGGGTGTTGATCTCGCGCAGCCGCGCCCGGCCCGCCTCGTCCAGCGCCGCACCGGCGCGCAGGAAGCCGCGGTGGCTGAGGTAGAGCACCCGCTGCTGCTCCGGCGTCAGATCGAGCGTGTCGCGCTGCTGCCAGAGCGCATCGACCCGGGCAAAGAGCGACTTGTTAAGGGAGACATCGGTGGAATACTCGGCCAGCCTGGGCGAGAAATCGCGTTGCAGCGCCTCGCGGGCCGGGTTCGAATCCACGGATGCGAGCGTGTAGAAGACCGACAGGACGTCGCTCAGCTCCTTGCCGGCCAATTCAAGCGCCTCGATCGTGTTGCCGAAGCTGGGCGGCTCGAGGCAATCGGCGATGGCGTCGATCTCGGCGCGCGCCGCGGTCAGAGCCTGCTCGAAGGCCGGCGCGAAATCCTCGTCGGAGATCGCCGGGAAATCCGGGAGGTCGAAGGGGGCGGTGCGTTCGGCAAGCAGCGGGTTGGTCACGTCTCGGCTCCGGTCTGATGGGTCACGCGGAACCTAGTGCGCGCCGCCCCCGGTTGCCAGAGCTACTCGACCGTGATCGTGATCACCTCCGACACCACCGGCGGGTCATGCGGCACATGGTTCTGGTCTCCCAGGACCAGTTGCAGGGTATGCGCGCCCGGCGCCAGCTCAAGGGTGACCTCGGTCTGACCGCCGCCGAAGTGGATGTGGTTGTCATCAGCCGGCAGGCCCGCGGTGAGTTCGTCGGCCCCATCCGGTCCCTCGCCAAGCGGCGGGCGGTCGACGAGGATGTGGTGGTGCCCGGTGTTGGGCGCGTCCGTGCCGGCCGGCGCAACCTCCATTCCCTCCAGCCCGAAGGCGATGGTCACGGGCGAACTCACGGTCGCCCCGTCCTCGACATTGGCGAAAAAGACCCGCGCCCCCTCCGGCGACGGTGTGTCCTGGGCGATGGCCGGCGCCGCCGCGAGCATGACGGCAAGAAATAGTCCACGCATGGTATGTCCTCCCCATATCGCACGTGGCTGGAAGTATAGCGCGAACGGGGCGCGCCTCAAAACGCGCAGCAGGGGGTGAGGCCTATCCCGGCCGTCGGCGCAGGCGCTGTTCCAGCCGACGAAGGATCAGCGACAGCGACACCGTCATCAGCAGGTAGAGCAGCGCGACCACGTTGTAGGTCTCGAAATACCGGAAATTTCCGGCCGCGGTGACCTTGCCGAGCTGGGTGATGTCCATCACGCCAAGGACGGAAACGAGCGAGCTGTCCTTGATCATGGCGATGAAATCGTTGCCCAGCGGCGGCAGGATTGTGCGCATCGCCTGCGGGAAGACGATCAGCCGGAACCGCTGCCAGCCGTTGAGGCCGAGCGCCTTCGCCGCCTCGACCTGCCCCTCGTCGACCGACATGAGACCGGCGCGAAAGACCTCGGAGATGAAGGCGGAATAGCCGATCGTCAGCGCCATGATCGCGCGCCACAGCAGCGGGAAATCACGGGTGCGGATCGGCTCCATGCCAAGCCCCTCGAGCCCCCAGTTGACCGCGGCCACCAGCGCCGGCGCGATCACGAAGGCCACGTAGAGCAGCAGCACCAGGATGGGCAGCCCGCGCACGATCTCCACGTAGAAGCGGGCGCATTGGCGCAGCAGGGTGTTGCGGGAGAGCGAGGCCACCGCCAGCAGAAGCCCGATCACGCTGGCGGCGGAAAAGGCGACCACCGTGACGAAGATCGTGAGCCAGATACCGCGCGACAGGGTGGACAGGACCTGGCTGTAGAGATCGTCCGTCGCAATGCGCCAGAGAAAGAACGCGGCTATGCCCCCGGCGACCACCAGCCACCAGGGGAATTCCTTGCCGTCGTCCTTTGGGGGTGGAAGCATCGCGGCCTTTCGCATTCAGGTCCGCGATGCCCTCATCGCGGTCAGCCGCCCAACTTGTAGTCGAGGAACCACTTCTTGTTCAACGCGTCGAGCGTGCCGTCTTCTTTCATCTCGGCGATGGCGGCGTTGATCGGCTCCACGAGGTCGGAGCCCTTGGGGAAAATGAAGCCGAAATCCTCGGTGCCAAGCGGCTCGCCGATAATCTTGAGCTTGCCCTCGGAGGCGCTGACATAGCCCTGCGCGGCGGTGGAATCCGAAAGCGCGAGGTCGATGTCGCCGGTGCGCAGCGCCTGGATCGCGGCGCCGAAGGTCTCGAAGAGCTTCATGCGCGGGTTCTGCTCGTCGCCATCCAGAACGTCGTAGATCCCGACGTAGAAGGGCGTGGTGCCCGGCTGGGCGCCGATCAGGAGATCCTCGTTGGCGGCGAACTCGGTGTGATCTGAGAAGCGGTCCTCGTCGCCGGCCACGATCATCATCATCTCGGAGCGCAGGTAGGGAGCGGAAAAGTCTACCTTCTCGGCCCGGTCCTCGCGGATGGTGATGCCGGTCATACCCATGTCGTACTGCGCTTCGGACACGGCCGGGATCATCGCGTCCCAGGAGATGTTCTCGTAGGTCACTGTGATGTTCAGCCGCTCGGCGATCTCGGCCATCGCCTCGTATTCCCACCCGATCGCGTCTCCGGACGCCGGGTCGACGAATTGCAGCGGCGGATAGGCATTCTCAGTGACGACAACCACCTCACGCCCCCCGAGATCGGGGGTCTCGGCGAGGCTCGGCACGGCGCCGAGCGAGAGCAAAGCGGCCAGCGCCGCGACGGATCTGGTGAAGGGCATTACTGCCTCCCTGTTGTTGCGGGACGAGTATGGCGCAGCTTGCGCCACTGTCCAGACGGCGACGGCTCAGCCGCCGCAAACCGGGCAATCGGCACGCGGTTTCAGCGATATCTGCCGGGTTTCGCCGTAAAGGGCGTCGTAGATCAGCATCCGCCCGCGCAGCGGCTCACCGGCCCCCGAAAGCAGCTTGACGGCTTCCGCTGCCATCATCGCGCCTACCACGCCAGGCAAGGGTCCGAGAACGCCGGCCTCGGCACAGGTCGGGGCAAGGCCCGGTGCCGGCGCTTCGGGAAAGATGCATTGGTAACAGGGCGTTCCGCGTGCCGGGTCGAAGACGGAGATCTGCCCCTCCCACTGGCTGAGCGCGCCGGAGATCAGCGGGATGCCTGCAGCTGCGGCGGTGCGGTTCGCGAGGTAGCGGGTGTCAAAATTGTCTGTGCCGTCGAGGACGAGGTCATACTCGGCAAAGAGATCGGCGGCGATCTCCTCGGTCAGCCGACGATGGTAGGGCTTGATCGTCGTGAACGGGTTGCGCGCCGACATCGCCCGCGCCGCGGACAGCACCTTGGGCGTGCCCAGATCCTCGTCGCGATGCGCGATCTGGCGCTGCAGGTTCGAGACATCGACCTCGTCGTCGTCGATCACTCCGATGGTGCCAACCCCGGCTGCCGCGAGGTAGAGCAGCGCCGGCGAGCCGAGCCCGCCTGCCCCGATCACCAGAACCCGGGCCTCGCGCAGCTTCTTCTGCCCCGGCCCGCCGATCTCGCGCAGCATGATGTGGCGGGCGTAGCGGTCGAGTTCGTCGGTCTGGAAGGTCTTGCCCGATTGCGGCGCATCGTCCGCCGCTTCCGGCTGCGCCCGCCGCCGCAGCCAGCGCACGCCCCGGGAATAGCCCCAGGCCAGCGCCGCGAAGCCGCCGAAGAGGAGCCATGGGGCTGGCGACTCGCCGGTCGCCATGCGCAGCGGATGGCCGGCCGGCAGCAGGAGCTGCTCCGCCAGCACGCCCAGATATAGCACCCCGATCATCGTCCAGCGCAGGCGACGCGGCGCCGACATCACGGCGCCGATCCCCCAGATGATCGCGGCGAGGACAAGAACCAGAATCATCAGCCGCGCCCTGTGGAGCCAAAGCCGCCCGCACCGCGGGCGCTGTCACCGAGGGCTTCTGCAATCTCAAAACTGGCCTGCACGACCGGTGCCACGATTATCTGCGCCACGCGCTCGCCATGCCGGATCCGGTGCGGCTCGGCCCCGAGGTTCACCAGCAGGATGCCGAGCGGGCCGCGGTAGTCGCTGTCGATGGTGCCCGGCGTGTTGGGCAGGCTGATCCCGTGTTTCAGGGCGAGGCCGGATCGCGGGCGGATCTGCACCTCGTAACCGGGCGGGATCTCAAGTCGCAGGCCGCTGGGAATGATCCGGCGTTCCATCGGGGCCAGTTCGATCCCCTCGGCGCGATCCTCCGGCGGGAAGTTGGCGCGGATATCCGCACCTGCGGCCCCGGCGGTCTCGTAGCTCGGCAAGGCGACCTCCGGGTCGGCCCAGTCCTCGCGCAGCAGCTTGACGAGCACGCTCACGCCAGCGCCTCCGCGATCCGCTGTGCCAGTTGCCGGGCGACGGCGTCCTTGCCCATGCGTGGCCAGGTCTCCGCCCCCGCGTCGGAGATCAGCGTGACCTCATTCTCGCTGCCGCCCATGATCCCGGTGCCCTCCGACACGTCGTTGGCGAGGATCCAGTCGCAGCCCTTGCGCGCGCGCTTGGCGGTGGCATGGGCCACCACGTTATCCGTCTCGGCGGCGAAGCCTACGACGAGGGCGGGCCGGCCCTCCGTCAGGCCGGAGATCTCGGCAAGGATGTCGGGGTTCTCGGCGAACTCGAGCGCCGGCGGCGTGCCGCTGCCGTCCTTCTTCATCTTGCGATCCGCGGCATTGGCCACACGCCAGTCCGCCACCGCAGCGGCAAAGACGCCGGCATCGGCCGGAAGCGCCGCCATCACCGCATCGCGCATCTGCCGGGCGGTCTCCACCGAGACGACCTCGACCCCGGGCGGCGGAGGCACGCTTGCCGGTCCGGTGACGAAACTCACACGTGCACCGAGCGCGACGAGTGCCGCGGCAATTGCCGTTCCCTGCGCGCCCGAGGAGCGGTTGGCGATGTAGCGCACGGGATCGATCGGCTCGTGGGTCGGCCCCGAGGTGACAACCACATGGCGCCCGGCAAGCGGCCCGTCGGCGAGAGCCGCCTCCACCGCCGCCACGATGTCTGGCACCTCGGCCATCCGGCCGAAGCCGAATTCCCCGCAGGCCATCGCCCCTTCGTCGGGCCCGATCGTCCGGACCCCGTCGGCCAGCAGCGTGGCGAGGTTGCGGCGCGTCGCCGGATGCTCCCACATCCGCACGTTCATCGCAGGCGCGATCAGAACCGGCGTGTCGGTCGCCAGCAGCAGCGTCGAGGCCAGATCGTTGGCGTGCCCATGGGCCATCTTGGCCATCAGGTCCGCCGTTGCCGGGGCCACGACGATCAGGTCCGCCGAGCGGCTGAGCTCGATATGGCCCATTTCCGCCTCGTCTGTCAGGTCGAAGAGATCGCGGTAGATCTTCTCGGCGGCGAGCGCCGAGGCGCTGAGCGGGGTCACGAACTGTTCCGCCGCGGGGGTCAGCACCGGGGTCACGGCAAAGCCGCGGTCGCGCAGGCGGCGGATGAGATCGAGCGACTTGAAGGCCGCGATACCGCCACCGATGATCAGAAGGATGCGCCTCTGCGTGCTCATGTCCCGCCTTCCCCAGCTTTCCTGACCAACGGTTTAGGGGGCGCCAGCGGGGCTGGCAAGCAGCGGCGGCCGGCTCACCCCTTGCGGAACACCGCGCAAGGGTCCTCGCGCTCCGCCGGCTCGGTCACCAGCCAGGCATCATGCGGAACCTCGCCCGATGCCGCGTCGAACGGCGCCTCGAACTGGCCGAGTGTCACGACACGCAGTCCCGGCGCGGCGGCGGCAAGGTAGGCCGGCATGCCCCAGTCCCGCCGGGCATGGCCATTGCCGGTGATCACGGCCACCGGTCCGCCGGTTTCCTCCAGTGCCACCAGCGTCGTCTCGCTGAACCGTGCGTCGCGCAGGCGCTGTGCCTCGACCATTCCGCCGAGCATCTCCTCGGGGAGGGCGTTGCAATGAGCCTCCATCTGCATCGCCTCGCGTTCGGCCTGCTCCGCTTCGGGCAACGGACCGAGCCCATAGCGCTCGGCCTCGTCGCCAAAGACCTCTGCGGCGCTGCTGCCCATGGCCTCCATCAGGTCTTCCCGCGCCACCGCTGCGCCATAGATGCGCGCCTCCGGGGCCGCCAGCAGGATCGGATGGTAGAGTGAGAAATCGGGCCAGCCCGTCTCCGACCAGGCCAAGGCCTCGGCCAACGCCGCGCCATCCTCGCGCGCCATGTCGTTGGCAGTCTCGGCTTGTTCAGGGGTGAACATCTCGAACACGAGCGCTGCGGGCTGGATTGACCCGACCACCTCAGCCTGATTGGCGTGATGCGCAGGGTTGTCGTGCACCTCGCCTAGGATCACCACCGGGGCGTCGGCAGGATCGAACACCTCTACGCTCCCGACGTCTCCAGCCAAGGCCTGACCGGCGAGCAGGGTGAAACACAAGGGGGTCAGCGACAGCTTCATGCCAGCAACTGATACACCTCCGGGCTGTTGCCCTCTAGCGTCTTGCGCATCTTTGCGAAGGCCGCGGCCTCCAGCTGGCGGACACGCTCCTTGGAAAGCCCAAGCTCGACACCGAGCGACTCCAGCGTACGCGGCTCGTCCCGGAGCTTGCGCTCGATCACGATGAACCGCTCGCGTTCCGGAAGATCCTGCAACGCGGCCTGGAGCCACCCGCGCAGCGTTTCCTGATCGCGATCGACTTCGACAAGGTCTGCGGCGCACGGCCCGTCGTCTTCAAGGGTCTCGACCCACTCCCGCCCCTCGTCATCCGAGGATTGCGTGGCGTTTAGCGAGAAATCACCTCCCGACAGCCGGCCCTGCATCATCTCGACGTCCTTCAGCGGCACACCGATCTCCGTGGCGATCTGCTGACGGAGCTGGTGGCCGTCGAGAGGCGCGCCCTCTGCCTCCGCCTCGCGCTCGAGCCGAGCCTGAACCCGGCGCAGGTTGAAGAAAAGCGCTTTCTGGCTGGAGGTGGAACCGGTCCGCACCAGCGACCAGTTCCGCAGCACGTGATCCTGGATCGAGGCTTTGATCCACCAGACCGCGTAGGTCGAGAATCGAACGCCCCTGTCCGGGTCGAACTTGTCGGCAGCCTTCATGAGACCAAGCGCAGCTTCCTGGATGAGGTCGTTCATGGGTGCGCCGTAGCGGCGATACTTGGAGGCCATGGAGATCGCCAGCCTCATGTAGGCAGTGACCAGACGGTGAAGTGCCTCGGTGTCTCGCCTGTCCCGCCATGCGCGAGCGAGATCCAGTTCGGTCTCGGCGTCCAGAAGTTCCGCCGACATCGCGCGGCGGGACAACGTCATATCACGGGTTTGATCGAGTGGCATGGTCTCCCCTCCGTCATGCTTCGCAGGCGTTCTCATCTCTCTTGTGTTCTGTTACGGAAGGCGTCGGAAGTCGGATCAAAATAAAACGGAGCGGCCGGAGATGACGGGACTGACCCTGGTTCTGGGGGGCGCGAGCTCCGGCAAGTCGGACTGGGCCGAGCGGCTGGTGGGAACCACCGGGCTGCCGAAGGTCTATGTCGCCACCGCGCAGGCCTTCGATCCGGAGATGGAAGCCAAGATCGCCCGGCACCGCAGCGATCGCGGCGGCGGCTGGCAGACAATCGAAGCGCCGCAGATGCTGACCGAGGCGCTCTCCAGCCTGCCTGACGGCCATGTCGCCCTGCTCGACTGCGTCACCATGTGGCTGAGCAACCGTCTGCTTGCGGATGCGCCGCTGGAGGAGGAGATCCCGGCGCTGCTCGACGCGCTCGACACCTGCAATGTGCCCGTAGTCGTCGTCTCGAACGAGGTCGGCTTGGGGATCGTGCCGGACAACGCCCTGTCGCGCCGGTTCCGGGACCTGCAGGGCCGGCTCAATCGGCAGATCGCGGAGCGTGCCGACCGGGTGGTCGCGGTGATGGCCGGGCTGCCGCTCGTGCTTAAGGGAACGCTTCCGGAAACCGCCACATGGTAAGGTGGTGGTGGGTGCGCCACGGCCCGACGGGACGGCGCGACATGAACGGCTGGACGGACGTCCCCGCCGACCTCTCCGACACCGACCGGCTGGACCGGCTGGCGGACTTCCTGCCGGCGGAGGCCACGGTGATCTCTTCGGATCTCACCCGCGCCATCACCACCGCCGACCGCCTCCAGCGGGACCGCGCGCGGTTGCCCAACGAGGCCGGGCTGCGGGAGATCAACTTCGGCGCCTGGGAAGCGCGCAGTTTCGACGATGTGCAGGCCGAGGATCCGCGCCTGGTGCGCCGCTACTGGGAGAGCCCGGGCGACGTGCACCCGCCCGGCGGTGAAAGCTGGAACGACCTGTCGCACAGGGTCGGCAAGGTCGTGGACTGGCTCACCGGGGAGGCGGGGGACATCATCGCCGTCGCCCATTTCGGCACCATCCTGACCCAAGTCCAGCGCGCACGCGGCTGCACCCCGACCGAGGCGCTCGCCCAGGAGATCGACGCGCTGTCCGTCACCTGCCTCGTCTGGAACGGCCAGGGCTGGTCCGTCGATCTGGTCAACCACCACCCCTGACCCGGCGCGCATCCGCCGCCCGGGACGATTGGCCTCAGATTGGCATGGACCGGAGCGGTGATCTTCTTTACGCCAAGGGGCGTTCAGTCAGCGCGGGATCCCCCGCGGAGGTGCATCGTGACGTATGAGTTGTTCATCGGGAGCCGGGCCTATTCCTCTTGGTCGCTACGTGGCTGGCTGCTGTTCGAGCGGTTCGGATTGACCTGTAAGGTCCGCAAGGTGGACTTCCTCGAAGCCGGCGTCGCGGAGCAACTGGAAGCCGTTCCGCCGGCCCGCACCGTGCCGACCCTGCGCATGACCGACGGGACGATCCTCTGGGATTCGCTCGCGATCGCCGAGGAACTGGCAAGCCGTCATCCCGAGGCCGGCCACTGGCCCTCCGACCCCACCGCCCGCGCCATCGCCCGCTGTCTCGCCGCCGAGATGCACAGCGGGTTCACCGCACTGCGCAGCCAGTGCCCGATGAACCTGCAGGCCGCCTATTCCGAAGCGCCGGTGCGCGGGGACCTGCAGGCCGATCTCGATCGGATCGAGCAGATCTGGGACCACGCCCGCACGAGCCTCCGCCCCAAAGGCCCGTGGCTCTGCGGAGATTATTCGATCGCCGACGCGTTCTACGCTCCGGTTGCGGCGCGGATCGCGGGCTATGGCCTGCCGGTCTCCGAGGCCGGCCAGGCCTATGTCGCGGCCCATCTGGCCGACCCCGCGTTCCGGCGTTGGCGGGCGATGGGGATCGCGGAGGGCACCGACCTGCCCTGGTACGACCGCGACTACCCGCTGGCCGACTGGCCCGGACCGGAACCGATCCCGGCGCGGGCGGTCGATGCGGGGCCGTCGATTAACGAGACCTGCCCCTATTCCGGCGATCCGGTAACCGACTACGCCGAGATCGCCGGCCGTGTCATCGGCTTCTGCAACCCGTTCTGCCGCGACAAATCCGTCGCCGATCCGGCGGCTTGGCCGCAGCTGGCCCCTCTCATTAAGACTATGTAAACCATCCTGCCCGCATCCTCGGCCGACTTTGTCGAAACGAGGCGTTAGATGGTTGCGCGGGCGCATACGGTGGCCTTCGAGGGCGTGGAAGCCCGGCCCGTCGAAGTGCAATGCGCGATCAGCGCTGGCATCCCGGCCTTTTCCATCGTTGGCCTGCCGGACAAGGCGGTGAGCGAGGCCCGAGAGCGCGTGCGGGCGGCGCTCGGCGCGATGGCTGTCGCCCTGCCCTCCAAGCGGATCACCGTCAATCTCTCGCCCGCGGACTTGCCCAAGGAAGGATCGCATTTCGACCTGCCGATCGCGATGGCGTTGCTCGCGGCGCTGGAGATCGTCCCGGCCGACCTCGTCGAACAGACCGTAGCCCTTGGAGAGCTGTCGCTCGATGGCGACCTGGTATCGGTCATCGGCGCGCTGCCCGCCGCGATGACCGCCGCCGAGGACGGCCGCAGCCTGCTCTGCCCGGCGTCTTGTGGCCCCGAAGCGGCCTGGGTCGATGCCGTGCAGGTCATTGCACCGGCCTCCCTTACCGCCGCCGTGCGCCATTTCACCGGCCAGACGCCCCTCGCCCCGGCCAGCGCCGGAGAGGTCGTCACCACCGGCAACCTGCGCGACTTTCGCGACGTGAAGGGCCAGGAGCGCGCCAAAAGGGCGCTGGAGATCGCCGCGGCCGGCCGCCATCACGTTCTGCTCGTCGGCGCGCCGGGCGCTGGCAAGTCGATGCTCGCGGCTCGGATGCCCGGCATCCTGCCGCCGCTCTCGCCGGCCGAGGCGCTCGAAACCTCGATGATCCACTCGCTGGCCGGCCTGCTGGACGAAGGCGGCATTTCCCGCGACCGGCCGTTCCGGGAGCCGCATCACACCGCCTCGGTCCCGGCCATCGTCGGCGGCGGCCGCGGTGCGAAACCGGGGGAAATCTCGCTCGCCCACAACGGCGTCCTGTTTCTCGACGAACTGCCGGAGTTCCCGCGACAGGTGCTCGAGACCCTGCGCCAGCCGATCGAGACTGGCGAGGTCGTGGTCGCCCGCGCCAATGCCCATGTGCGCTACCCATGCCGCTTCCTGCTGGTCGCCGCCGCAAATCCCTGCCGCTGCGGCCATCTTGCCGAACCGGGCCGCGCCTGCGCCCGCGCGCCCGCTTGCGGCGAGGATTATCTTGGCCGGATCTCCGGGCCGCTGCTCGACCGGTTCGACCTGCGCATCGAGGTGCCGCCCGTCGCCTTTTCGGACCTCGACCTGCCGGAGGCCGGGGAAGGATCGGCAGAGATCGCGGCCCGGGTATCTCGCGCCCGCGACGTCCAGACGGAAAGGTATGCAGAAGCCTCGGGCGTGCGCGTCAATGCCGACGCCGAAGGCGGCCTGCTGGAGCAATCCGCACGCCCCGATTCCGAGGGCCGCGCGCTCCTGCAGAAGGTCTCGGACCGCTTCGGCCTGACCGCGCGCGGCTACCACCGGATTCTGCGTGTCGCACGCACCATTGCCGACCTCGATGGAAGCGCAGAGGTGCGTCGGCCCCATGTCGCCGAAGCCGTTTCCTTCCGTCTCAGCAGCGCACTTGCGGGATAGCGCCCCGCAGCCGCGTCCCGGATCAGTGCTGCTCGATGAACCGCGCCACCGAGCCGATGCATTCGCGCGCCTCGGGGATGTAGCCGTCGAAGATCGGCCAGATATGCGGCACGTCCTCCCATTCGTTCAGCTCGACCATGCCTCCGGCATCCCGAAGATGCGCCGCCATGCGCCGACTGTCGTCCCTCAGCATCTCCGTCGTGCCGACGTGCAACTGAACCGGCGGCGGCGCGTCGTAAAACGAGTAGAGCGGCGAGATGCGCGGATCATCCGCCGGCAAATCGCCCAGCGCCAGTTCGCTGGCGCGCTGCAGTCGGGCCGCCGGCAGGAACGGATCGCGCTCCGCATTCTCGACGACGCTGGGGCCGGAAAGTCCGAGGTCGACCCAAGGCGAAAAGGCGAAAACGGCCGCGGGCCGCTGCCCTTGCGCGCAGAGCCAGGCCAGCAGCGACAGCGCCAGCCCCCCGCCGGCGCTGTCGCCGCCCAGAATGATCCGGTCCGACGAGTAGCCGAGCTCCAGAAGGCGCGCATGCGCGCGGCACGCATCGTCGAACGCGGCGGGCGCGGGATGCTCGGGCGCCAGCCTGTAGGCCGGCGCTGCGATGGGAAGGCCCGTCACTCGAGAAAGACGCCCCATGATGCTCAGGAAGTTCTCCGGTCGGCCCGCGATATAGGCGCCCCCGTGGAAGTAGAGGATCACGCGCACCTGCGACACCGGTCCGGAACTGACCCAGTGGAGGACGGGCTCGCCCGCCGATCTCTGATGCAGCAGGTAGGGCGGGCGGCGCAGGAAACGCGCCGACATTCGGTCGAGGTCGCGCCGTGCCTCGGCGATCGAGGAGGTTGCAGCGAGCCTGGGCTTGACCACCCGGCGCAGCGCCGCGTTAAGGAGCCGGAGCCTCCGGCTCACACCGCCCGCCGCGCCTCGATCGCCTGCCAGATCTTCTCCGCGACGTTGATCCCGTCGAAACGCTCGAGCTCCTGGATCCCGGTGGGAGAGGTCACGTTGATCTCGGTCAGGTAGTCGCCGATCACGTCGATGCCCACGAAGATCTGGCCGCGCTCCCGCAACAGCGGACCGATGGCCGCGCAGATTTCCCGGTCGCGCTCGGTCAGCGCGATCTTCTCGGGCCGCCCGCCGACATGCATGTTCGACCGCGTCTCGCCCTCCGCGGGCACCCGGTTGATCGCCCCAACCGGCTCGCCGTCCACCAGAATCACGCGTTTGTCGCCATTGCTGACGTCGGGAATGAACTTCTGGGCGATAAGCGGCTCGCTGCTCAGCGAGGCGAACAACTCATGCAGGGATGCCAGGTTGCGGTCGTTCGGGTCCAGCCGGAACACGCCGGCACCGCCGTTGCCGTAAAGCGGCTTGAGGATGATGTCGCCATGCTCCTTCTTGAAGCGCCGCAGGTCTGGCAGGTCACGCGCGATCATCGTCGGAGGGATCAGGTCGGGGAACTGCAGGACGAGCAGCTTCTCGGGGCAGTTGCGGACCCAGAACGGGTCGTTGGCCACGAGGACCTTCGGCGACAGCCACTCGAGGATGTGCGTGGTCGTGATGTAGCCCATGTCGAACGGCGGGTCCTGCCGCAGCCAGACGACATCCATTTCACCGAGGTCGAGCTGCACCTCGGGGCCGAGCGTCACGTGATCGCCCTGGACCCGCCGCACCGTCATCGCCTGTGCCCGCGCCATGACGCGGCCGTCCTGCCAGGTCAGCCGCTCGGGGGTGTAGAAGAACATCTCGTGACCGCGAGCCTGGGCTTCCTCGGCCAGCCGGAACGTGCTGTCCGCGTCGATATTGACCCCGGTCACCGGGTCCATCTGAAAGGCAATTCGCAGTGGCATTGCAGGCGCTCCCCGTAAGCTTTCCGACTTCATCGCCGATGTGCCCGGAGGAGGCAACCGCTCGCGTCAGGCGCCGAAGGCATTCTCCAGCACGCGCAGCCCGCCGCGGGCATCGACCAACGCAACGTCGAACCGCATCTCGGTAAGTTGTCCGTTCGGCATCCGGCCGATGTATTCGGATGCGGACGCCACGATCCGCTCCATCTGGCGCGGCGTGACCCGTTCCACGGCGCGTGCGAAATCCCGCGCCTTCTTGACCTCGACAAAGATCAGGCCATCGCCATCGCGGACGATCAGGTCGATCTCGCCGCCGCGCCCGCGCCAGCGCCGTTCGACCACTGGAAGACCGGTTCCCGCGTAGTGACGCTCGACGATGTCCTCCGCCGCGAGCCCGGCATGGTAGGACACCGAACCGCTCATCCCTCGTCCTTTCCTTCCTGCTTCATCTGCAAGGCCATCTGGTAGACGTCCCGCCGTTTCAGACCATAGACACCGGCCAGTTCCGCCGATGCTTCCTTCACCGTCAGCCTGCCGAGCGCCTCGCGCAGCGCGGCCTCGACGTCTTCCGGCGCCGCCTCCCGGTGCTGCGCTCGGTCGATCACCAGAACGATCTCTCCCTTCAGGGACCGCTCCGACAGCCTTTCCGCGAGGTCCGCCAAGGTTCCCCGCTCGACCTCCTCAAATCGCTTGGTCAGTTCCCGGCAGACCGCTGCCTCGCGATCCCCGCCGAAACTCTGGACCAGTTCCCCTAACAACCGGCTAATGCGCTTGGGCGATTCGAACAGAAGCAGCGTGGCGTCGCTGCCTGCGAGCCCGTCGAGCCAGCTGCGGCGCGCCCCTGCGGCGGCCGGCGGGAAACCGGCAAACAGGAACCGGTCGCTCGGGAGGCCGGAGAGGGTGAGCGCCGCGAGCACGGCCGAAGGGCCCGGTGCGCAGGTCACCATGACCCCTGCCTCGATCGCGGCGCGTCCGAGCTGGTAGCCCGGGTCGGCGACGAGCGGCGTTCCAGCTTCTGACACATAGGCGATGGAGCGCCCCTCCTGCGCCATCCGCAGCAGGCGTGGCCGCTGGCTGGCGCCGTTGTGGTCGTGGTAGGCCACCATCGGCCGTCCGCCGAGGGGAATGCCGTGCAGCTCCATCAGGTGACGCGCGGTGCGGGTATCTTCGGCTGCGATCACGTCCGCGGAGGCGAGAATGTCGAGGCCGCGCAGCGTGATGTCGCGGGCCGTTCCGATCGGCGTCGCGACGAAATGAAATCCCGCCGGCAAGGTCTCCAAGCGAAACACCGGTGCCTGTTCTGTGTGAGACATTTACTTGCGACCCTCCACGCCTTACGGTCGGCCCCGTTCCGGGGGCCGCAAATGCCCGATACCAGCCCCGACCACGAAGAGCGAGATTTAGTCCATGTTTTCTGCATTGAGAATGCCCCGAGCGGTCGCGGCCCGCGGCCTGGCCCTCGTCGCCGCCGCCTTCCTGGCCGCCTGTGACACCGTGCCGACCGCCGGCGGCGGCCCCCGTATCGACGCGGGCGCACCGGTCGCCGTGGCGCTCCTGGTTCCCGGCGGGGCGGGCGGCGACGCGCTGGTTTCGCGCAGCCTCGAGAACGCGGCCCGCATGGCAATCGCCGATCTCGGCAATGTGCAGATCGACCTGCGGGTCTACACCACGGGCGGCAACGCCGCAGGCGCCTCCGGCGCCGCCACCCGTGCCGCCGACGAGGGCGCCAAGATCATCCTCGGCCCGCTCTATTCCGAGGCCGCGAATGCCGCGGGTCTTGCCGTCGCCAGCAAGAACATCAACGTGTTGTCCTTCTCGAACAACGCCGCGATCGCTGGCGGCAACGTCTTCGTTCTCGGCAACACCTTCGACAACACCGCCTCGCGGCTCGCCAGCTTCGCCGCCTCGCGCGGCAAGGGCGACATCTTTGTCGTCAACGCCCGGACCACCGCCGAGGAAATCGGCCGGGATGCGATCCTGCGAGCGGTCAACAGCAGCCGGGCGCGGCTCGCGGGCAATGCCTCCTTCGACTTCTCGCAGCAGGGGATCGTCGCGGCGGTGCCTCAGATCAGCCAGCAGGTGCAGGCCTCCGGCGCGAACGCGATCTTCTTCACCTCCGACAACGACGGGGCGATGAGTTTCCTGGCGCAGCTTCTTCCGGAGAACGGCATCGGCGCGCCCAATCACCAGTTCATCGGCCTGACCCGGCTCGACGTGCCTGCCGAGGCGCTCTCGCAGCCCGGCCTGCAGGGGGCCTGGATGGCCCTGCCCGATCCGCAGCTCAACGCCAGCTTCCGCGACCGTTACGTCTCCGCCTACGGCAGCCAGCCGCACCCGCTGGCCGGCCTGTCCTACGATGGCATCGCCGCAGTGGGCGCGCTCGTCGGGCGCGGGCAATCCGATGCGCTAACCCGATCGGCGCTCACCCAGGGCTCCGGGTTCGTCGGCGTCAACGGCATCTTCCGGCTGATGGACAACGGCACCAACCAGCGTGGCCTGGCCGTCGGCCAGATCCAGAACAACCAGGTAATCGTCATTGACCCTGCCCCAAGAAGCTTCGACGGCTTCGGCTTCTGAGCCGACGCCCGCCTTCGTTGCACCGGCCGCGCCGCGCGACCTGATCTGCGCGCCCGACACCATCTTCGATGCCGCCGGCCTGCCCGACCGCCTCGCCGAGGCGGTCGAAGGGAAGGAGGGCACGGGCCGGCGCTCCCGTGCCACTGCGATCCTCGCCGAGGCGCTTTCCGGGGGCCGGGACGCCATCGAACAGGCGTTCGACGCCTCGCCGCGGGCGGCGCGACCGCTCGTGCATTCCTACGCCTGGTTGACGGACTGCATCATCCGGAGCGCCTTCTGGACGGCCTCGACTCTGCTGTCGGACAAGCCCGCCAAGCGCACCCCCCAACGCATGTCCCTCATCGCCGTCGGCGGATATGGCCGCGGCGAGATGGCCCCGCACTCGGATGTCGACCTGCTGTTCCTCTGCGAGGATTCGGTCACGCCGGAGGTGGAGCATATCGTCGAGGAAATGCTCTACATCCTGTGGGACCTGCGCCTGAAGGTCGGCCACGCCACCCGCACCATCCGCGACTGCCTGAAGCTCGGCCGCGAGGATTTCACGATCCGGACCTCGCTGCTCGAGATGCGTCACCTCGAGGGCGACGCGGCCCTGACCGAGACCCTCGCGGACCGGCTCTGGAACGAACTCTTCAAGGGGTCGAGCAAGGATTACATCGAGGCCAAGCTGGCCGAGCGGGCCGAGCGTCACCGCAAGCAGGGCGGGCAGCGCTACATGCTGGAGCCCAACATCAAGGAGGGCAAGGGCGGCCTGCGCGATCTGCAATCCTTGTTCTGGATCGCGAAATACGTCAACCGGGTGCAGAGCATCGAGGAACTCGTCGGGCTCGGCGTCTTTACGCCGGAAGAATACTGGGCCTTTGAGCAGGCCGAGTCCTTCCTCTGGGCCTGCCGGGCACATCTGCATCTGCTGACCGACCGTCCGGTGGACCAGCTGACCTTCGACGTGCAGGTGCCGGTGGCCGAACGGCTCGGCTACACCGACCATTCCGGGCGCCGGGCGGTCGAGCACTTCATGCAGGATTACTTCCGCCATGCCACGCAGGTAGGCGAGCTCACGCGGATCTTCCTCACCGCGCTGGAGACAGCCCATGTGAAGCGAGCCCCCAAGCTCGCGAAACTCTTTCGCCGCCGCAAGAAGATCCGCGAAGGCTTCGAGATCGAGAACGGGCGATTGGCGATCGTCGACGAGGAGGCGTTCCTCTCCGACAAGCTCAACATCTTGCGGCTCTTCGACGAGGCGCTGCGGACCGATACGCTGATTCACCCCGATGCCATGCGGCTGGTCTCGGCCAACCTGAATCTGATCGACGCCGACATGCGCCGCAATCCGGAGGCAGCGCGGATCTTCCTCAGGCTCATGCTCGACCACGGCAACCCCGAGCGGGCGCTTCGGCGCATGAACGAACTCGGTGTCCTGGCAGCCTTCGTGCCGGAGTTCGAGCCGATCGTGGCGATGATGCAGTTCAACTTCTACCACGCCTACACGGTCGACGAGCACACGATCCAGTGCATCCGGGTCCTCGCGCAGATCGAGCATCGCGAACTGATCGAGGAACTACCCGTCGCCTCGCGCATCCTCGAGCGAGGCGTGAACCGCCGCGTGCTCTATCTCGCGGTCTTCCTGCACGACATCGGCAAGGGCCGGGTCGAGGACCATTCGATCCTGGGCGCCCGCATCGCCCGTCCGGTCTGCCAACGTCTCGGCCTCGACGAAGAGGAGGTCTCCACGGTCGAATGGCTGGTGCGCTCCCACCTCGTGATGTCGGACATGGCGCAGAAGCGCGACATTTCCGATCCGCGCACGGTCCGCGATTTCGCCAAGGCGGTGAAGACCCGCAAGCGGCTCGACCTGCTTACCGTCCTGACCGTCTGTGACATCCGTGGCGTCGGACCGAACGTCTGGAACAACTGGAAAGCGCAGCTTCTGCGCTCGCTCCATCGCCAGACCGCCGACGCGCTGGAAAACGGGCTGGAAGAGATCAACCGGGACAACATCGCCGAGGAGGCCCACGCCGCCCTGCGCGACTCGCTGCAGGACTGGACGCCCGAAGAGATCGAAGCCGAGATCGAGCGGCATTACCCGCCCTACTGGCAGGGCCTGCAGAACGAGACCCACCAGATCTTCGCCCGCCTCCTGAAGGGCATCCCGAACGACGAGATCCGGATCGACCTGACCCAGGACCCCGGGCGGGACGCCACGCGGGCCTGTTTCGCGCTGGCCGATCACCCCGGCATCTTCTCGCGGCTGGCCGGGGCGCTGGCACTGGTGGGCGCCAACGTGGTGGACGCACGGACCTATACGACCAAGGATGGCTACGCGACCGCGATCTTCTGGATCCAGGACGGCGACGGCGCGCCCTATGAGGCCGACCGCCTGCCGCGCCTTCGGGCGACGATCCACAAGAGCCTCAAGGGCGAGATCATCACCGGCCAGGCCCTCAGCAAGCGCGACAAGCAGAAGCGGCGCGAGCGCGAGTTCCGCTTCCCCACGTCGATCCATTTCGACAACGAAGGCTCCGACATCTACACGATCATCGAGGTCGACACCCGCGACCGGCCCGGCCTGCTCTACGATCTGACCCGCACCCTCGCCAACGCGAATATCTATATTGCGTCGGCCGTGATCGCGACCTATGGCGCTCAGGTAGTGGACACCTTCTACGTGAAGGACATGTTCGGCCTGAAGATCCACTCCGAGAGCAAGCGCAGCGCTCTCGAGAAAAAGCTGATCCAGGCCATCGAGCGCGGGGCTGAAAGGGCCAGAACCGAATGAAACCAATCCGCCTGATGGCGGGATTCCTGACGGTCGGGGTCTGGACCCTGATGTCGCGGATCCTTGGATTCGTGCGCGATATCGTCATCGCGGCCAAGCTGGGGGACGGGCCTATGGCGGAGGCCTTCCTGATCGCCTTCAGCCTACCGAACATGTTCCGCCGCTTCTTCGCCGAGGGCGCGTTCAACATGGCCTTCGTGCCGATGTTCTCCAAAAAGCTGGAGCGCGACGAGGACCCGAAGGGCTTTGCCCAGGACGCGTTCAATGGCCTCGCCTCGGTGCTGATCCTGTTCTCGCTGCTGGCGCAGGCGGTGATGCCCTGGCTCGTGCTGGCCATGGCCTCGGGCTTTGCCGGCGACGAACGCTTCGGCATGGGGGTGCATTTCGGCCGCATCGCCTTTCCCTACATTCTGTTCATCTCGCTCGCGGCGTTGCTCTCCGGCGTGCTGAACGCGACGGGCCGCTTTGTTGCGGCCGCCGCGGCGCCGGTTCTGCTGAACGTGATCCTCGTCACCTCGATGCTGCTGGCCGAGGCGACTGGTGGCGATTTCGGCACCTTTCTCGTCTGGGCCGTGCCGGTTGCGGGCGTGGCGCAGCTCGGGCTGGTCTGGTGGTCGGCCGCCCGGGCCGGGTTCCGGCTGACGCTCTCGCGGCCGCGGCTGACACCGGACATGAAACGGCTGGCGCGGATCGCCGCCCCGGCGATGCTCGCCGGCGGCGTGGTGCAGGTGAACCTGCTGGTCGGCCGGCAGGTCGCCAGCTATTTCGACGGCGCGATCCAGTATCTCAACCTTGCCGACCGGCTCTACCAGTTGCCGCTGGGCGTGGTGGCCATCGCCATCGGCGTGGTGCTGCTGCCCGACCTCTCGCGGCGCCTCGCCGCCGACGACACAGTGGGCGGCCGCGCCGCTCTGAACCGCGCGACCGAGTTCGCGCTGCTCCTGACCCTGCCCGCCGCGGTTGCGCTGGTGGTCATCGCGGAGCCGATCGTCTCGGTGCTCTACCAGCGCGGCGCCTTCGGGGCGGAGGCCGCGGCGCGCACGGCGCTGGTCACCGCGATCTATGGGCTCGGCCTGCCCGCCTTCGTGCTTCAGAAAGTGTTCCAGCCGCTCTACTTCGCGCGTCACGATACGCGGACGCCGTTCAACTACGCACTCGTCGCGATGGTGCTGAACGCGGTCATCGCCATCGGCGGTTCCTACTTCTTCGGATTCTACGCCGCCGCCTGGGCGACCACCCTCGCGGCCTGGGCGATGGTGCTTCTGCTGTGGCGCGGATCGCGGCGGATGGGCGAGGCCGTCGTGCTGGACGACCGCCTGAAACGGCGCAGCTGGCGCATCCTGGTAGCCTGCGCCGTGATGGCCGCCTGCCTTCTCGCGACCGAATGGGCCCTGGGCGATGCGCTCTACCAGTCCGGGGTGCGCTACGCGGCGCTGCTGGTGCTGGTGGGCGTGGGGATCGTGAGCTACTTCGGCGCCGCGCAGTTGGTCGGGGCAACGCAGCTCACCGAGATTCGCCGCGCGATGCGTCGCAACCACTCCGCCTGAGGCCGAGCGGGCCCTCCCGCCCGTCGTTGCCCCATCGAAGATGTGCCGCCGCCCGTTGGGCGTGGCCGCGCATCTGCGTGCGCGGCGAAGCATTCTTTGCGACCGCGCCCCATTCAGAAAACGCATAGCAGATCCGCAAATTTCGCAAATGAAATATTTTTTACTTTAGATATTTCATTTTTCGAACTATCTGGCATCCGAACGGTTACGGAGGCCTCATGACTGGCGTGACAGCAGACTGCATCTTAGGCGAAGACCTGAACCTGATTCCCCAGGAGCTGCGCATAATGTTCGGCACCCTGGTGCTTGCGCGTGCGCTCGAGGAACAGATGGAAGAGTTCAGGACCGTAGTGCCGCTGACCAAGTCGGAGCGGCAAATGCTGATGAACCTGGGCGTTCCGCGACGCATGGGCCAGATCGCCGAGACGCTCAACACCCAACCCTCGACCGTCACCTCGGTCGCCGACGCGCTCGAAGCCAAGGGCCTGCTGGAACGGGAACGCGATCCCGACGACCGGCGCGCTTGGCAGCTCCGCCTCACCGAGGCCGGCGTCTCCGCCCGCAGAAACCTGATCGAAGTCGCCGTGTCGAAGTTCCGGGAGATCTCCGGGCTGTCGACCAGCGAGATCGAGCAGGTTGCAGGCTTCTTCGATTCCGTGACCGAACACGTCCTCAAATCCGGATTCCCCAAGGGATTGACACTATGATTACCAAGAAACTCGTCATCGGCGCCGCGGTCGCCGGCTGCATCGGGCTGGCCGCAATCGCGCAAAGCACCACGCAGGAGGAAACGCCTGCGGAGATGGCGCTCAAACCGGTCAAGCTCATGCTGGTCGAGGAAGCGGAAGCGACGCTCACGCGGCAGTTCTTCGGCAAGGTCGTTGCCCGCAAGACCGTGGACCTCGCCTTTCAGGTGGCCGGCCAGATCCAGGAATTCCCCGTGATCGAAGGCACCCGGATCGAGGAAGGCGCGCTGGTCGCGCAGCTCGACCTGCGCCCCTTCGAGCTCGCCTTGGAGCAGGCGAGGCTGCAGAAGGAGCAGGCGGACCGGACGGTCGATCGCCTCGAGAAGCTCAAGGGCAGCACGGTCGGCCAAGTCGCCATCGACGACGCGGTGACATCCGCCGGCCTCGCGGAGATCGCGCTGGAGAATGCCGAGATCGCGCTCGAGGATGCGACCCTGCTGGCACCGTTCGATGCGCTGGTGGCCTCGCGGAGCGTCGAGAACTTCACTACGATCTCCGCCGGCACGCCGGTCGTGCGGCTGCACGACATGTCCGAGATCCGGGTCGAAGTCGATGTTCCGGAGGTGCTGGTCCAGAAGGCCGGCCTCGCGGAGAAAGTCAACGTGATGGCGAAGTTCCCCTCTTCGGCGACGGAATACCCGTTGCAGGTCCGCGAACTGACAGCGGAGACCTCGGCCATCGGCCAGACCTATCGCGCCACCTTCGGGATGCAGGCCCCCGAGGGGCTGTCCGTCCTGCCCGGCTCCT
The DNA here is from genome assembly GCF_042676185.1 of Tropicimonas aquimaris. Taxonomy (NCBI): domain Bacteria; kingdom Pseudomonadati; phylum Pseudomonadota; class Alphaproteobacteria; order Rhodobacterales; family Roseobacteraceae; genus Tropicimonas; species Tropicimonas aquimaris. The sequence goes on along the minus strand of NZ_JBHTJT010000012.1, from coordinate 149,086 downwards.
CGGTCACCGTGACCGCGACCCTCGCACAAGACGACGGCGGCATCATCGTGCCGGCCTCTGCCATCGCGATCGAGACGGATGGCAGCACCTTTGTCTACGTTTTCCGCCCGACCGGTGCCGCAGAGGGCTCGCTGGCAAGGACGGTGGTCGCCATCGAGCCGACCGACGACGGCGAGGTCCGGGTCGTCTCCGGCCTGACTCCGGGCGAGGAAATCGCTGTTGCCGGCGTGAACGAGCTGAAGGACGGCATGCAGGTCCGCCGCTTCGCTGGCTTCGGGAACTGAGGACGCCTCCATGACCATCGCACGCGCCTCCATCGAGCGGCCGATCTACACATGGCTGATCATCCTGGGCTGCCTTCTCGGCGGCATCTGGGGCTTCAATTCCATCGGCCGGCTGGAAGACCCGGCCTTCACCATCAAGAACGCGGTCATCGTCACCACCTACCCCGGCGCCACGGCCGAGCAGGTGGCGACGGAGGTCTCCGAACCGATCGAATCCGAGATCCAGAAGATGGGCGAGGTGGACAACATCACCTCGACCAACCGCCCGGGCTCGTCCCTGATCGAGGTCGAGATCAAGTCGACCTATGACGGCACCGAGCTGCCCAAGATCTGGACCGACCTGCGCAACCGCGTCGCAGATGCCCAGCTGCCCGACGGCGCCGGGACACCCTATGTCAACGACAGTTTCGGCGACGTTTTCGGCATCTTCTACGCGATCACCGCGCCGGGCTTCTCGGATGCCGAGAAGCACGAGCTGGCGACGTTCCTGCGGCGCGAACTGCTCGCCGTGGAGGGCGTGGCCGATATCGAGGTGTCGGGCCTGCCCGAGGAGGCCGTCTTCGTCGAGCCGGACATGACGCTCGCGGTCAACCAGAACATCTCGCCCTCCGCCCTTGCCGCGGCGCTTTCCACCGCCGACTCGGTGGTCGATGCAGGCGGCGTCGAGCACGGCCCGAACCGGACCATCATCCAGCGCCCGCAGGGTGACGATACCGTCTCGGCGATTGCCGGGCTGACGGTCGGGGTCGGTGGCGAGGTGCTTAACCTCTATGACCTCGCCAATGTCTATCGCGACCGCGAGGAGAACCCCTCGCTGATCATCCGCCAGGACGGCAAGGATGCCTTCACCCTCGGCATCGCCGGGCTTTCAACCGAGAACATCGTGACCGTCGGCAAGAGGGTCGACGAGCGCCTTGCCGAACTGAGCGCCGAGATCCCGTTCGGGGTCGAGATGAGCCCGATCTACCAGCAGCACATCGTGGTCGAGGAGGCTTCCGACGCCTTCCTGCAGAACCTCGCGATGTCGGTCGCCATCGTTGTCGCGGTGCTCGCGATCTCGATGGGCTGGCGGGCAGCGGTCGTCGTCGGCGCGACGCTGCTCCTGACCGTGGTTGGCACCGTGTTCTTCATGGACATGTTCTCCATCGAGATGGAACGGATCTCGCTCGGGGCGCTGATCATCGCCATGGGTATGCTCGTGGACAACGCCATCGTCGTCGCCGAGGGCATGCAGGTTGCGATGCTCCACGGCAAGAACGGCCGCGTGGCCGCCGACGAGGCGACCAAGAAAACGCAGATCCCGCTGCTCGGTGCCACCGTGATCGGCATCATGGCCTTTGCCGGCATCGGCACCAGCCCCGACGCCACCGGCGAGTTCCTGTTCTCGCTCTTCGCGGTGATCGGCATCTCGCTGATGCTGTCGTGGATCCTCGCCATCACGGTCACACCCTACCTCGGCAACCTGCTGTTCCGCGAGATCGACGAGGGCGAGCACGACGCCTATGGCGGGCCGCTCTTCCGCGCCTTCGGCTGGACGTTGAACGTGGCGCTGCGGCTGCGCTGGCTGGTCGTCGTCGGCCTCATCGCGCTGACCGCCCTCTGCTTCAACGCCTTCGCGAAACTGCCCCAGCAGTTCTTCCCCGACAGCAACACGCCGCTGTTCTTCGTCCACTACAAGCTGCCCCAAGGCACGTCGGTCAAGACGACGTCGGAACAGATGGCGGTGGTCGAGGACTGGCTCGACGAGCGCGAGGACGTGGTTTCCTACACCACCTTCGTGGGTCAGGGCGCGACACGATTCATGCTGACCTACTCGGCGGAAAACGCGAACCCCAGCTACGGGCACATGATTGTGCGCACCGATTCCATCGAGCAGATCCCGGCGCTCAAGGCCGATCTCGATGCCTTCGGGGCCGAAGCTCTGCCCGAGGGCGAGTTCCGCACCAAGCGGCTGGTCTTCGGGCCCGGCGGTGGTGACCCGATCGAGCTGCGCCTGTCCGGTAACGACCCGGAGGTCCTGCGCACCCTCGCCGACGAGGCGATGGGGATCATGCGGGGTGCCAGCGACAACCTCACCACGATGCACACCGACTGGCGCGAGAAGGAACTGGTGCTGCGGCCTATCTACTCGACCGACCGGGCGCAGACCGCGGGCATCACCCGCGACGACATCGCCTCGATCCTGCAGTACGCCACGGACGGCACCCGCGGCGGCACCTACCGGGAAGACGACCGGCTGATCCCGATCATCATCCGCGAGCCGCTCGACTCGAGCCTCACGCTGATGGACCAGGTGGTCTATTCGACGGCGGCCGGGACCTTTGTGCCGATCGAGCAGGTAATCGACGGCTTCGAGTTCATCCCCGAGGACACGCTGGTGCAGCGGCGCGACCGCCAGTTCACCATCACCGTCGGCGCAGACATCCGCGACGACGTGACGGCCGCCACCGTTCATAGCGAGATCAGCGCGGCCATCGAAGCGATGGACCTGCCGATCGGCTACAGCATGGCCTGGGGCGGTGAGCACGAGAACTCCGGCGAGGCGCAGGCCGCGCTTGGAAAGCAGCTCCCGATGAGCTTCCTCATCATGGTGCTGATCTCGATCGTGCTGTTCAACGCCCTTCGCCAGCCGCTGATCATCTGGCTGCTGGTGCCGATGTCGGTGAACGGCGTGGTGATCGGCCTCGGGATGACCGGCCTGCCCTTCAGCTTCACTGCCCTCCTGGGCCTGCTGAGCCTCTCGGGCATGCTGATCAAGAACGGCATCGTGCTGGTAGAGGAGATCGACCTGCTGCGCCACGACGGGCTGGAGCTGAAACCGGCGATCATCCGGGCCTCGACCTCGCGTCTGCGGCCGGTGGTGCTGGCGGCGGCGACGACCATCCTCGGGATGATCCCGCTGCTGACCGATGCCTTCTTCGTCTCGATGGCGGTGACCATCATGGGCGGGCTGGCCTTTGCCACGGTGCTCACCCTCGTGGCCGCGCCGGTGCTCTACTACATCTTCTTCCGCAAGCAGGGGATGGCCGAGGAGCGCAAACGCCACGCGAGGGATCTCGCCACCGGCGTCCCGGCATAGAAAGAAAAAGGCCGCGCGTAAAATCGCGCGGCCTTTGTCGTTCCAGCGGGGCGCGTGCGGCGATCAGCCGGCCGCCGCCCCCTCCTAGACCATCCAGGAAAGCTCCCTGCGCAGAGCCTCCAGCGTCTCCGCATTGCGTGCAGAGACCAAGTAACCCTCGTGGATCGTTGGCGCATAGTCGCGTCCGTCTAGCAGGCCGACCGCGCCACCGGCCTCGACGACGGCCAGCGCACCAGCCGCGTGATCCCAGGGCATCAGCTTGAAATCGAAGCTGAACTGCCCGTTGCCGAAACAGAAGGTCCGGTAGGCGTGGCAGGCGCAGCGCATGTCCGTGACCCGGCCCCGCCCAAGCAGGAACAGCGCGAAGCGCTCCCGCAGGTGTTCCGGCAGAAGCCAGGGCGAGCCGAAGCCGGCGAAACCGGTCGGCCCTTCCGGCACATCGAGCCGCAGCTGCCGGCGCTTCCCGTCCGCGGTGCAGAACCACGTCCCGCCGCCGCGAATTGCCATGATCCAGTCGTCGTTCAGGGGGTCGTAAAGCAGCCCGAACACCGTCTCGCCGCGATGGGTCACCGCCAGCAGCACGCCGAAGACGGAGACGCCCTTGGCGAAGTTCCAGGTGCCGTCGATCGGATCGATGATGACGGCCGTTTCCGCTATGCCGATCCGGTCCAGCAGCGTGGGGTGTTCCGCGACCGCTTCCTCGCCGACAATCTCGGCCTCGGGCAGGATTTTTGCCACCGCTGCCGAGATCGAGGCTTCGGACAGCCGGTCCGCGATGGTCACGAGGTCGTCAGGGTTGCTCTTGGCGTCGACTGAGCCTGCCTCGAGGTTCCGGAACCGCGGCAGGATCTCCTCCCGGGCGGCGGTCCGGACCGCCTCGACGAGGGCGTCCTGCTGTTGCTGGTTGGGGATCATGCCTGCTTTCCTTTCAGTTCCGGACATGGGCCTCGGCACATGTTCCCGCCACGATGCCTGACGGCTTCCTGCCCGCGGTATAGTCGCACCATGCGTCAGCCGTAAGTGCGATGCCCGGACGCGCCGGGCCTCGCTCAGATCGTGTCGAGCAGACGATACCAGCGATAGGTCAAAGGCAGGATGACACGCCGGTGGCGACCAAAGGGAAAGCGCGGCGGCGCCCGGCGCATCAGATCGGGCAGCGGTTGCCGCTGCGGACGCCCGAGCGCCAGATCGGCCAGCCGCGCGCCGGCATAGCTGCCCATGGCGACGCCATTGCCGTGATAGCACATCGCACCAAAGGCATTTTCAAGCCCGTCCAGCGGCCCGGCGAAGGGTGTCAGATCCCGGGACATTGCAACGAAGCCGGACCAGAAATAGGGCGTTTCCACTTTGCGCCAGGCCGGGAAGATCCGCTCGAAATCGGCCCGGGCCATGGCGCGGACTTCCTCGTGAGCGGCCTGTGTAGCCCGCATCGCCCCGCGCAAGCCAAACAGCATGCGCCGGTTCGGCATCAGCCGGAAATAGTGCAACAGGTGGCGCGTGTCGTAGCACATCTGGTTGGAGGTCCAGCCCTGTTCAGCCAGCTCTCCTTCCGTCATCTCGCGCGTGACGAGGATGTTGGTCTGAACCGGCAGGAACCGCCCTGCCATCCACTTCGGAATGTCGTCCGAGCCGTAGCCGTTGGTGGCCATCAGCAGTTTCGCCGCCCGCACGACACTGCGCGCCGTCTCGACCCGCCAGCCGCCGCCCTCTTCGGTGATCGTCTGTGCGGAAGAGGCGGCGAAGATCCGTGCCCCCGCCTCGGAGGCCGCGCGGGCCAGGCCGAGCGCGTATTTCAGCGGATTGAGCGCGAAGCCGATCGGGGTCGTCAGCGCGCCGTGAAATTCCTCGCTCGCCATGCCGTGCGCCACCAAATCGGTACGGTTCAGCACCTCGCAGCGCACACCGAAGCGGGCGCTGACCTCACGCGCCTCGACCTCCAGCCCGCGCACGTCCGACGCGCGATGCGCCAGCAGCGTCTCGCCATTGGAATGTACATCGGCCGCGATGCCGTGACGGTCCAGCCTCTCGGCCACCAGGTCCACCGCCAGCTTCTCGGCGTCGAAGAAACGGGCGGCATCCTCCGCCCCATAGCGGCGCTCCAATGCTGCGGGCGAAAGCTTGGCGCCGCCGAGGCAGCAGAAGCCGCCGTTTCTGCCAGACGCCCCCCAGCCCGGGGCTTCGGCCTCGAGCACCACGACATCCGCGCCCACCTCCGCCAGATCGAGCGCCGCCGACAGCCCGGTGTACCCACCGCCCACGACGACGACATCGCATCGGATATCGCCCTCGCTTTCCGGCCAGCGGGGCACCTCGGCTTCCGTCACCGTCTCGCGCCAATAGCTCGCCTCGATCGGGCGCGGCCCATAGGCCATCTCTTCATAGGGTCTCAGCATGGAGCGCTTCCGGCCGTCAGGTTTGGGCGGCCGCCTTCTCCTCGCGTGCCTGCCGAACAATGGCGTTTTTCGACATCAAGGACGCGACGATCACGCCCACCGCCACGATCGCGATCATGATCGTCGACAGCGCGTTGATCTCCGGGCTGACGCCCAGCCGCACCGACGAGAAGATCTTGATCGGCAGAGTCGTCGCGCTCGGACCAGCGGTGAAGGAGGCGATCACGAGATCGTCGAGCGACAGCGTGAAGGCGAGCAGCCACCCCGACGCCACCGCCGGCAGGATGATCGGCAAGGTCACCAGCCGAAATGCCTGGAACGGCGTGCAGCCGAGGTCGAGCGCCGCTTCCTCGACCGAGCGGTCGAAGCTGACCAGCCGCGACGACACCACGACGGAGACGTAGCACATGGAAAAGGTGGTGTGGGCCAGCACGATGGTGATGATCCCGCGATCCAGCCCGATGGCGATGAAGAGCAGCAGCAGCGACAGGCCGGTAATCACCTCGGGCATGACCAGCGGGGCATATATCATGCCGGAGAACAGCGTGCGGCCAAAGAACCGCCCGCCGCGGACCATGACATAGGCCGCCATCGTCCCCAGCACCGTCGCCACGGTGGAGGACATCACGGCCACCCGCAACGTCACCCAGGCCGCGTCGAGGAACGCCTCGTTGCGGAGCAGTTCGCCATACCACCTGGTCGAGAAGCCTGCCCAGACCGTCACCAGCTTGCTCTCGTTGAACGAGAAGATGATGAGGATCATCATGGGTATGTAGAGAAAGGCGAACCCGAGCGTCAGCGAGACTGTGTTGAACCAGGTAAGGCGTCTCATTGCTCTGCCTCCTGCTGGCGTTGCTGCTGCCGCTGGAACAGGATGATCGGGATGATGAGGATCGCCAGCAGCACCACGGCCACCGCAGACGCCACCGGCCAGTCGCGGTTGGAGAAGAACTCCTCCCACAGCACCTTGCCGATCATCAGCGTGTCGGACCCGCCCAGCAGCGACGGAATGACGAACTCACCGAGTGCGGGGATGAAGACAAGAAAACAACCGGCGATCATGCCGGGCCGGGACAGCGGCAGGGTGACCAGCCAGAACGCACCCGCGCGGGTGCAGCCCAGATCCTCGGCCGCTTCCAGCAGCGAGGCGTCGAGCTTTTCCAGCGTCGCGTAGATCGGCAGGATCATGAACGGCAGGTAGGTGTAGACGATGCCGATGTAGACGGCGGTGTTGGTGTTCAGGATCGTCAGCGGCTCCGAGATCAACCCGGTCCAGAGGAGGAACTGGTTCAGGAAGCCCTCGTTGGAGAGGATGCCCATCCACGCATAGACGCGGATCAGGAAGCTGGTCCAGAACGGCAGGATCACCAACATCATCAGAGTCGGGCGCCACTCGTCCGGGGCGTTGGCCATGCCGTAGGCGACCGGATAGCCGACAAGCAGCGTCAGAACGGTAGAGATCAGGGCGATCTTGAGGCTGGAAAGGTAGGACTTCCAGTAGAGCGAATCCTCCGAGAGGAAGACGTAGTTCTCGAAATCGAGCTGGGAGAGGAAATCCTTCACGCCCGTCCAGCCGGCCGACAGATCCAGCGTCGGCATGTAGGGCGGGATCGACAGGGCCACGTCCGACAGCGAGATCTTCAGGACAATGAGGAAGGGCACCAGGAAAAGCGCCAGCAACCAGAGGTAGGGAACGAGAATCAGCAGGGCCTTGCGCGGGTTCATGGCATCACTCCGTCAGGACAACGCCGGCGGTCTCGCTCCACCAGAGCCAGACATCGTCCTCCCAGGTGAACTGGCGCCGCTCGATTCGGCGCGTGTTGGCGGACTGGGCCTTGAAGATCTCGCCGGTCGGAATCTGCACATGATAGGTGGACAGATTTCCGAGGTAGGCAATGTCGATGATCTTGCCTTGCATGATGTTGGTCTTGCCCTCGGGGTGCTCCTTGGAGATGTGCACCTTTTCGGGCCGGATCGCGAAGGTGCAGCGCGTGCCGTCGGCGATCGGCTGCATGGGCGTGCCGATGATCGGCGCCTTGCCCTCAGCCCAGTGGATCTGCACCTTGCCATCCGTCTGGTGGGACGTGGCCCGGCCCTCCACCAGGTTCACATCGCCAATGAAGTCGGCGACGTAGACCGATTTCGGCGTCTCGTAGATCCGGTCGGGCGTGTCGACCTGGATCATCTTGCCGTGGTCCATGACCGCCACGCGGGAGGCAACGGTCATCGCCTCCTCCTGGTCGTGGGTCACGATGACGAAGGTCGTCCCCGTCTTTTCCTGGATCTCCATCAGCTCGAACTGGGTGTCCGTGCGCAGCTTCTTGTCGAGCGCGCCGAGCGGCTCGTCGAGCAGCAGCAGCTTCGGCGCCTTGGCAAGGCTGCGCGCCAGCGCCACCCGCTGCCGCTGGCCGCCGGAGATCTGGTGCGGCTTGCGGGCCGCGAATTTCTGGAGTTGGACCAGCCGCAGCATCTCGTCGACGCGCGCGGCGATCTGCTCCTTCGGCAGCTTGTCCCGTTTCAGCCCGAAGGCGATGTTCTCGGAAACCGTCAGGTGCGGGAACAGCGCGTAGGACTGGAACATCATGTTGACCGCGCGCCGGTTGGGCGGCACCGGGCCGATGTCCTTGCCATCAAGCAGGATCTGCCCTTCCGAAGGGTTTTCGAAGCCGGCGAGCATGCGCATGAGCGTGGTCTTGCCACAGCCGGAGGGACCCAGGAGCGCAAAGAACTCGCGCTCGAAGATGTCCACGGTGAGATCGTCGATCGCGGTGAAATCGCCGAATCTCTTTGTCACGTTCTTGAACTGGATCAACGGACGTGCGGCAGGGTCCTTCCAGGGCGCGAACACCGTCGGTCGGGAGGAGGGCGCGGGATCAGACATGGCAGACCTTCGGATAGCAGGAAAAGGCCCCGCGCAGGTGAAGCGCGGGGCCGGTCGGCAGATCGGGCGATCAGGTGCCCGACTTGATCTTGGTCCAGAGCCGGGTGACGACTCGCTGCACCTTCGCGTCGTAGGGCGTGGTGGTGAACAGGTTGTTCAGCGTTGCCTCGTCCGGATAGATCGCGGGGTCGCCGATCACGTCTTCCACCAGGAATTCCTGCGAGGCCTTGTTGCCGTTGGCGTAGTAGACGTAGTTGGACGCAGCGGCCATGTTCTCGGCATCCATGATGAAGTTCAGGAATGCGTGGGCGCCGTCCGGGTTCGGCGCATCGGCGGGGATCGCCATCTGGTCGAACCACATCTGCGCGCCTTCCTTGGCGGCGTTGTAGACAATCTCGACGCCGTTGTCGGCCTCGGCGGCGCGGTCGCGCGCCTGCAAGATGTCGCCAGACCAGCCGACCGCAACGCAGATGTCGCCGTTCGCGAGCGCGTTGATGTATTCGGACGAGTTGAACTTGGAGATGTAGGGGCGGATTGCCATGAAGACCTCTTCGGTCTTGGCGATCACGTCCGGATCGTGGCTGTCGGGATCCTCACCGATGTATTTCAGCGCGGCCGGGATCATCTCTGCCGGCGCGTCGAGGAAGTAGACACCGCATTGGGCGAGCTTCTCCATGTTGGCCGGGTCGAACACCAGCGCAAGGCTGTCGAGCGGCGCGTCTTCGCCGAGCACTTCCTGGACCTTGCCGACGTTGGCGCCAATGCCCGTGGTGCCCCACATGTAGTTGATCGAATAGGCATTGTCCGGGTCGTACTGTGCGGTGCGGCTCTCGATCACGTCCCACATGTTCTCGAGATTCGGCAGCTTTGCCGGGTCGAGCTTCTGGAAGGCGCCTGCCACGATCTGCCGCTGCAGGAACGTGCCGGAGGGCACGACGACGTCATAGCCCGAACCGCCAGCGAGCATCTTGGTCTCCAGCACTTCGTTGGAGTCGAAGACGTCGTAGATAAGGTCCAGACCGGTTTCTTCCTCGAACTTCGCCAGAAGCTCCTCGTCGATGTAGTCGGACCAGTTGTAGACGCGCACCTCGTCGGCCATGGCGGCCGTGGCGGTCACCGAGACCGTCAGAAGCAGCGTCGAGATTCCCTTTTTCATAGTGTCTTCCCTTGGTGGTTGTCAGGCTTCGACATGAGTTTTTATTTGATCAAACGTTGCCTTTCGACGCAAGCTTCGCGGTAATGCGCCAAAATGCAAGCCCCCAGTTACGCACCGCACCCCCTGTCGGTCGCCCGCGACCAAGAAAAAGGCAACGCCGATGACCACGCAAGAGGCAAAGACGCCGGAGCACGAAGCTATATACCTGCGCCTTCGCCAGATGATCCTGTTCGGGGAAGTCGCCCCGGGTGAACCGCTTACGATTCTCGGGCTGCGCGAGCGCATCGGGGCGGGGATGACACCTGTCCGGGAGGCGATCCGCAGACTCACCGCCGAAGGCGCCCTGACCGCGCTTGGAAACAGGCGCATCAATGTTCCGGAGATGACGCTCAACCACTTGGAACAAATCGCCTTCGCACGAAGAGCGATCGAGCCGCAGCTGGCGCGGCTTGCTGCAGAACGAGCCGATTCAAAGCTCATCCAGGACCTTCGGGAGATCGACAACCGCCTGGATCAGGCCATCGGCAACGGCGACGTGCGCGGATACCTCGAGCAGAACTACCGGTTCCATTTCCGGCTTTACGAACAGGCCGGCGCGGAGGTGCTGCTGACGCTCGCCAGCGGCCTGTGGATGCGGGTCAGCCCGTCCCTCCGAATCGTCTGCGGACGTTACGGCACGTCGAATCTTCCGGATCAGCACGACGCCGCGATGGACGCCCTCGTTGAAGGCGATGCGCACAAGGTTTGTGCAGCAATGGAACAGGATATCCTCCAGGGTCTGGATCAGATTCGGAACTCCTTGAAAGAATCCGCGACTGGCGCGCCCTGAGGGCGGTCGCGTTGACTTCGGAATAAATTTGATCATAAATCTGGGCAGTGCCGAACTGCCGCCGATCGGCATAGCGGCTCTTTCACCTATGTAGGATGAACCTTGAATGTCGAGATATTCTCAAAGCTGGATCGGCGAACTTCCGTCTGCCTTCCTCGACTACCTCGGGGATCGGCGGCTGGAGGAGGTCGAGGCAATCATTCCAGATCTCGTTGGCATGTCGCGCGGCAAGGCGATGCCGCACCACAAGTTCTCCCCCCAGGAAACGTTCTTCCTGCCGATCTCGCTCTTCTACCAGACCGTGTCGGGCGAATATGTCGACATGGAGGACATCACCGACCAATGGCTTGAAAAGGACATAGTCCTGCGCCCGGACATGGCCACCGCCACGGCCGTTCCGTGGGCCGAAGACGCCACGCTGCAGGTGATCTGCGATCTGGAAACGCGCGACGGCACGCCGCTCGGAATCGCCCCGCGGAACGTGCTCAAGCGGGTTCTGAGTTTCTATGCAGAGAAGGGCTGGAGCCCGGTCGTGGCCCCGGAGCTGGAGTTCTACCTCACCAAGCCCAACACCGACCCGAACGAGGCGATCGAACCGCCGCTTGGCCGCACCGGCCGCAAGGGCGCAAGCCGGCAGTCCTACTCGATGGTGGCGGTGGACGAATACGGCGAGGTGATCGACACGATCTACGATTATGCCGAAGCGCAGGGGCTCGAGATCGACACCGTGATCCAGGAAGGCGGTGCCGGTCAGATCGAGATCAACCTTCTGCACGGCGATCCGCTCAAGCTCGCCGACCAGGTGTTCTACTTCAAGCGGACGATCCGCGAGGCCGCGCTCAAGAACGGCGTGTTCGCGACATTCATGGCCAAGCCCATGCGGGACGAGCCGGGCTCGGCGATGCACATTCACCAGAGCGTGGTGGACCGCGAGGGACGCAACATCTTCTCCAACGAGGATGGTAGCGAAACCGACGCCTTCTTTCACTTCATCGGCGGCAGCCAGCAGTATCTTATGGCGGTGGTTCCGCTGCTTGCGCCCTACGTCAATTCGTTCCGCAGGTTCAATGCCGAGGGGATGAGCGCGCCCACCAACCTGGAATGGGGCCAGGACAACCGCACCACCGGCCTGCGTATTCCGAACTCGAAGCCCGGCGCTCGGCGCATCGAGAACCGGGTCATCGGGATCGACTGCAACCCATATCTCGCCATAGCCGCGAGCCTGGCGTGCGGCTATCTCGGAATGGTGAACCGCGTCACACCACGGCCGATCGCCGAACACGAGGTCTACGAAAGCGAAACCCGGCTGCCCGAGGATCTTGGCTATGCCCTCGAACTCTTCGACGAGGAACTCGTCGTCCGCGAGGTTCTCGGCGCCGAGTTCTGCCAGCTCTACTCCGGCATCAAGCATGCCGAGCATGATGAATACAAACGAGAAATCTCTCCATGGGAACGTCAGCACCTGCTGCTGAACGCCTGATGAAGGACTGACAGAATGAACATGATCACCAACCACATGCCCACAGCCGAGCTTCAGGCCATCGATGCAGCCCACCACATGCACCCGTTCACCGACGGGGCCGAGCTTGCGGCGAAGGGCGCGCGGATCATCACCCGTGCCAAGGGCGTGATGCTGACCGACAGCGAGGGCGAGGAGATTCTCGACGGCATGGCGGGCCTGTGGTGCGTGAACATCGGCTACGGGCGCGAGGAAATGGCCGAAGTTGCGGCACGCCAGATGCGCGAGCTGCCTTTCTACAACACCTTTTTCCAGACCTCGCATGTTCCCGCCATCGCGCTGGCGCAAAGGATCGCCGAGCTGGCGCCGGGCGATCTGAACCACGTGTTCTTCGCCTCCGGCGGGTCGGATGCGAACGACACGAACCTGCGCCTCGTCCGGCATTACTGGGCCGCGAAGGGCAAGCCCTCCAAGACCGTCGTGATCAGCCGGAAGAACGCCTATCACGGCTCCACCATGGCCGGCGCGAGCCTTGGCGGCATGGGCGGGATGCATGCCCAGGGCGGCCTGCCGATCCCGGGCATCGTACACATCAATCAGCCGCACTGGTATGCCGAAGGCGGCGAGATGTCGCCCGAGGAATTTGGCCTCGCCCGCGCTCGCGAACTCGAGGCGAAGATCGCCGAGCTGGGTGAGGACAACGTCGCTGCCTTTATCGCCGAACCCATCCAGGGCGCGGGCGGCGTGATCATCCCGCCCGAGACCTATTGGCCCGAGATTCAGCGCATCTGCGACGCCCACGAGATCCTTCTGATCGCCGACGAGGTGATCTGCGGCTTCGGCCGGACCGGCAACTGGTTCGGCAGCCAGACCCTCGGAATTCGTCCCCACATCATGACCGTCGCCAAGGGCCTGTCGTCCGGCTACGTGCCGATCGGCGCTTCGATCGTCTGGGACGAGGTTGCCGACACGGTCGCAAGGGCCGGCGATTTCAACCACGGCTACACCTACTCGGGCCATCCCGTTTCCTGCGCCGTGGCGCTGGAAAACCTGCGGATTATCGAGGAAGAGCAACTGATCGAGAACGTGGCCACCGGCACGGGCCCCTACCTCAAGGAAAAATGGGAGCAACTGGCGGATCACCCGCTGGTCGGCGAGGCGCATACCCGCGGCTTCATGGGCACCCTGGCACTGACCCCCGACAAGGCTCGCCGCGCGCCGTTTGAGGCGGCGGAAGGCACGGTCGGGCTGATCTGCCGCGGCCACTGCTTCAAGGGCAATCTCGTGATGCGCCATGTCGGTGACCGGATGATCATCGCCCCGCCGCTGATCTTCCAGAAGTCCGACGTCGACCTGCTGATCGAACGCGCGGTCAAGGCGCTCGACCTGACCCTGGCCGAGATCAAGGACAAGGGTCTCTACAAGTAACCGTACCGGGCGAGCGGCACAGCGATGCAAGACCAGAGCAACGCCCGAATGCGCGTACCGGCGCGCCCTGCCCTCGCCCGGGCTTCGAATTGCGGAATATCGGCCCCGGCCGGCTCACCCCCGCTCCAGCACCTCCACGCTCAGCACTGTCGGCAGGTGCTGGGCCACCGGCGCCCAGCTCTCGCCCTCGTCGGTGCTGGCAAAGACGCTGCCGCTGTTGGTGCCGAAATAGACCCCGGCGGGCTCCTGCGCATCCGTCGCCATCGCCTGACGGAGCACTGTGAAGAAGCAATCCTTCTCCGGCAGCCCAGCCTGCTTCCGCTCCCAGCTCTCCCCGCCATCGCGCGAACGCCAGACCGCGGCCGACGCGCCCGGCGGATAACGCCCGATGCTGTCACCGTTGAGCGGCAGCACCCAGATCGTCTGCGGGTCGCGCGGGTGCACAGCGATCGGGAAGCCGAAGGTCGAGGGCAACCCCTCGGTCCGGTCGTCCCAACTGCGCCCGCCATCGGTGCTGCGGAACACGCCGTGGTGGTTCTGCTGGTACATCAGGTCGCCTGCGCCCCGCGCCCGCACCATGTTGTGCACGCAGAAGCCGATACTCCCCGCCTCCGCCAGCGGGTCGTGGGTATGGCCGGGATGCGCCTCGTGGGCCTCCGCGGTCTCGGCATTGGAAAGCCGGTTGCGCCGTTCCCAGCTCTTGCCGCCGTCCTCGGTGGCAAAGATGCCGGCCGCCGAAATCCCGACCCAGAGCTTCTCCGGCCGGTCCGGGTCCGGCAAGATGGTGTGCAGCACCAGCCCCGCCCCGCCGGGCATCCAGCTATCGCGGGAAGGATGCTCGGTCAGCGCCGGCACCGGCTCCCAGGTCACCCCGCCGTCGCCGCTGGCATAGAGCGAGGCCGGCTTCGCACCGGCATAGACCGTGCCGTTGGAGACCCCGAGCGACCAGAGCTTCTCCAGCGCCCCGCTGAACGGTGCTGGCGCCTCGCGCTCCATGCCGAACAGCTTCGCCTCCTCGGGGTTTTCGTCGATGAAGGCGTTGCGCTGTCCGTTGGCGAGGAGGCTCAACTCCCAGGTCTCGCCATGGTCGGTCGAACGCCAGACGCCCGCGCCCTCCCATTCTCCGCCTCCGGCCGCCCAGATCGTGCCACTCGCGGGGTCGCCGACTACATGATTGACGGGCCAGCCATCGCACAGCGGGCCCCGGACGGACCACGCGGTTCGGCCCTTGTTTCCCTCGATCAGAAAGACACCCTTGGTGGTCCCCACAAGCAACGTCACCGGCATCGCGCAGCCTCCTGTTCACGCCAGCCCAAGGTAGCACAGCCTCACCCCTCTCCCTAGCGCCGACACCTCCCCGCCGGCCCTTCCTCCAGCCTCCGAGTCCACCGACATGGCACACGCCCTCGATCTTCTGACCGCCAACGACAAACCCGGCGAATACCCCGGCTCTTCCTACGCGCAAGCCGCGACCCCACTGCCGCCCTTCCCGGCCGCGAAAGGGGCGCTGCGTTGCGATGTCTGTGTCATCGGCGCCGGTTTCACCGGCCTCTCCGCCGCGCTCCACCTGGCCCAGCGGGGTTACGACGTAATCGTGCTCGAGGCCCAGCGGGTCGGCTTCGGCGCCTCCGGTCGCAACGGCGGGCAGGTGGGCATGGGTCAACGCTTGGAGCAGGACGATCTGGAATCGCTGGTCGGAAAGGACGATGCGAGGAAGCTCTGGGACATCGCCGCGCAATCGGTGGAACTCGTCCGCGTTCTCGCCGGCAATCCGGCTGTCGAAGCCACGTTCCATCCCGGCGTGCTGCACCCGAACCACCGCCCCCGCTACGACAGCCACAGCCGCGCCTATGCCGAGAAGCTCAACAACGAATACGGCTACGACCAGATCCGCTATGTCCCGCCGGAGGAAATGCGACACCTGATCGGCTCGACGGCCTATTCCGGCGGCACGCTCGACATGGGTTCGGGCCATATCGACCCGTTTCAACTGGCGCTCGGCCTCGCCCGTATGGCCCGGGACGCCGGCGCCCGCATCTTCGAACGCAGCCGGGTCACCGGAGTCTCCGAAGGTAGCCCGGCCACCATCGAGACCGAGGCCACGCAGGTCACCGCCGAGCATGTCGTGCTGGCCTGCAACGGCTATCTCGGCAAGCTCGACAAGCGGGTCGCGACCCGCGTCATGCCGATCAACAACTTCATCGTGGCGACCGAACCGATGGATGACGCCGCCCGCGAAGCACTGATCCGCGAGAACTACGCGGTCGCCGACAGCAAGTTCGTGGTCAACTACTACCGCTTCTCCGACGACAACCGCCTGCTGTTCGGCGGCGGCGAGACCTACGGCTATCGCTTCCCCTCAGACATCCGCGCTCTGGTCCGCAAGCCGATGCTGGAGATCTATCCGCAACTGAAGGATGTCCGGCTCGACCACGCCTGGGGCGGAACCCTGGCGATCACCATGAACCGGATGCCGCATTTCGCGCGGCTCGGGACCAACGTGCTGAGCCTGTCGGGCTACTCGGGCCACGGGCTGGCGATGGCGACGCTCGCCGGACAGATCGCCGCCGAGACCATCGCCGGCCAGGCCGAGCGCTTCGACGTGATGGCCCGCGTGCCCAGCCCGCGCTTCCCCGGCGGCAGCGCCCTGCGCTCGCCCTTGCTGGTGCTGGCGATGCTCTGGTTCTCGCTGCGCGACAGGCTCTGAGCGCTGCACGCCCACTTCTTCTGTCCGCAAATATCCCCGCCGGAGGCACGCCGCGAAGCGGCGCCCCCGGCGAGGCCTTGGTCAGAGACCGGCGTAGATCTCCGCGACCCGCGCCACGGCGGTCTCGGGCGGGAGTTCCTCGCTCTCGCCGGTGCGACGGCTGGTGAGTTCCACCACACCATTCTTGAGGCCGCGCGGCCCGACCGTGATCCGCCACGGAAGACCGATCAGGTCCATGGTCGCGAACTTGGCGCCGGCGCGTTCCTCGCGGTCATCATAGAGCGGCTCCAGCCCCTTGTTCTTCAACGCCTTGTACAGGTCCTCGCAGGCCGCGTCGGCCTCCGCGTCGCCCTGCTTCAGGTTGACGATGCCGCAGTGGAATGGCGTCACGCCCTCGGGCCAGATGATGCCGTTCTCGTCGTGGTTGGCCTCGATCAGCGCGCCCAGCAGGCGGCTCACGCCGATGCCGTGGCTGCCCATGTGCACGGGCACCCGCTCGCCGCTCTGCGTCACGACCGTCGCGCCCATCGGCTCGGAATACTTGGTTCCGAAATAGAAGATCTGGCCGACCTCGATGCCGCGCGCGGAGCGGCGGCGCTCCTCGGGGATCTCGTTGAAGACCGCCTCGTCGTGGGTCTCGTCGGTGCGGGCGTAGAGCGAGGTGAACTCCTCCATTACCGCGCGGCATTCCGCGTGGCTGTCGTAGTCGATCTCGCGCTCGCCGAGCCGGATGTCGGTCACCTTGCTGTCGTAGAACACCTCGGACTCCCCGGTTTCGGCAAGCACCAGGAATTCATGCGTGTCGTCGCCGCCGATCGGGCCGCTGTCGGCCCGCATCGGGATCGCCTGCAGGCCCATCCGTTCGTAGGTGCGCAGGTAGCTCACGAGATGCCGGTTGTAGGCATGCAGCGCGTCTTCCTTGGTCAGGTCGAAGTTGTAGCCGTCCTTCATCAGGAACTCGCGGCCGCGCATCACGCCGAAGCGCGGGCGGATCTCGTCGCGGAATTTCCACTGGATGTGGTAGAGCGTCAGCGGCAGGTCCTTGTAGCTCGTCACATGGGCGCGGAAGATGTCGGTGATCATCTCCTCGTTGGTCGGCCCATAGAGCATGTCCCGGCCATGACGGTCGGTGATGCGCAGCATCTCCTCGCCGTAATCGTCGTAGCGTCCGGATTCGCGCCACAGGTCCGCCGACTGCAGCGTCGGCATAAGCAGCGGGATATGGCCCGCGCGCTGCTGCTCCTCGTGCACGATCTGCTCGATCCGGCGCAGCACGCGGTAGCCGAGCGGTAGCCACGAATAGATGCCGGCGGATTGCTGGCGGATCATCCCGGCCCGCAGCATCAGCCGGTGGCTGGCGATCTGGGCGTCCGCGGGGGTCTCCTTGAGGACGGGAAGGAAGTAACGGCTCAGGCGCATTGGTCGATTCCCAAATTCACGTTCCGCTCTCCGTTACGCAAAGGGCGGGGGGTTTTCCACCCCCCGCACTCCCCGGAGGATATTTTCCAACAGGAGATAGGTCCGTGCGGCGCCAACCTGACATGCGGTTCGCTTGCAAAATGCCGTAGCTTGCGCGAAACCCGCGGATGAAAGGAGCAACCATGGCCCTGACCCAACGATCTCAGGTCAAGATCTGGAGCATTGTCGCGGTGGTGTTCCTCGCGCTGATGTGGCTGCTTGGCGACGTGATCCTGCCCTTCGTGCTGGGCGCGGCGATCGCCTATCTGCTGGACCCGCTGGCCGACTGGCTGGAGGCGCGCGGCCTGTCGCGGGCGGCCTCGGTGTCGATCATAACACTCGTGTCGGTGATGATCTTCGTCCTGT
This sequence comes from Tropicimonas aquimaris, assembly GCF_042676185.1. Taxonomy (NCBI): domain Bacteria; kingdom Pseudomonadati; phylum Pseudomonadota; class Alphaproteobacteria; order Rhodobacterales; family Roseobacteraceae; genus Tropicimonas; species Tropicimonas aquimaris. The sequence continues at coordinate 131,046 of NZ_JBHTJT010000012.1, read as the reverse complement.
CGATCCTGCTCGTGATCCCGACGCTGGCCGAGCAGACGACGCGGCTGTTCGCCACGGTGCCTACGCTCTTCCAGGACCTGCAGAGCTTCCTGACCGAGCGGTTCCCGACGCTCGCGGAATCCGATTCCACGATCCGGCAATCGCTGTCTTCGCTTGGCAATGTGATCTCCTCCAAGGGGGCCGCCTTTCTGGACGGGGTCATGGGCTCCGTAAGCAGCCTTTTCAGCGTGGTGATGCTGCTGGTCGTGGTGCCGGTCGTCGCCTTCTACCTGCTGCTCGACTGGGACAAGCTGGTGACCCGTGTGGACGAGCTACTGCCACGCGACCATGCGCCGGTCATCCGGAGGCTCGCCGGCGAGATCGACCGCACCCTCGCCGGGTTCATCCGCGGACAGGGCACCGTCTGCCTGCTGCTCGGGATCTACTATTGCATCGGGCTGGTGCTGGTGGGGCTGGACTTCGGGATCGTCGTCGGCGCGCTCGCAGGGCTGCTGACCTTCATCCCCTACATCGGGGCGCTGGTCGGCGGGGCGCTGGCCATCGGGCTGGCGCTGTTCCAGTTCTGGGGGGAGTGGACGATGATCGCCATAGTCGCGGCGATCTTCTTTTCCGGCCAGTTTCTCGAGGGCAACGTGCTGACCCCCAAGCTGGTGGGCAACTCGGTCGGTCTGCACCCGGTCTGGCTGCTGCTGGCGCTGTCGGTCTTCGGTTCGCTCTTCGGGTTCGTGGGGATGCTGGTCGCGGTGCCCGTTGCGGCAGCCATCGGCGTGATCGTGCGCTTCGCCATCGAGCAGTACAAGCATGGCCGGCTCTACCAGGGCGTGTCGGGCCGCCAGCCCGACACCGTCGATCCAGAAGACCAGTGATGAGCCGACAGCTGACCTTCGATCTGCCGGTTCGGATGGCGAGCGGGCGCGAGGATTTCTTCGTGACCGAAGCGAATGCCATGGCCGTGGCCGAGATCGACCGGTGGCAGCACTGGCCCGCCGGCAAGCTCGCGCTGATCGGCGACGAGGGCGCCGGAAAGACCCACCTCGTGCATGTCTGGGCCGAGGCGAGCGGCGCACGGATCCTCTCGGCACAGGACCTGCTGCAGCGTGATCCCGCGCCCGGGCATCTCGCCATCGAGGACGTGCCCGCCATCGCCGGCGACAGGGACGCCGAAACCGCGCTGTTTCACTGGCACAACCTTGTGCTGGCCGAGGGCGGGCGCTTGCTGTTGACCGGCACGACCCCACCAGCGCTGTGGCAGATCGCGCTGCCCGACCTCGCCAGCCGGATGCAAGGCACGCCGAGCGTGCGGCTCGAGGAGCCCGACGACATGCTGCTTCAGGCGGTGCTGCTGAAGCTCTTCGCCGACCGGCAGATCACGCCGCAGCCGAGCCTGCTGCCCTGGCTGCTGCGCCGGATGGACCGCTCTTTCGCGGCGGCCGGGCGCGTGGTGGCCGCTCTGGATGCCGAGGCGCTGCGGACCGGGCGGGCAGTCGGGCCGAAACTGGCGGCAGACGTCTTGGAGCGGTTTGACGATCCGGCTACATAGGGGCGACACGGCATCGATTTCACGATGACCGTTCACGCGGATATCCAGCAGGAACCCATGACCCAGGCCGATTTTCTGAACGCTCCCTTTCCCGAACCCGTCGAGATTCCCGCCGCCCATATCACCGGGCCCAAACGTTTCTTCAACCGCGAGCTTTCCTGGGTCGCGTTCAACTGGCGGGTGCTCGAGGAGGCGACCAATCCGAAGGTGCCGCTGCTCGAACGCGTGCGCTTCGTCTCGATCTCGGCCACCAACCTGGACGAGTTCTACACCGTCCGCGTCGCGGGCCTGCGCGAGCTGGCGCGGGAGGGGCACACCATTCCCGCCGCCGACGGGCTGACCCCGGCGGAGCAGCTCAGCGAGATCAACGAGACGGCAAGGAAGCTGCTTCAGGAACAACAGGCGACCTGGAACAAGCTCAAGCGGGAGCTGGAAACCGAAGGCATCCGGATCCTGACGCTTTCCAAGCTGACACGCGACGACAAGGCCTTTCTGCAGGATTACTTCCTATCGCAGGTGTTCCCGGTGCTTTCGCCGCTGGCGATCGACCCGGCGCATCCGTTCCCCTTCATCCCCAACACCGGCTTCTGCCTCGCGCTGCAACTGATCCGCGAATCCGACGGCGTGTCCCGCCAGGCGCTGCTGCCGATCCCGGCACAGATCAATCGTTTCGTGCGTCTGTCGAGCGACCCGTCGGAGCATCGCGTGCTGCCGCTGGAGGACCTGCTCATTCTGCATCTCGGCTCGCTCTTCCCCGGCTATCGGCTGGAGGGGCATTGCGCCTTCCGGGTGCTGCGCGACAGCGACCTCGAGGTCGAGGAAGAGGCCGAGGATCTCGTCCGCGAATTCGAGGTGGCGTTGAAGCGCCGCCGGCGCGGCGAGGTGATCCGCATGAAGCTGACCGCCGGTGCGCCGGAACGGCTGCGGGCGACGATCATGGAAGAACTGGCCATCGGCGAGGAAGAGGTCGTCGAGGTCAAGGGCCTGCTCGGACTCGCCGACCTCAAGGAACTGGTGATCGACAGCCGCCCCGATCTTCTCTGGCCGAGCTACACGCCGCGCGTCCCGGAGAGGGTCCAGGACCACGAAGGCGACATGTTCGCGGCGATCAAGCAGAAGGACATGCTGCTGCATCACCCTTACGAGACCTTCGACATGGTGGTGCGCTTCCTGGCCCAGGCGGCGAACGATCCCAACGTACTCGCGATCAAGCAGACGCTCTATCGCACGTCAAAGGATTCCCCCATCGTTACCGCGCTCTGCGAGGCGGCGGAGGACGGCAAGTCGGTGACCGCGCTGGTGGAGCTCAAGGCGCGGTTTGACGAGGCGGCCAACATCCGCCAGTCGCGCAAGCTGGAACGGTCCGGGGCGCATGTCGTCTACGGGTTCACCAACTACAAGACTCACGCCAAGATCAGCACCGTGGTCCGGCGCGAGGGCGACCGGCTGGTGACCTACACCCATTACGGCACCGGCAACTACCACCCGATCACCGCCAAAATCTACACCGACCTCAGCTTCTTTACCTGCGACGACGCGCTCGGCCGCGACGCGACCAAGGTCTTCAACTACCTCTCCGGCTACGCGCAGCCGGAGGTGCTGGAGAACCTCGCGATCTCACCGCATTCGCTGAAGCCGCGCCTGCTCGAGATGATCGCCCGCGAGGCCGATTTCGCCCGCGCCGGCAAGCCCGCCGAAATCTGGGCCAAGATGAACTCCCTGATCGAGCCGGAGGTGATCGATGCGCTCTACGCCGCCAGCCAGGCCGGGGTGAAGATCAACCTGGTGATCCGTGGCATCTGCGGCCTGCGCCCGGGCATCAAGGGGCTCAGCGAGAACATCCGCGTCAAATCCATTGTCGGCCGGTTCCTGGAGCACTCCCGAATCGTCTGCTTCGGCAACGGCGCCGGCCTTCCGAACAAGCGCGCACGGGTCTTCATCTCTTCCGCCGACTGGATGGGGCGGAACCTCAACCGCCGGGTGGAAACGCTGGTCGAGACCACCAACGCCACCGTCAAGGCGCAGATCGTCAGCCAGATCATGGCCGCCAACATGGCCGATGAAGCGCAGAGCTGGGTGCTGAACCCCGATGGCACCTTCACTCGACACCCGATCGGCGAGGGCGACACCGGCTTCAGCTGTCACAAGTTCTTCCTCGAGAACCCGTCTCTCTCCGGCCGGGGCTCGGCAGGCGCGGCCGACGTGCCGGAACTTACGCACAGCAAGGATTGACCTCGGCGTCACGCCCTGCGCAATGTCTGGTGGCACGACAACGGAGACCGACATGGACGACGGGATACCCGAACCGCATGGCGACTGGGGACCCTTCGGCAGACCGATCTTCACCGATCCGGCCGCGCGCGCGCTTTCCCGGGTCGGTGTGCTCGATGTGGGCTCCAACTCCATCCGCATGGTCGTCTTCGACGGCGCGGCCCGCAGCCCAGCCTATTTCTACAACGAAAAGGTCATGGCCGGCCTCGGCGCTGGCCTGGACCGGACAGGCACGCTCAATGCCGAAGGCCGCGACCGCGCGCTCTCCGCGATCAAACGCTTCTCGACCCTGGCCGAAGGCATGGGCATCGCCCCGCTGACCGCCGTCGCCACGGCCGCCGTTCGCGTCGCCAGCGATGGCGACGAATTCCGCGCGCTGGTCGAGAAGGAAACCGGCCAGACCATCCATGTGATCGACGGCGAGGAAGAGGCACGGCTGTCGGCCCAGGGCGTCCTGCTCGGCTGGCCGGATGCCGCGGGGCTGGTCTGCGACATCGGCGGCTCCTCGATGGAGCTGGCCCGGATCGAGGGCGGTCGCGTCTGGGAACGCGCCACCTCTCCGCTAGGTCCGCTTCGCCTGTCCACCATGGGTGGCGGCAAGAAGGCCCGCAACAAGGAGATCAAGACGGTCATGGCCGAGCTCGCCGAACGGATCGAGCGGCATGATCGGCTCTATCTCGTCGGCGGTTCCTGGCGGGCGATCGCGCGGCTGGACATGGTGCGTAAGGATTACCCGCTGTCGGTGCTGCACGATTATCGGATGACTCCGAAATCGATCCGCGAGACGCTCGACTGGATCGACGGTCAGGATCTGGAAGTTCTGCGCCAGCAGGCCAGGCTGTCCTCGGCGCGGATCTCGCTGGTGCCGATGGCGGGCGAAGTTCTGCGGCGGCTGATGTCCACCTTTGGCATCCGGGAGGTGGTGACCTCCGGTTACGGCATCCGTGAGGGCCTGCTTTACGAGCAGATGCCGCACCGGATCCGTTCGCGCGACCCGCTGATCGAGGCCGCCCGCTACTCGGAGGCCATGTCCGCCCGCCTACCCGGCTTCGGCCATGTGCTGCACGACTTCATCAAGCCGCTGTTTCCGCGCCCGCGGGCCGACCGGCGGTGGATCGAGGCAGCCTGCCTGCTGCACGACATCAACTGGCGGGCGCATCCCGACTACCGCGCCGAGGTCTGTTTCGACAGCGCCACGCGGGGCAATCTCGGCGGGGTGGATCATCAGGGGCGGGTGTTCCTCGGTCTCGCGCTGGCGCACCGCTATCGTAATGCGCGACCGGGCAGCCAGTTCGCCCCGCTGCTCGAGATGCTCGACGAGCGGCTGGTGCAGGAGGCGGAGGTACTGGGAAAGGCGATGCGCTTCGGCGCGATGTTCTCCTTCGCCAACCCCGAAGGCATGGGATTTTTCCGTTACAGATCCAAGAAGATGACCCTTGAACTGTGCCTGCCGCCGGCCTCGGCGTCGCTGTTCGGCGAGGTGGCCGTGGCCCGCTTCGCATCGCTGGCGCGGGCCTTGGGGGTAGAGACCAGCGTGACGCTGACCAAGGCGCGTCCGTCAATTCAACCGGAATAATTTTGATACCTGAACGGGATCGGGAGATCAGATATCGACTTCGACGTCTTCCGCCGGGGGCACTTCCAGAGGCGTCTTGCGGCGCAGGATGATGTCGCCGTTCGGCAGCTTCTCGGGCGGATGGTACATATCGAGGTCGCCGATCAGGTCCGAGAATTCGTCCAGCATCGGCATGAAATCCTCGGCGAAGGCCCGCAGCTTGGGCTCCATCTCGGTCGCGAGGTCCTCCATCAGCGGCTCGATCTCGTCAGTCAGGCCGCGCAGCAGCAGCTTGGCCCCCTCCTCGATCAGGCTGAACCCTTCCTTGAACTCACCATCTTCGGCAGGCGCGTCCTGTGCCGTCGCACCGAAAGGCGCGAGCGAGAGACTGAGCACGAGGGCGAGGCGGCATATGCGGATCATGCACTCACTATAGCGGCCCGCCCCCCGTCGCGGAAGCGCGCAGGTCGAGGTCGAGCGTCACAGGGAAGTGATCGGAGGCATCGAGAAGCGCATCGCGTAGCTCCGGCACCCGAAAGATCCGCGGATCGTCGAACGGATGCCAGATCCGCCAGTCGGGCGCGTACTGGCGCAGCGGCTGCGAGATCATCACGTAGTCCAGCAGCGCCGAGAAATACCGCTTCTCCACGTCATTGAAGAACCGCGCCGTGGAGGGCCGCGCCGCGGTCGGGCGGAGGAGGGCCGGATGCGCATGCGGATCGTAAAGCTGCTCCGGCGTCGGGCGCTCCAGACCCTGCACGATGTCTACCCCCGAGCGGCCGAACAGCTCCTCGTATTCGTCGAGCCCCGGACCGTCGTTGAAATCCCCCAGCACGATCAGCGGATCGCCGGCGGCGATGAGTTCATCCACCCGCTGCCGCAGCCAGATGCATTGCGCGAGCTGCTTGCGACGGTTGGCGATGGCGCGGCGCATGATCTCGGCGCTGCCCCGCGCGCCGTGCGGGGCCTTGGACTTCACGTGCACGCCGATCATCCGGAAGGCAAAGCCCTCGGTCGTCCGCAGCGCCAGCTCCAGCGGCGGCTTGGAAAACTGCACCACGTCCAGCGTCGCGTCGATATCGAGGTCGATCTGGAAGGAGCCGTCGAAGCGCGGCGCGTCCCCCGCGCCCTTCTTGCCGGCAAACTCCCCCAGCGGTGCATGCTCCGCCGTCAGCACGTCTGGATCGAAAAGCAGCGCGATCTCCTGCTCGGTATGGTTCTGGAAGCCGATCACAGCCCGCCGCTGGCGCAGATTGAACACCTCCGCGAACCTCTCCAACGCCCGGACCGTGCTACGGCGGCGGTTGGTGTCCGGCGCCTCGACGATCAGCACGGCATCGGCATCGAGCGCCGCGAACACGATACCGAGCGCCTCGAGCTGTCCTGCGCGGGTGACGTTGTAACGGGCCGACCATTCTTCGTCCGCCAGCGGTTCACCGTCGTCGTCGAACAGCGCGTTCATCCATTCGACGTTGTAGGTCGCGATGCGCATCCGTTTCTCCACCCGGCCCGGCGCGCGAATCACACCGTCCTGCCGGGTGCGTTCCGCGCCATCCCGGCTCTTCGGGGCGGACGCTGCCGCGAAACCGCCCTCGCATCAATCACAAAGACCTTCGGCGCTACCACGACAGATCCATGCAAGGCCGCAGTCGCACTGGCGATTTGGAGCGCTAACGGTCTGACGGGGTTTCGAAAACCGCGGAACAGACAATGACTTTGGTCATTGTTCGCGCAACGGCTCGCCCCTACCGTTCCGCCACCATGATCGAATATCGCATCCATGGCCGCGGGGGACAGGGCAGCGTGGCAGCCGCCTACCTGCTTGCTTCGGCGGCTTTTGAGGCTGGGCACACCTGTCAGGCGTTCCCGTCCTTCGGCGCGGAGCGACGCGGTGCGCCAGTCACCGCCTTCGTCCGCATAGACAATCAACCGATCCACCTGCGCAGCCAGGTCCGCACGCCGGACTTCCTGATCGTGCAGGACGACACGCTGCTGCTCGACAGGGGGATCACCGACGGGCTGAAGCCGGGAGGCGCGATGATCGTGAACTCCCGCCGCTCGGACGAGGATGTGGCGGAGGCGTTCTCCTGCAGGACGAAGTGCATCCCGGCGACCGAGCTGGCCCTCGACTACATCGGCCGGCCGATCCCCAACACCGCCCTGCTCGCCGCCTTCCTGACGATGACCGGGCACTTGCCGGTCGAGGCGCTGGCGGCCGCGCTGAAGGGCCGGTTCAAGGGCGCGGTCCTGGAAAAGAACCTCGCGCTGGTCGACGCCGTGGCGGGCATGGTTCCCGCCGGCGCCTGGAAGGAGAGCGAAGATGCGTGAAGCCCTCGAAGGAAGCCAGGCCATCGCCCGCGCGGTAGCGCTCTGCGAGCCCGACGTCGTCGCCGCCTACCCGATCACCCCGCAGACCCATATCGTCGAGAACCTCTCCAAGCTGGTCGCAGACGGCGAGCTGCACACCGAATTCGTGAGCGTGGAGAGCGAGTTCTCCGCAGCCTCCGTGGTGCTCGGCGCCGCCGCCTCCGGTGCGCGCGCCTATACAGCCTCGTCCTCGCAGGGCGTGCTGTTGATGGCCGAAGTGCTGTTCAACATCGCGGGGATGCGCATCCCGCTGGTGATGACGGTGGCAAACCGCGCCGTCTCCGCGCCGCTCAACATCTGGAACGACCATGCCGACAGCATGGCGGTGCGCGACAGCGGCTGGATCCAGATCCATTGCGAGAACAACCAGGAAGCCGTGGACACCACGATCCAGGCGTTCCGGATCAGCCAGGAAACCGACCTGCCGGTGATGGTCTGCATGGACGGTTTCGTGCTGACCCACACGATGGAGGTGATCGACATCCCCACCATCGCGCAGGTCCGAAAGTGGCTGCCGCCCTTCGAGTTCAAACGCGCGCTCGATCCGAGCGACCCCAAGTCGCTGGGCGCGCTGGTCGGGCCCGACTTCTTCCCCGAAGTGCGCCATTCCCACCACGCCGCCGTGACCAAGGCCCTGCCAGTGATCGAAAAGACAGACCGCTCCTGGGCGCGCGCCTTCAAGCGCGGCTGCGGCGGGCTGCTGACCACGGAAGGGCCGAAGGACGCGAAGATCGGCATCATCGCCATGGGCTCCACCGTCGGCACCCTGCGCTCGGGCCTCACCAGGGCTGAGGGCGCCAGCGTCCGGCTCATCAAGTTGCGCGCGTTCCGGCCACTGCCGGAAGAGGCGCTGCGGGAAGCGACACGTGGGCTGGACCACCTGATCGTCATCGACCGGGCGATCTCTCCCGGTCTAGGCGGTATCCTCGGAACAGAGATAAAGGCGGTGCTCTACGGCACCCCCGACGCGCCACGCATCCACAACCACGCCATCGGACTCGGTGGGCGGGACATTCCGGAAACCATCGTGGGCGATCTGCTTTCGGCGATCGAGGATCCCGATGCCGCGCCATTCTCCGTCTTCGATGCCGATCTGACCATGCTGCCCCCGGAGGACAGGTGATGAGCGACCACGACACCGATCAGAGGGCCGAACGGCTGGCCGAACTTCGCGAGAAATTCGGGCGTCACCCCATCGAGCCGAAGAAACCCTTCCACCAGGGCGCCTCGCTGCGCGACCGGCAGCCCCGGTTCTGCGCGCTTGAGAGCGGACACCGCGCCTGCCAGGGCTGCGGTGAAGCGCTGGCGGCGCGGCTGGTGATGGAATGCGCCGGCCCCGACGTGATGGTCGCCAATGCCACCGGCTGCCTCGAGGTCTTCACCACGCCCTGGCCGCAATCGGCCTGGCAGGTGCCCTGGGTTCACTCCCTGTTCGAAAACTCCGCAGCAGTCGCCTCCGGCATGGAAGCGGCGATGAAGGCCAAGGGCAAGAACACCAAGATCCTCGCCTTTGGTGGCGACGGCGGTACCTACGACATCGGCTTCCAGGCGCTGTCGGGGATGCTGGAGCGGTATCACAACATCCTCTACGTCTGTTACGACAACGAGGCCTACATGAACACCGGCATCCAGCGGTCGTCCTCGACGCCCCACGCTGCCTCGACCACGACTTCGCCGGCCGGGCCCGAGCGAATGGGCAAGCGGCACCTCAAGAAGGACCTGCTCGGCATCATCGCCGCGCACCACATCCCCTATTCCGCCTCCGCTTCGGTGGCCTATCCCGCCGATCTGCAACGCAAGGTGCGCTACGCCATGGGGATCAACGGGCCGACCTTCCTGGTCGTCCACTCCCCCTGCCCGCTCGGCTGGAAACACGATAGCCACCTCACCATCGAGGTCGCCCGGCGTGCCGTGGAATGCGGCCTCTTCCCGATCGTCGAGATGGAGCGGGGCGAGTTGGCCAACGTCATGCCGATCCGCGAGGTGCGGCCGGTGAAGGACTACCTCGCGCTTCAGGGCCGCTTCGGCCACTTGATGAAGCCCGACGACCCGCGCGCGGTGGAGGAACTCACCCACCTGCAGGCGCTGGCCGACTACAACATCACGCATTTCAACCTGCGCGGCGAAGGCGAGGACCCGGCCGATACCGTCGGCATCAGCCAGGTCGCCCGCGACCGCGCAGCAGGGGAGGCCTGAGATGGTTGTCATCAACCGAGGCGCACATGCCGAACCCGGCACCTCGCTGGAATTCAAGACTGGTAACTGGCGGTCCAGCGAATGCCCCGTCCACGTCCATGCCAAGGCTCCCTGCCACGCCGCCTGCCCCGCGGGGGAGGACCAGCAGGCCTGGTTCGCCTGGCTGCAGGAAGGCCACGTCGAGGAGGCCTGGCGCGAGCTGGTCTCCGCCAACCCGCTGCCCTCGGTGACGGGCCGGGTCTGCCCGCACCCATGCGAGACCGCCTGCAACCGCACGAGCATCGATACACCGCTGGCGATCCATAATGTCGAACGCTGGCTGGGCGATGAAGCCGTGGCCAAGGGCTGGGCCTACCCGGTCGAGGCGCCGGCCGCCGACGCGCCCTGCGTCGCCATCGTCGGCTCCGGACCCGGTGGGCTCTCGGCGGCCTATCACTGCGTCCGCAACGGGCTCCGGGCCGAGATCTTCGAGGCTCTCCCCGAGGCGGGCGGCCTGCTGCGTTCGGCGATCCCTCCCACGCGCCTGCCGCGCACGGCACTCGACGCCGAGATCAACCGGCTGCTCGCCCTGCCGGGGATCACGCTCAACCTGCGCTGCAGGCTGGGGCGCGACGTGATGCTCGACGAACTACGACACAGCCACGCCGCGGTCATCCTCTCGCCGGGCTGCGGGCTGAGCAAGGAATGGAACATCGACGGCGCCGTGCCCACCGACCTGCACGAGGGCCTGCACCTTCTGCGCGAGTTCATGGACCACGGCGAATTCCCGGAAGCCAAGCGCGTGGCTGTCCACGGCGGCGGCAACACAGCCATCGACCTCTGCCGGCTGATGAAGCGCTATGGCGTCGATGACGTGACCCTGATCACCGCCTCGGCCCTGCCCGGCCCGGACACCGATCCCTCCGACCTTATCAACGTCGTCCCGCGCGAGCTGGAAGAGGCGCTCGAGGAAGGCATCGAGATCATCGAACACGCCACCGTGAAGCGCCTGATCATGAAGGGCAGTCGAATGACCGGGGTCGAGATCGTCTCGCTCAAGAAGCTGCCGGGCACCGATGGGCGCATGCACCGGGTGCAGTTCGAGGGCACCGAGCGCGTGGTGTCGGTGGACATGGTAATTCCCTGCATCGGCGAACGCGTGAACCCCGATGGGATGCACAACCTGCTAAACCGCTGGCACTATCTCGACGCCCAGGACCGCTGGAGCCGGACGCCGCAGGAAAACGTCCACGCCATCGGCGACGCCCGCGGCGACCGCGGCACCGTGGCCGAGGCGATCGGTGACGGGCGGTTGGCGGTGGAGGCGATCGCGGCGCGGCTTCAGGGCCGGCCGGACCCGGTCGAGGACGCGCGCCCGGAGATGCCGGCAAGCGGCCTCAACCCGGTCTACTTTGGCCGCATCTCCCGCATCGCCGTGCCCAAGCTGCCGGTGGCAGAGCGGACGTTCGAAGCCGAGATCGAGGGCGACATCGGCCGGATGGCCGCCCTGCGGGAGGCCACGCGCTGCCTGAGCTGCGGCAATTGCCTGGCCTGCGACAATTGCTGGGTCATGTGTCCCGATAACGCGGTGATCAAGACGGCGGAGCTGGCGTCCGACGGGTCGCATTACGTGTTCGATCTGGATTTCTGCAAGGGCTGCGGCATCTGCGCCAAGGAATGCCCGACGGGCTTCATCCAGATGGCCGAGGATACCTGGCACGAGGGCGATTGAGCCTCGCGGAAAGACGACAGGGGCGTTCGGCGCGGGCCACCGGACGCCCCGTTCTATTCCGGACGCTGCCGGGCCAGCACCAGCAGCCGCACGCCCAGCATCGCGGCAAAACTGATCGCCGCCGCCGGGCCTTCGGGCACGACTTCCAGCAGCAGCAGGTAGAGCGCGCCCCCGGCCAGCGAGATCGTGGCGTAGAGATCCTGCTTCAACACCAGCGGGGTCACATTGCACAGCAGGTCGCGGATCATCCCGCCAACGGTTCCGGTGATGCAGCCGATGATCACCGCGATGATCGCCGATGTGTCCGCCTGTTGCGCCACCCGCACCCCCATCAGCGTGAAGAGCGCGAGCCCCATTGCATCGAGCCGCATCAGCCACGCCAGCCGCAGGCCATTTCCCGCGGCCATCCGCGTGGCGACGAAATACCCGGCGATGGCAACCGGAACGGTGGTGAGAATGAAGGTCAGGTCGTTGATCCAGAAGACCGGCAACTTGCCCAGCAGCATGTCGCGCACCGTCCCGCCGCCAAGCGCTGCGGCGATGGCTAAAACCGTCGCGCCGAACAGGTCGAGCCCGTGGCGGACTGCCTGGATCGCGGCCGAGGCGGCCATGACGGCGGTGGCCAGGACCATCAGGCCGAGGCTGAGATATTCGAGCGTCACGCCCCCTCCCTCACGCGGAGATTTCTTCCCAGGCCCGGTTGATCGCGATCAGCCGCTGTTCGGCCAATCGCACGGCCTCCTCCGGCACGCCGCGCGCAATCATCCGGTCCGGATGGCTTTCCCGCACCGCCCGGCTCCAGGCGCGGCGGATCTCGGCCATCGGCATGTCCGGCGTAACGCCGAGCACGTCGTAGGGATCGGGCGCGGCATCGGGCACCGACCGCGCCCGAAGACTGCGGAACTCGCGCTCGCTCAGCCCGAAGATCGTCGCCACCTGGAGCAGCACCTCGTTCTCGGCCTCGTGGTAGCTGCCATCCGCGGTGGCGATGTGAAACAGTCCTTCCATGAGGTCGTGCAGAACCTCGTGCCCGTCCTCGAAAAGCGAGGCGATCCGCCGGGCATATACATCGTACCCGGCCACGTCCTGTCGGGCGAGGTTGAAGACGCGAGCGGCGTTGGCCTCCTCGCTCTCGGGAATGATGAACACTTCGCGGAAGGCGCGCACCTCGTCGCGAGTCACCGTCCCGTCGGCCTTTGCAAGCTTGGCGCCAAGGGCAATTACCGCGATGGCGAAGGCGACGCTCCGCTCCGGCGGCGTGCGCAGCCGGTCGAAGACGTCGGACAGCGGCTCCCCGGACGCCAGCGCGGACAGCGCGTCGGATATGCGACTCCAGATCGACATGGGCGCACCCTATCCGCCCTGTTCGGGGTCCGACAGGAATTTCTGCATCAGCACAAGATCGAGCCAGCGGCCGAATTTCCAACCGACCCGGGGCAGCCGGGCAACCTCCCGGAAGCCGATCGCGGCATGGAATGCGAAGCCCGCGTGGTTCTCGGCGCTGACCCCGGCAAAGATGCTGTGCGCCCCGTTCGCGGCGGCATGGCGCTCCAACGCGGCCATGAGCGCACGCCCGGCGCCGTGACCGCGCCCGCCGGGGGCGAGGGCGATGCTGTGCTCCAGCGTGCGGGCATACCCCGGTCCGTTGCGGAACTGGAAGGAGGTCGCGTAACCGGTGATCCGCCCCTCGTGCTCCGACACCCAGACCGGCCGTCCACCGGCAATCAGCGCGGCGAATTCCTCTGCCGTCTTCTCCTCGGTCGAAAAGGAGATCGTCGTCTCGCGCACGATGGGGTTGATGATGTCCACGATGGCTTGCGCATCGGCCGGCACCGCCGGCCGCACGATCACCGGACACCCCACGGCGCAGGTACCAGCGCCGAAGCGCGGCTTTCGGAAGGATGACGCCGGATACCTGGCGCGGTTCCGGCCCCGAGCCGGAGCGCCGCAGCCGCGCGATCTTGGAATTCAAGCAAGCCCGCCTCCAAAGCAAGAGGCGCGCCCTTGCCGGGCGCGCCCCTTTCGTTTCTCCGTTTCCCGTGCCGATGGCAAGGGGCGGGTCAGGCAGCCGTCTCCTTCGGCGCGCCGATGAGGTTCAGGATATCCTGCGCGGCGGAGGGAATGTTCGTTCCCGGCCCGAAGATCGCCTTGACCCCGGCGTTGTAGAGGAACTCGTAATCCTGGTGCGGGATCACGCCGCCGCAGATCACGATGATGTCCTCGGCGCCCTGCTTCTTCAGCTCCTCGATCAGCCGAGGCGCCAGCGTCTTGTGACCGGCGGCCTGGCTGGAGATGCCGATGATGTGGACGTCGTTGTCGATGGCGTCCTGCGCGGCTTCTTCGGGGGTCTGGAACAGGGGGCCCACGTCGACGTCGAAACCGATGTCGGCAAAGGCCGTCGCGATCACCTTGGCGCCACGGTCGTGGCCGTCCTGGCCCATCTTGACGACGAGCATCCGTGGCCGCCGACCTTCCTTCTCGGCGAAGTCCTCCACCGATTTCTGGATCGCGGCAAAGCCGTCGTCGCCCTCGTAGGCCGCGCCGTAGACGCCGGCAAGCGTCTTGACCTCGGCCCGGTGGCGTCCGAACACCTTCTCCATCGCCATGCTGATCTCTCCAACCGTTGCCCGGGCGCGCGATGCCGCGACGGCGGCTTCCAGCAGGTTGCCGCCCTCTGTCGCCCGGCGGGTGATCTCGTCCAGCGCGGCCTGGCAGGCCGCCTCGTCACGCGCCGCGCGCACCTTCTCGATGCGGGCGATCTGGCTCGCGCGAACGGCGACGTTGTCGACGTCGAGGATGTCGATCTCCGCTTCCTCGGCCAGCTTGTACTTGTTGACGCCGACGATCACTTCCTGGCCACGGTCGATCATCGCCTGGCGCTTGGCGGCGGATTCCTCGATGCGGAGCTTCGGCATGCCGGAGTTCACGGCGGCCGTCATGCCGCCCATCTCCTCGACCTCTTCCATCAGCGCCCAAGCCTTCTCGACCAGTTCGGCGGTCAGCGCCTCGACGTAGTAAGAACCGGCCAGCGGGTCGACGACCTTGGTCACGCCGGTCTCTTCCTGGAGGATGATCTGGGTGTTCCGGGCGATGCGGGCCGAGAACTCGGTCGGCAGGGCAATGGCCTCGTCGAGCGCGTTCGTATGCAGCGACTGGGTGCCGCCGAGTGCTGCCGACATCGCCTCGTAGGCGGTGCGGATGACGTTGTTGTACGGGTCCTGCTCGGCCAGGCTGACGCCCGAGGTCTGGCAGTGGGTGCGCAGCATCTTGGAGCGCGGATCCTTGGCGCCGAACTCGTCCATCACGCGGGCCCAGATCGTGCGCGCAGCGCGCAGCTTGGCCGCCTCCATGAAGAAGTTCATGCCGATGGCGAAGAAGAAGCTCAGACGCCCTGCGAACTTGTCGACCTCCATCCCGGCCTTGATCGCGGTGCGCACGTATTCGCGCCCGTCCGCCAGGGTGTAGGCCAGCTCCTGCACCAGGTTCGCGCCGGCCTCCTGCATGTGGTAGCCCGAGATGGAGATCGAGTTGAACTTCGGCATCTCGTTCGAGGTGTATTCGATGATGTCTCCGATGATCCGCATCGAGGGCTCGGGCGGATAGATATAGGTGTTGCGGACCATGAACTCCTTGAGGATGTCGTTCTGGATGGTCCCGGAGAGCACCTTGCGGTCGTGCCCCTGTTCCTCGCCCACGACGATGAAGTTGGCCAGCACCGGAATAACCGCGCCGTTCATGGTCATGGAGACGGATATCTTGTCGAGCGGGATGCCGTCGAACAGGATCTTCATGTCCTCGACGCTGTCGATTGCCACGCCGGCCTTGCCGACATCGCCCTCGACGCGGGGGTGATCGCTGTCATAGCCGCGGTGCGTGGCGAGATCGAAGGCGACCGAGACGCCCTGCTGGCCGGCAGCGAGTGCCTTGCGGTAGAAGGCGTTCGACTCCTCGGCGGTGGAGAAGCCGGCGTACTGGCGGATCGTCCACGGGCGGCCCGTGTACATCGTCGCCTTGACGCCCCGGGTGAACGGCTCGAAGCCGGGCAGGGTGCCCATATGCGCGAGACCCGCGGTGTCTTCGGCCGTGTAGAGCGGCTTGACCCGGATCCCTTCGAGCGTGTTCCAGGTCAGGTCGTCAAGAGAGCGGCCACGCAGCTCCTTCGTGGCCAGTGCCGCCCACTCCTGTGGTAGCTGTTTTTCGGTCATCGGGCTGTCTTCCTTCTGTCCTGTCCACCGGGCGCAGCTCGTTGGCGTCTGCGGTCGCGATGAGGGTTGCACGCCCGTTCGCACCGGAGCGCAACCAGGCAAGATCTTCGGCGTAGTGTTCGGCGAAGGCCGCACGCTGGACATCGTCGAACGGCTGCCATCGGCCGGTCACATCCACCGACAGGGGGCTGGGCAAAGAGCCGCTATGGTCGGATAATACCCTGCCCAGATGCGGTGTAGAAGGGCTGCGGCGATGCCAATCTCGCACGCCTGCCATGTGCCCTGCGACGCCCAGGGGCAAAGGTCGCCCCGTCATTGCGGCAAGCTGTCGCTCTGGCATGCCTGCAAGGCGTTCGAAGGGCAGCACGAGGATCTCGGCCTGGGGAAAACAGGCCGACACCTCCTCCACCAACCGGCGCCAGCGCAGGGGTTGCAGGACCAGCCGGTCGAGCAGCGCGCGCGAGGGCAGCGGATGTCCGCAGACCACGGCCTGCGCCATCAGCGAGGCCCAGAACCGGTCGTAGGCGCGAATCGTCAGCACGATCCGGTCGCAACGGTCCTCGAACGCGGGCAGGAAACGGCCCAGCCGCTCGCCCGGCCAGGGATAGAGCCGCTCCTGGACAAGGCATTGCGCCGGCATCCCGATCATCGCCGGCTCGCTGACGATCAGCCGACGAACGCCGTGCCGCGCCAGCCGCTCCTGCCTCAGGCGCATTGCACGCAGCGAGCGGCGGCCGACGCGCTCGTCGATGAGCGATACCGCTTCCGGCCTCCGCACAAGGGCGGACATCATGCCGCGGCGGGTGTCCGGCGCCAGCCAGGCCGCAAGGCCCATCCGGCGCAGGCTCGGCGCATTTCGGCGCAGAAAGTGCTGAAAGGTGGTGACGCCCGTTCGATGCGCACCGAGGTGGAGAGATACATCCATATGGGACCACTGGCTTGGAACATGCGCCCATTCGGCGCCTCCCAGCCATAGCCCGCCACGCATTTCCGGGCCGTTAAGGACGCCGTACCCGCCCGCACGCGGCGATTTTTCCTTAGATTTCCCGAACCCCTCACCTATATCATGATCGACACGAGGAGAGCCCGACTTGCGCCGCAAACCCCTGACAGCCTTGCTTGCCAGTCTGATGCTTGTAGCGGCGGCTTCCGCACAGGCGCAGGAGGCTTCGCAGGCCCCTGCCCCCGGCACTGCAACCGAAGGGCTACAGATCATGGATGCGGCATCGGTCGATATCGGCGAATTTCTTTGGCTGAAGCGCGTGCTCGCGGTGTTTGCCGACACGCCAGCCGATCCGCGGTACATCCAGCAGATGCAATTGCTGGCAGAACGCCCCCGTGACCTGGTCGAGCGCGACGTCATCGTGATCACCGACACCGACCCCACCGCCCGTACGGAGGCCCGGCGGGACCTGCGGCCACGCGGCTTCGCGCTCGTGCTGGTCGACAAGGATGGCGTGGTAAAGCTGCGCAAGCCCTCGCCCTGGTCGACCCGCGAGATCTCGCGGTCGATCGACAAGACGCCGCTCCGGCGCGACGAGATCCGCGAAGGCCGCGGCAGCACACTCACCCAGTGACAGGCCGCCGCATCGATCATCGAAGGGCCTCCGGCTCAGGAACGAAGTACGCGCCCTCGGGCAAACCATGCTGCCACTCCTGAATTTTCGCGAGAAGGCCGGGCGCGACATCGGAGGACGCGGCGTAGAAGGCGACCTGTGACTGATGCGCGTAATCCGAAGGCCCCTCAAGTTCCAGCTGGCCGAGGCGCACCCAGTTTTCGCCGATCTGCGCCCCCAGCCATGCGTCATAGATCATTGCGAGGTTGATACCGTGCTGCTCTGCGAGCAATCCTGCCCAGCGGTCGGTATCACCGCTCCTGCGATAGCGCAGAGCATCGAGCGAACCGAGGCCCCACAGGTCGAGCACATAGTGACGATTGCCCCAGGCAACGCGGCCGATATCGTTCACAGCCACCGGGCCAACATGGAAATCCTGTGCGAAACGTGCCATCTGCGCCTGCTGGCGATCGATGGTGCGCGTGGCGTGCGGGTATTTCAGAATGAATTCAGGTGTGTAGACCGCTGCAGCCAACGCGACCGGCAGTAGCGCCTGAGCCTTGGCAATCGGCGTCGCGGCGGCGGCACATGCCAGCAGGCCGGACACGGAGGCCACGAGAATGTAATTCTCGTATCGGTTCATCCAGCCGGTCTTGCCAGCAACAAGATGGGCCAGGAGTGCAAGCGCTATAAACGGCAGGAGGGCTCGACGCGCAGCGTTCGACGGCACTTGCCGCAGCAAGAGCAACGCCGCCAGAAGCGCTCCTATCAGTAAGACGGTATTGCGCTTGAGTGGCGTCTGAAATGTCTCGGCGACGCGGTCCGAAAGCGATGCGCTCGCGCCGAGCTTGGCTTGCACGGAACTGGGCAAAGGGTCCAGCCCGAGCGAGACCAGAAAGGCCGTGAAAAGCCCGGCCACAGCCAGCGCCCCGACACCGCACAGGAACCCCGCGCGCACGTGACCACGCAGAATCAGGAAGAGCGCCGCCAGCCCGGAGATCGCAAGTGCTTCAAAGCGCATCGCCGGACCAAGCAGAACGCCGGCGATCAGCCAGGGAGACACCCGATTCTCATCGACCAGCACCAGCAACCCGAGGATCACCGCGAGGCTCGTAGCCGTGTGCAGAGTGTGCTCCATGCCGATGTAGGCAATGCCGGGCAGGTTCAGGACCAATGGCACGGCAACGGCCAGCAGAACGCCGAAGGCGCGATCCGCCGTGTCGTATCCCGCCTGCACCAGGATACGCCCCCAGAGCCATCCGCAGGCAGCGAGCGCAGCGATGTTCCAGACCAGCGGCAGGAAGCGCTGCGCCTCGCTGCCGGCAAAGGGCACCAGCAAGAGAGGGTAGACCGGCGAGGAGGCCGCGGAGGCATATTCCCCGGGGTTCACCCCGTAGCCCCCGGCGGCGATCTGCTCGGCCACCGCGAGGTGGATGTAGACGTCGTCCAGCGGGTATTCGAAGACACCGGCATTAAGATAGGCAGCGATCTGGAGGGCCGCGAAGCCCAGCAACACGCTCGCAAGGCTCACCGCCGGCAGCCGGAGCCGCCCGCGCGCCGCGCCCTCCAGTGTCGCCGCCTGGCTCATTCGAACTCCATTATCACGTCATCGACGGCCAGGCTGTCGCCGGGCCCCGCGTTGATCGCGGTGACGACCGCCTGTTTCTCGGCGCGCAGGATGTTCTCCATCTTCATCGCCTCGACGGTGCACAGCGCCTGCCCCTCCTGCACCTCGTCGCCGACCTGCACGTTCACCTTCACCACCAGCCCGGGCATCGGGCAAAGCAGCATCTTCGAGGTATCGGGCGGCAGTTTTTCCGGCATCAGCCGTGCAAGCTCGGCCTGCCGCGGCGTGTAGCAGCGCACCTTGACGTCGGCGCCACGGAAACGAATCCGGTAGCCGGCGGTGATCTTCTGCATCTTGAAAGCGTGCTTGACGCCGTCCACCTTGACCACCGCGAGGCTGTCGCCCGGGGTCCAGTCGCTCTGCATCTTGATACAGCGCCCGTCCTCGAAGAGTACGTCGGTTCCCTTGCGATGGGCCTCAATGGTCACCGGGAACTCCTCGCCATCGACCGAAACGATCCACTCCTTGCCGACCTGGCGCTTGTGGTTGTCGATGGTCCCGCTGATCCTCGTGCGCCGGATTTCCGCCACGCGGAAGGCGCCCGCTGCGACCGCCGCGACCATCTGCCGATCCTCCGGAGAAAGCTGCACGCCGCCGAAGCCCTCGGGATATTCCTCGGCGATGAATGCGGTGGTGATGTTGCCCTCGATGAAACGCGGGTGATCCATCACCGCCGACAGGAAGGGCAGGTTGTGCCCGATCCCCTCGACCTCGAAACTGTCCAGCGCATCGCGCATCACCTCGATCGCCGCGGCACGATCCGGCGCCCAACTGCAGAGCTTGGCGATCATCGGGTCGTAGAACATCGAGATTTCGCCGCCCTCGAACACCCCTGTGTCGTTGCGCACCGCGGCCTCGCCGTTCGCCACCTCCGCCGGAGGGCGATAGCGCGTCAGCCGGCCGATCGACGGCAGGAAGTTGCGATAGGGGTCCTCGGCGTAGAGCCGGCTCTCAATGGCCCAGCCGTTGATCCCCACGTCCTGCTGGGCGATCTCAAGCTTCTCGCCCGCCGCGACGCGGATCATCTGCTCCACGAGGTCGACGCCGGTGATCAGCTCGGTCACGGGATGCTCCACCTGAAGGCGGGTGTTCATCTCGAGGAAGTAGAAGTTCTTGTCGCCGTCGACGATGAATTCCACAGTCCCGGCAGAACAGTAATCCACAGCCCGCGCCAGCGCGCAGGCCTGTTCGCCCATCGCCTTGCGGGTCTCGGGGTCGAGGAACGGGCTCGGGGCCTCCTCGATCACCTTCTGGTTGCGCCGCTGGATGGAGCATTCGCGCTCGTTGAGATAGATCGTGTTGCCGTGCTTGTCGGCCAGCACCTGGATCTCGATGTGCCGCGGCTGGGTGACGAATTTCTCGATGAAGATCCGGTCGTCGCCAAAGCTGCTGGCCGCCTCGTTCTTGGACGACTGGAAGCCCTCGCGCGCCTCATCGTCGCTCCAGGCGATCCGCATACCTTTGCCGCCGCCACCGGCGGAGGCCTTGATCATCACCGGATAGCCGACCTCGTTGGAGATCCGCACCGCTTCCTCGGCATCCTCGATCAGGCCCATGTAGCCGGGCACGGTCGAGACCCCGGCCTCCTGCGCCAGCTTCTTGGAGGTGATCTTGTCGCCCATCGCCTCGATCGCCCCGGCCGGCGGCCCGACGAAGGCCACGCCCTCGGCCTCGAGCGCCTGCGCGAACTTCATGTTCTCCGACAGGAAACCGTAGCCGGGATGCACCGCCTCCGCGCCGGTCTGCCGGATCGCGTCCATGACCTTGTCGATCACGATATAGGACTGGTTGGCCGGCGGCGGGCCGATATGCACCGCTTCGTCCGCCATCTTGACGTGTAACGCATCGCGGTCGGCGTCAGAATAGATCGCGACGGTCTGGAGTCCCATCTTCCGCGCGCTCTTGATGACCCGGCAAGCAATCTCGCCCCGGTTGGCAATCAGCAGCTTCTTGAACATCCTCGGTTCCTTCCCCGTTCTCCCATGAGCCGCGCGCGCGGCCCCTCCTGTCTGTCAGACATGACAAGGGCCACCGGAGCGATCAGCTCCGATGGCCCTGCCATGCATCTTGCCTGGCCGGTGACCCGGCCGAATTCCTTATCAGTTGATGGCGTCGCGCGCGTCGTTCGAAAGCGCACCTGCAGCGGCGCCAACAGCAACGGACGTGCCGAGATTGGTCCCCGTGAGCGCCGAGACGCCTGCGCCTGCACCGGCCCCGATTGCGGCATTCTCCAGGTTGGAGTTGCCTTCGCACGCCGCCAGAAGCGCGATACAGGCCAGAAGAGACGCGAGCTTGATAGGTTTTGCCATCTTGTTTTTCCTTTCGAGGATAGTTGTTTCGGCGATCCTAGTCCGCCGAACGCAAAAGGAAATCGGATGCTGCCCCCGACGGCCAAATCCCGCCGATGCCGACGGCCGGAAAAGATCGGCGGCCGGGACAAAGCCCACGGCCGCCGTAAGTGAGAAAGGGTACCTGGATAGATCCCGAAAACGGCGGGTGTGCTGGGATGCGCCGTTCTCGAGACATTGGTGCAGCAAGCGGCCCACAGATCAAAGCACTTGCGCGCGGCGGCCCGGCAATCAGCCACTTCCCGCCGGAATCCGGTAGGGTTCGGCAGGTTCACGCCCATCCTTCACCGTCCTCGTCGCCGTCTTCGATGATCTCGAAGTTATCCAGCATGTTCGGGTAGCTACTCTGCACCTCCGCCAGGTCGACACGCAGCAGCGCCTCGTAGGACGCCGGATCGAACGGCTCCTCCGCCGGCACCACCTCGCGCCCGAACAGCCAGCTGAGCCGGCCCGCGTCGAGATTGCCGCGCTCGAAGGGCGCGTCGCCGAACTGCTCCAGCAAGGCCAGCAAAAAGCCCTCGTCCGCGCGCCGATCCGCCGGCCTGCGGTCCGCATGACGCTTGCGCGCCTGGAGCGGCGTGGCGCCGGACTTGTTCTCCCGGCGAATGGTGAACTGGTAATCGGTTCCGGCCAGGCGGCTCGGAAATCCTCTGTGCTTCAGCATGCGCTGCCCTTTCCGGCCGCCTCTTTCTCCGGACCCCACCTCATTGCCAGACACATCCAGTGTCGGCCAGCAGGTAGGCCCCTATGAACATCGTCGCTTCGGGATCGAACGTGCCCCGCTCGATGGCGCGGTCCATCAGGGTGATGTTCACCTGCTGCACCGCTCCCGCTTCCGCCGCTTCGGCGCGCCCCTGCGTCTCGCAGAGCGCATCGAGATCGGCGGAAATCTCGTCATAGCCGACCTCCCCGTCCTCCGCACCGATCCGGGGCGAGATGTAGCGCAAGGTCAGCCAGGTCTCGCCGTCGGACTGGACCTCGACGATCCGGTCATGGAAGCTGACGACCAACCCCGACGGCAGGGTCACCTCCTGCGCCGCGGCCGCCTGGCCTCCCAGCAGGATTGCAGCCGCCAGCGCTGCCCCGCGCAGATCCATCATCCGGCCCTCCCGGCACAGCGCAACCATCGCGCCCGGTTGCGGGGCTCCGCCAGCACGGCCTCGATCCGCGCCTCCAGCCCGGCCCGGTCGAACCTGCCCGCGGCCACCCGGCCTCCGGCCCGAACCTCGACGAAATCGCCGCGGTCGGTCACCTCGACCACCGGGGAGAAGCCCCGCTGCCCCTGAAGCGCGCGCCAGAGGTCCTGGCGGATCTGCGTCGCGAGCCGCTCCCGGCGCACCGGGGGGAACCGACCGGCCGCCACCACGTCGAACCGCAGCGGCACCTGGCGCGCCAGCACCAGGATCGCGCCATCGCGCAGCACATGCCAGCCGCCACGCCTCATCCGCATCTCCCGTGCAGGGCCACCCGTCCGTCAGGCAACATCTCGTGCGACACCTTCTTCTTGGCTCAAATACCCCGGGGGTCCGGGGGCAGCGCCCCCGGCCTCGGCCTCATCTCACAACGGGATGTTGTTGTGTTTCTTCCACGGCGTCTCGCGCCGCTTGTTGCGCAGGCTGGCAAAGGCACGGGCCACCCGTCGGCGGGTCGAGTGCGGCTGGATCACCTCATCGATGAAACCGCGCTCGGCGGCGACGAAAGGGTTGGCAAACCGCGACTCGTATTCCGCGGTGCGCGCCGCGATCTTCTCCGGGTCGCCCAGTTCGGAGCGATAGAGGATTTCGGTGGCGCCCTTTGCCCCCATCACCGCGATCTCGGCGGTCGGCCAGGCATAGTTGATGTCTCCCCGCAGGTGCTTCGAGCTCATCACGTCATAGGCCCCGCCATAGGCCTTGCGGGTAATCACCGTCACCTTCGGCACCGTCGCCTCGCCAAAGGCGAAGAGCAGCTTGGCGCCGTGCTTGATGACCCCGCCGTATTCCTGGCCCGTCCCCGGCAGGAAGCCCGGCACGTCGACAAAGGTCAGCAGCGGGATTTCGAAGGCGTCGCAGAAGCGCACGAAGCGCGCCGCCTTGCGCGAGCTGTCGATGTCGAGACAGCCGGCCAGCACCATCGGCTGGTTGGCCACGACGCCGGTGGTCTGCCCCTCGATCCGGATGAAGCCGGTGATGATGTTCTTCGCGTAATCCTCCTGGATCTCGTAGAAGTCGCCCTCGTCCGCGACCTTCAGGATCAGCTCCTTCATGTCGTAAGGGGTATGTGCGTTGTCCGGGATCAGCGTGTCGAGGCTCTCCTCCACGCGGGCGGGCGAGTCGAAGAACGGCCGCACCGGCGCCTTCTGGCGGTTGTTCGAGGGCAGGAAGTCGAACAGCCGCCGGATCTCGATCAGCGCCTCGACATCGTTCTCGAAGGCCCCGTCGGCGACCGACGACTTCCGGGTGTGGGTCGAGGCGCCTCCCAGCTCCTCCGCGGTCACGACCTCGTTGGTCACGGTCTTCACCACGTCAGGGCCGGTGACGAACATGTAGGAGGTGTCCTTCACCATGAAGATGAAATCGGTCATCGCCGGCGAATAGACCGCGCCGCCCGCGCAGGGCCCCATGATCACCGAGATCTGCGGCACCACGCCGGACGCCTCGATGTTGCGCTGGAACACCTCGGCGTATCCGGCGAGACTGTCCACGCCCTCCTGGATCCGCGCCCCGCCCGAGTCGTTCAGCCCGATCACCGGGGCGCCGTTCTGCACCGCCATGTCCATGATCTTGCAGATCTTCTGCGCATGGGTCGCCGAGAGCGAGCCGCCGAAGACGGTGAAGTCCTGGCTGAACACGTAGACCATGCGCCCGTTGATCGTGCCCCAGCCGGTGACCACCCCGTCACCGGCGGGCTTCTCGGCCTGCATGCCGAAATCGGTGCAGCGATGGGCCACGAACATGTCGAACTCCTCAAAGGAGCCTTCGTCGAGCAGCAGGTCGATGCGCTCACGCGCCGTCAGCTTGCCCTTCTGGTGCTGGTTGTCGATCCGGCGTTGCCCGCCACCCAGGCGCGCAGAGGCACGGCGGGTTTCCAGCTCTTCGAGAATGTCCTTCATGTCTCCGTCCCCTTGATTTGCTGGTCCAATGCCTATCAAAACGGGAGGCCATTCAGGAAGCGCCATTTTGAAAATTTGCAAAGTATTGGCAGATCAATGAGAGCAAAATGCAAATCCGGAAAATCATTGGCGCGGGGCGATTTTCCCTTGCCCCGATAGACTTCGCGCCGGTGAGCAGATAAGGCCCGAGCATGTTTACACCGCCCACGGTCCGCATTCTGGACCGAACCACGCCGCCACATATCGTCACACTCGTCTTCCTCGCCGGATTGTCGGCGATGAACATGAGTATCTTCCTGCCGTCCCTGCCCGCGATGACCGAGCATTTCGGCACCGATTACGCGATCATGCAGCTGTCGGTTTCCCTGTATCTGGCCACAACTGCCGTCATGCAGCTGCTGATCGGACCGATCTCGGACCGCTACGGACGCCGCCCGGTGGTGGGCATTTCGATCTCGGTCTTCCTGATCGCCACGCTGGGCTGCCTGCTCGCGCCGAACGTGACCGTCTTCCTCGCCTTCCGGATGCTGCAGGCCGTCGTCGCGGTCGGCATGGTGCTGTCGCGCGCGGTAGTGCGGGACGTCTACCCGCAGGACCAGGCCGCCTCCCGCATCGGCTATGTCACAATGGGCATGTCGCTGGTGCCAATGTTCGCCCCGATGATCGGCGGCACGCTGGAGCAGCTCTTCGGCTGGCAGGCGATCTTTGTCTTCCTGATGCTTGCGGGCGGGCTGATCGGCTGGCTCGCATGGGCCGACATGGGCGAGACCGCCACCAATACCGGCACCAGCTTCGCCAGGCAGGTGCGCGACTATCCCGAACTCCTCGCCTCGCAGCGTTTCTGGGGCTACGCTTTGGCGACCGCCTTCGCCTCCGGAGCCTTCTTCGGCTTCCTCGGTGGCGCGCCCTACGTGGCGGACGAAGTCTTCGGCCTTTCGCCCTTCTGGACCGGGGTCTGCTTCGGCGCGCCCGCCGTCGGCTACACGCTGGGCAATTTCATCTCCGGCCGGTTTTCCGCGCATTACGGTATCAACCGGCTGATCCTCTGGGGCACCCTGGCAACCACCACCGGCATGGGGCTGTCGCTGCTGCTGGGGTTTGCAGGACTGCACGAGCCGATCATCTTCTTCAGCCTCGTCACCACCCTCGGGCTGGGCAATGGCATGGTCATTCCCAACGGCACCGCCGGGATGCTCTCCGTCCGGCCGCAACTCGCCGGCACGGCCAGCGGGCTCGGCGGGTTCATCCAGATCGGTGGTGGCGCCGCGCTCTCGGTGATGGCCGGGCATGTGCTCGAAGGCGCCACGACGCCGATGCCGCTGCAATGGCTGATGGCCGGCTCCTCGCTCGTGTCGCTCCTCTGCATCCTCTACGTGCGCCGACGGGAGCGGATTTTGCAGCTTGCCAGCTGATCTTTGCAAAGATTAGATCGGCTCATTCGAGAATTTGCAAAGAGCCCCCATGGTACAGAAGAAGCTCTACGCCGGCGCCAAGCTGAACGAGATCCGGTCCAAGCTGGGACTGACGCAGAAGGTCTTTGCCGCCAAGCTGGGCGTCTCGCTGCCCTATCTGAACCAGATGGAGAACAACCACCGGCCGATCTCGACATCGGTGGTGCTGGCCCTGGCGCAGGAATTCGGGCTCGACGTGACCGAACTCAGCTCGGGCGACACAGAGCGGCTGGTCGGCGACATGCGAGAGGCGCTGGCCGACCCGATCTTCTCCGGCACGCCGCCATTGGCAGACCTGCGCCTCGTCGCCTCCAACGCCCCCGCCCTGACCCGCGCCTTCCTGGAGCTGCACAGCGCCTATCGCCGGACCCAGGAACGGCTGATCTCCCTTGACGCCGCCCTCGGGCAGGACAGTGCCCGCATGGCCCGCACGCCTTGGGAGGAAGTACGGGACTTTTTTCACTACATCGACAATTACATCGACGCGGTAGACCGCGCCGCCGAGCATTTCGCCGGGGACGACCCGATGGCGGCCGCCCGTGCCGTGTTCGACGAGCGAGGCATCGGTATCCGTGTCGGCGAGGCGGCGAGCCTGCGCGCATATGACGCCGATGCACGGGTCCTGAACCTCTCCGCCCGCGCCAGCCCCGCGACGCAGAACTTTCAGCTTCTGCACCAGGTCGCGCTGCTGACCCAGAACGACCTGCTGGAGGCGACGCTGGACCTCGCCCGATTCCAGACCGAGGAGGCGCGCGCCATCGCCAAGATCGGCATGGCCAACTACTTCGCCGGCGCGGCGCTGCTGCCCTATGGCCGGTTCCGAGCCGCCGCCCGCGAGACGCGGCACGACCTGGAGCGGCTGGCGCTGCGCTTCGGGGCCTCGATCGAGCAGGTGGCGCACCGGCTCTCGACGCTCCAGCGCGGCGGCGACAAGGGCGTGCCGTTCTTCTTTGTGCGGGTGGACCAGGCGGGAACGATCACCAAACGGCATTCGGCCGCGCGGATGCAGTTCGCCCGCTTCGGCGGCGCCTGCCCGCTGTGGAACGTGCACCGCGCCTTCGAGACGCCGGGCCACTTCCTGCGCCAACTTGCCGAGACCCCGGATGGCGAGCGCTATATACTGCTGGCGCGCGACGTCTCGAAATCCGGCGGCGCCTGGGGCGAGCCCGACCGGCGCTTCGCCATCGCGCTCGGCTGCGACGTCGGCTTCGCGCGGGAACTCGTCTATGCCGACGGGCTCGACACCGGAAATCCGTCCGCCTTCGAACCCATCGGAACGTCGTGCCGAATCTGTGAAAGGCGCAACTGCCACCAGCGATCGCTTCCGCCGCTGGAGCACAGCCTTCGTGTCACGCCCGACCGGCGCGGCACCCTGCCTTACGAGATTGGCGAATAGGGCGGCTTACCGCCCGGGCCGGCTCACGCCTCCGCCAGCCTTCGGTTGATTTCGTCCTTCAGAAACGCCCGGCGCTTCTTCAACTGGTGCTCCGCCAGCTCTTCCATCGGCTTCACATAGGTGTCGGCTTCGTGGACGCGCTGGTTGAGCTTCATGTATTCCGCGGCCATCTCGGCGAACTCGGGATCCTCGCTCACGAGTTTGCCGATCAGCGCGATCTGCGACGGAAATTCCTCCGAAAGCTCATGGGGGACGTGGGACATGGCGTCTCTCCTCTCTTTTTATGCGATCAATTTTTGACGCCGCGACTCGGACGGCGTCGTTGACCTGCGTCAAACGCTGACGAATTCGCCGGATGTGACTGGGAGCCACCGTTACAGGCGGACGCTCTTCATCCTAGACTTGCCGCACCATGGAGACCGCCGTCACATTCATCACTCTGGGCGCGCTGTTTCTCGCGGGCCTGCTCGCCGATCAGATCGGGCGGCGCACGCGGCTGCCCCGGGTCAGCCTTCTGCTCGGCTGCGGTCTCCTCGTCGGGAGCGGAGGGCTGGACCTGTTGCCGGACGACGTAAAGGCGCTCTATGAGCCCCTCTCCATTATCGCGCTCACGATGGTGGCCTTCCTGCTCGGCGGCGCGTTGACTCTCGGAAACATACGGGAGCACGGCACCGTCATCATCGCGATCTCCCTGACGGTCGTGGTGGCGACGCTGGCCGTGGTCGGCACCGGCCTCTGGCTGATCGGCGTCCCGCCCGGTCTCGCCTTCGTTCTGGCGTCCGTGGCAACCGCCACAGACCCCGCCGCGACCAACGACGCGCTCGACCAGGCCGGGGAGACGGGCGGCTTTGCCGACACCCTGCGCGGCATCGTGGCGATCGACGACGCCTGGGGCCTGATTGCCTTCAGCCTCGTGATGGTGGCGGTCGCGCAGGGAAGCGGCACCAACGAAACGGGTATGGTCCTGGGCGCGATCCGCGAGATCGCGGGCTCCGTAGCGCTCGGCGCAGCCGTCGGTCTGCCCGCCGCGGCGCTGACAGGCCGGCTCAGGCCGGGCGAGCCCTCGCAATCCGAGGCGCTGGCCATCGTTTTCCTGACCGCAGGGATCGCGATCCGCTTCGATCTGTCCTACCTGATCGCCGGCATGACCGCGGGGACGATCATCGTGAACGTCGCCCGGCACCACGAGCGCGCCTTCCACGAGATCGAGGGCTTCGAATGGCCGTTCCTCGTGCTGTTCTTCATCCTCGCCGGCGCCACCCTGGATCTTGGTGCGCTCTGGCAGATCGGGACGCTCGGGCTGGCCTACATCGCCCTGCGGGTTGCGGCACGGCTGGCCGGCGGCTGGGTCGGGGCGTGGCTGGCCGGCGCCCCGAGGGAACAGCGCCTGTTGATTGGGCTTTCCTTGCTACCGCAGGCGGGCGTGGCGGTCGGCATGGCGCTGGTCGCTGCCGAGGCCTTCCCGGAATGGGGCGAGACCCTCACTGTCCTGGCCGTCGGCACGACTGTCGTCTTCGAACTCGCAGGACCGCCGGCAACGCTCTGGGCCGCGCGCCGCGCCAGTGCGCGCGAGGGCTCAACCGACGCGTGACCTTCCGCCCCAGCCCACCTCAACGGCTGCCCTTGCGTCTGCTGCGCCCTTCCCCTATCCCCGCTCGCGGACAATACAAAGGGATAGGCGGGCACCATGCCGCTTCTGGTGATGAAATTCGGCGGCACCTCGGTCGCCACACTGGACCGGATCCGGCGCGCGGCGAAGCGTGTCGGCCGCGAGGTCGCGAATGGATACGACGTCATCGTGATCGTCTCGGCCATGGCCGGCAAGACCAACGAGCTCGTGGGCTGGGTCGAGGAGACCTCGCCGCTGTTCGACGCGCGCGAATACGACGCCGTCGTCAGCTCGGGCGAGAACGTGACCGCCGGCCTGATGGCCCTGACGCTCCAGGAAATGGACATCCCCGCCCGCTCCTGGCAGGGCTGGCAGGTGCCGCTCAAGACGACGAGCGCCCACGCCTCCGCCCGTATCGAATCGATCCCGACCGACAACATGAACGCCAAGTTCGCCGAAGGCATGAAGGTCGCGGTGGTCGCCGGCTTCCAGGGCATCTCGCCAGAGGGGCGGATCACAACGCTCGGCCGCGGCGGCTCCGACACCACCGCCGTCGCCTTCGCCGCCGCTTTCGGCGCGGAGCGCTGCGACATCTACACCGACGTGGACGGCGTCTACACGACCGACCCGCGGATCACGTCCAAGGCCCGCAAGCTCGACAAGATCGCCTTCGAGGAGATGCTGGAGCTTGCCAGCCTCGGCGCCAAGGTTCTGCAGACCCGGTCGGTGGAACTGGCAATGCGCTACAAGGTGCCGCTCCGCGTTCTGTCGAGCTTTGAAGAATACGACCCCACTGCAGGCACGCTGGTCTGCGACGAGGAGGAAATCATGGAAAGCAATGTCGTCTCGGGCGTGGCCTACAGCCGCGACGAAGCCAAGATCACGCTCATGTCGGTCGCGGACCGGCCCGGGGTGGCGGCCGCGATCTTCGGGGCCCTCTCGGAAGCCGGGGTCAACGTGGACATGATCATCCAGAACATCTCGGAGGAGGGGCGCACCGACATGACCTTCTCCTGCCCGACCAACCAGGTGACCCGCGCCGACCGCGCGGTCCAGGAAGCCCGCGAGAAGGGCCTGATCAACTTCCACGGGCTGGAAGTGGACAGCGATGTGTGCAAGGTTTCGGTCGTCGGCATCGGGATGCGCAGCCATACCGGCGTTGCAGCGCAAATGTTCGAGGCACTTTCCTCGGAAGGTATTAATATCAAGGTCATTACAACATCGGAGATCAAGATCTCCGTCCTGATCGACCGGAAATATCTGGAACTGGCGGTTCAGGCGCTCCATGATGCCTTCGGGTTGGAGAAAGCGGGCTAACGCCGCCCCGCCACCCGCAGGGGATAGGGACTGGTGAGCGACAGGCAGACTTCAAGCAGACGGCTGCTGGGCCGGCTGAAGCAGGCTCTTGCGGAGCCGGCCGAGGGTCAGGAACGTCTCGACCGCATCACCCGGCTGATCGCGGAGGAGATGCACACTCCGGTCTGCTCGATCTACCTGTTCCGGGACGAGGAAACGCTGGAGCTCTGCGCGACCGAGGGCCTGAAGGCCGAGGCCGTGCACAAGACCCGGATGCGGATGGGCGAGGGCCTAGTCGGCCGCGTCGCGGCCTCGACCAAGCCGATCAACACCGGCAATGCGCCCTCCGAGGCAGGCTTCCGCTACATGCCGGAGACCGGCGAGGAGATCTATTCGGCCTTCCTCGGCGTTCCGATCCAGCGACTGGGCGAAAAGCTCGGCGTGCTCGTCGTCCAGTCCAAGGAACAGAAGGCCTATGTCGACGACGAGGTATATGCGCTCGAGGTCGTGGCCATGGTGCTGGCCGAAATGACCGAGCTCGGAGCCTTCATCGGCGAAGGCGCGGCCATGGCGGCGCCGCACCAGCACCCGGTGATGGTGCGCGGCAACGTCGGCCAGGAGGGCGCGGCGATGGGGCAGGTCTTTCTGCACGAGCCGCGCGTCGTGGTGACCAACCCTTTCGCAGACGATGCGGAGGCCGAACTCAGCCGCCTCCAGCAGGCCGTCGACAAGCTGCGGATCTCGGTCGACGAGATGCTGACCGGCGCTGACGACGCCGACAAGGACCAGCGCGACGTTCTGGAAGCCTATCGCATGTTCGCGAATTCCAAGGGCTGGATGCGACGCATGGAGGCCGACATCAATCGCGGCCTGTCGGCCGAGGCCGCCGTCGAGAAGGAGCAGACCGCAGCGCGCGTCCGGATGCAGCAGGTCCCGGACCCCTATCTTCGGGAACGGCTGCACGACCTCGACGACCTCAGCAACCGGCTCCTGCGCCTGCTGACCGGCCAGGGGACCGACAGTGGCGTCGAGATGCCGGAGGATCCGGTGCTGGTGGCACGCAACATCGGCCCCGGCGAGCTTCTGGCCTATGGTCGCGGGCTCAAGGCGATCGTGCTGGAGGAAGGCTCGGTCGGCAGCCACGCCGCCATCGTCGCGCGGGCCCTTGCGATCCCGCTGGTCATCAACGCCGACCGGATCACCACCGAGGCGCTTAACGGCGATCGGGTGCTGGTCGATGGCGATCAGGGCATCGTCCATCTGCGCCCGGAGGAATCCGTCACCGCCGCATTCCGCGACAAGATGGCGATGATGACCAAGGCGCAGGAACGCTACGCCTCGATCCGCCGTGTTCCGGCCACCACCGTCTACGGTCCGACGATCCGGCTCGACATGAACGCGGGCCTCATGGCCGATCTCCCCTCGCTGCGCTCGTCCGGCGCCGAGGGCGTGGGCCTGTTCCGCACCGAGCTGCAGTTCCTCGTGCGCAGCAAACTGCCGAGCCGGGGCGAGCTGGCCGCGCTCTACAGCCGCGTGCTGGATGCCGCCGAGGGCAAGCGCGTGGTGTTCCGCACCCTCGACATTGGCTCGGACAAGGTGCTGCCCTACATGAAGCCGCAGGACGAACCCAACCCCGCGCTCGGCTGGCGCGCGATCCGGGTCGGGCTCGACAAGCCCGGGGTCATGCGGATGCAGCTGCAGGCGATGATCCGGGGTGCCGCGGGCCGGCCGCTGACCATCATGTTTCCCTTCGTGGCGCAGTTCGAGGAATTCCTCGCAGCCCGCCGCGCGCTGCTTGCCGAGATGGAACGGGAGGAAAGGCTCGGCCATGTCCTGCCCCAGAAGCTCGAGATCGGCGCCATGCTGGAGACCCCGAGCCTCGCCTTCGCACCGAAGCATTTCTTCGAGGAGGCCGACTTCATCTCGGTCGGCGGCAACGATCTCAAACAGTTCTTCTTTGCAGCAGACCGCGAGAACGAACGGGTCCGCCGCCGCTACGACACGCTCAACGTCTCCTTCCTGACCTTTCTGGAATGGATCGTCATGCGGTGCCGCGAGACCAAGACACCGCTGAGCTTCTGCGGCGAGGATGCCGGACGGCCGGTGGAGGCATTGTGCTTTGCCGCCATGGGGTTCCGGGCGCTGTCGATGCGGCCGGCCTCAATCGGGCCTGTCAAGCATCTGCTGCGCCGGTCCAACCTGGCGGAGGTGCGCGAGATCATCGACGAGGCGCGCGCCACCGGCATGCAATCGGTGCGGCCCGCCGTGATGGACTGGCTTCGCCAGCAGGGCTGAGCACGAAATCCGGCCCCGCCCGCGGCGCGACGCATCAAACCTGTCCAAAAAGGTAGTATTTCAGCCCGCCCAGCGAGGTTGAGATCGAACGCATCCCGCTCTAGGTTTCGGTCAGGAGCAGGATGCGCCAGATCGTCCAAACATCGGGCGTCGGTCCCTCATCCCCAGCCTGGTCCGGAATAACACGAGCACCGCGTCCGAATGCCTTTTCGGATGTAAGTACGGATACAGGCCGAAAGGACCCGGGCGCGCATCCCGGGCATTAAATTGCAATGACCAACATTCTTGAGATCGAAATACCGAGGAGCCGCAGCGAGACGGCGCGCCAGGTTCTGGAGCGCATCGCCTGGCGCGGCTATATCCCGCCCGAAGCGGGCGAGGACAGCACCGTCTGCTGGCACCTGCCCGCCGACCAGATCGACCTCATCCGCTCGGTCCTGCGCCGCAACCGCCGTCTCGCGGGAGAATCCCCGGTGCAGTGGGGCTCGATCGATCGGGTCTGCGAGACCATCGAGGCCGAATCCCGCCGCACCGGCACCCGTCCGCACTACGGTTACGACAACTTGAAACCCTGATGCGCCGGCGGCGTGTTGGCGCCGGCGACCCGCAGCACCTTACCGCTGATGCCGTCCCAGTCGCCGATGCCAAGCACCCTGTCCGGATTGGTCGGCGGGGGCATCTCCACGCCGTCGAGCCGGGTGAAACCGAACCGCCCATAGTAAGGCGCGTCTCCCACCAGCATCAGCCGCTCCCAGCCGATATGGTGCGCGCGGTCGATCACTTCGCGGATCAGCATGCCGCCGAGCCCTTCGCCCTGGTGCGTCGGGTGCACCGCGACCGGCCCGATCAGCGCCACCGGACGCCCCGCGACGCGCACCGGCCAGACCCGGATCGCACCGGCCAGGATACCGTTCTCGCGCGCCAGCAGGCAAAGCTGTGAGACCGGGGCGACACCGTCGCGCAGGCGATAGGAGGAGAGGGCCTCCCGTCCCGGAGCGAAGCAAAGGTCGAAGAGCGCTTCGACCTCCCACCAGTCCGCCGCCTGCTCCTGTGTAAGGTTCACCTCTTGCACAGTCCTGCCCATCATTCATGCTGGAAACGGTACCGGTGCAGCGTTAGACCAGTCGCAGAGGAGACTCCAGACATGTTCTACCGCCCAAAGGACGGCCACGGCCTGCCGCACAACCCTTTCAGTGCCATCGTTTCGCCGCGCCCGATCGCATGGATCTCGACGCGCGGGGCGGACGGGTCGGAAAACCTCGCGCCCTATTCCTTCTTCAATGCCGTGGCCTATTCGCCGCCGCAGGTGATGTTCGCAACAACTGGCAAGAAACACGACCGGGAGGGCACCAAGGACACGCTGTCCAACATCCGCGACACCGGCGTCTTTGCGGTGAACATCGTGGAATACGCGCAGCGCGAGGTGATGAACCTCACCTCCGGCCCCTGGGACAAGGACGTCGACGAAGCCGAGATGGCCGGCATCGAGCGCGCGGAGTGCGAGACCATCCCCTGCTCCCGCGTCGCCAATGCACCCGCCACGCTGGAATGCCGTCTGACCCAGATCGTCGAGCTTGGCGGAAGCAACAACCTCGCCGCCTTCGGCGAGGTGACCGGCATTCACCTGCGCGACGATTGCCTGCGAGACGGCATCTTCGACGTGACGCGCTACCAGCCCCTCGCCCGCCTCGGGTATCGCGACTTCACCCACGTCGCCGAAGTTTTCACGATGAAGCGCCCGGGCGAGTGACGCCCGTCGGTCAGGTCCGCGCCAGAGATACCGGGCGGTTGGCCCGCATCACACTGTAGCGCACTTTCGGGCTGAGCACGATCAGCAGAATGCCGATGGAGAACAGGCACCAGACGGCCGGCATTTCGCGCGGGTCGCTGGTGGTGAGCATGGCCAGCACCGGACCGGCCAGCGCGTGCAGCAACACGAAGCGCCATGCGCCGTAGAGCAGCGGAAACAGGAAGACCGCCACGAGATAGGCCGGGAACTGGACCTCGAACCCGGGAATGAACGCCAGCGGCTGGACCTGTGCGGTCAGCGGCAGCTCCCACCCGATATGCCACTCGCCCGAAACCAGGCAGAGGCGCGTGCCGCACATGACGTCGACACCCGGCCTGCAGCCTCCGAGCGCCTCCCAGGGCAGCAGCCGGCCAAGCATCAGGAGCGTTGCCCCCCCTGCAGCGACAAAGATCCACCGCCGCAGACGGGGCGGAACAGGCTGCGGTGCGATCTGCATCGCGAAGGCGTTCAGCACCAGTGGCTGGAAGGCGATATGCATGTAGGAGAGGAGCGTCAGCCCCCGGTTCGTTGGCAGCCCGCATTGATCCACGACCGTGTAGCCGGTGGCCTGAAGGGCTTCCATCACCGTGAAATAGGCCAGCGTGCCCCAGATCGCGAGAGGCTCGTTGCGGCTCCAGGCCAGGGTCGCGGCGGCACTGCCAACCACGACCATGGCCACCGACGCCGACGCGTTCCAGCACATCGCGGGCCTCCGGGGTCTTCCTGCCGGACCAGCCTAGCCCCGGAATGCCCCCACCGTGAAGGGGGCAGGAGCCCAAGGGCTCCCGCGGGCCACCTCAGTGGCCGGCGTGCAGCACGCCGGTCCGAACCTGGTAGTTGGCGGCGATCGCGTAATCCGGGTCGTCGTCGGAATCGACCATGAGCTGGCCGGCCTTCTTCAGCAGCTGGTGGCAATCGTGGCTCAGGTGGCGCAGCTCCAGCTTCTTTCCGGCATTCTCGTATTTCGTCGCCAGCGCTTCGATGGCGGTGAGCGCGGACTGGTCGGCCACCCGGCTCTCGGCGAAGTCCACCACGACGCGGCCCGGATCGTTCGCCGGGTCGAAGATCTCTCCGAATCCCTCGACGGAGCCGAAGAACAGTGGCCCCTGGACCTGATAGACCTTGGCGCCCTCCGGCGTGACGTAGCTTTTCGCGTGGATGCGGGAAGCGTTCTGCCAGGCATAGGCGAGCGCCGAGACGATCACGCCAACGACAACGGCAGTCGCGAGGTCGGTCGCCACCGTCACCACGGTGACGAGCACGATCACCACCGCATCAGTGCGGGGCACCTTGCGCATGATGGTCAGAGACTTCCAGGCAAAAGTGCCGATGACCACCATGAACATCACCCCTACGAGCGCGGCCAACGGGATCTGCTCGATCAGCGGCGCGGCAAACAGGATGAATGACAGCAGGAACAGCGCTGCCGACACGCCGGAGAGCCGGGTGCGGCCGCCGGACTTCACGTTGATCATCGACTGGCCGATCATCGCGCAGCCGCCCATGCCGCCGAAGAACCCGGTCACCGTGTTGGCAAGGCCCTGCGCCACGCATTCCTGGCTGGCGCCGCCGCGCTCGTGTACGATCTCGCTGACGAGGTTCAGCGTCAGCAGGCTTTCCAGCAGGCCGATGGCGGCGAGGATCAGCGCATAGGGCAGGATGATCTGCAGGGTTTCCCAGGTGAACGGCACCATGGGAATGTGGAACTGCGGCAGGCCACCCTCGATCGAGGCCATGTCGCCAACCCGAGGTACGTCGATGCCGAAGGCGATGACGATGCCCGCCACAATGGCAATGCCCGCCAGCGGCGCCGGAAAGGCGTTGGTGAGCTTCGGCATGGCCCAGATGATGGCCATCGTCAGCGCGACCAGGGCGAGCATGACCACAAGCGGCCAGCCGGTCAGCCACTCGCCGCCCGACATGCCGTGCCCCGATGCCTCGGCCGTGCCCGGCACCTGGAACTGGCTGAGCTGCGCGAGGAAGATGACGATGGCGAGCCCGTTGACGAAGCCGAGCATCACCGGATGCGGGACCAGCCGCATGAACTTGCCCAGCCGGAAGATGCCGGCGAGGATCTGGATGATCCCCATCAGCACGACGGCCGCGAACAGGTACTCGACCCCATGCTCGGCCACCAGGCTGACCATGACCACCGCAAGAGCGCCCGTGGCGCCCGAGATCATGCCCGGACGGCCGCCGATCAGCGCGGTGATAAGTCCGACGATGAAGGCCGCGTAGAGACCGACCAGCGGATGCACCCCGGCGACGAAGGCAAAGGCGACCGCTTCCGGCACCAGCGCGAGCGCCACGGTCAGACCCGACAGGATCTCGGTGCGCAGATGGGTGGATCCGTCCCGTTCTCCGGCGGAGAACTGCGCAAGGTAGTTGCTGTCAGCCAGGGCTGCCATAATGGTTCGGGTCAAGAGGTGCCTCTTTCAAAAAACATCGGGCGGACCAGGAAGGCCCGCCAGCTTGGCGCGACCGGCAATCCGGTCGGCGGGGCATCGCCCGTCTCGGCAGCGCCAATGGCGCGCGGGGGCAACGCGGTTCGGTGCTGGCGTTACCAGAGACCTGCGACTTTCAGAAGCAACCCTAACGGGAGGCCGCTATGCAAAAATTGCATACCAGATTTCCCTTCCGGTGTCACGGCTGACGCTCGTTGTGGCGATTCACAAAGAGATACAACAAGATGATCCAGTTCGTCAGGAAGTCCGCGGCGATGCCTCCGACCGAGACGAAAAGCACCCACAGCGCCGGCTCTCCGGCCACGACGAGAAGCCAGGCCCCGACCGCCCGCAGCGCAAGGGAGACCGCCACGATCAACAGCGCGTCGGACGCCCCCTGCCCGCTGCCGGACCAGATCGAGGGGATTCGGTCAGTCAGGTCCGGTGCGAAACGCAGCACCACGAGGATTCCGAGCGCCAGACCAAGCAGCAGAATGGAAACGCCCTGCTGCACGACCTCGGGCGAGGGCGCGAACAGGACCAACGGCGCGAGAATACCGCCGACACCCCAGCCGACCGACACGTCCACCGGAAGGACCTCGCGGCGGAAGAGCAGGATGTTGCGCATCAGGAAGACAAACAGCGCCGTCGCGACGGCGATATTCAGGGGCTCGACCGGCTGGCCGAAAGCCAGGACGTCGCGCCCGTTGAAGGCAGCGAAAACTGCGAGCAGCGCGAGGCAGGGGGCAATCCCTGCGAGGTCGGGCCGCGGAACAAGAACGATTGTACGAAATACCCACATGCGGCGGAGGTTGCCCCTGCAATCGGGCGAAAGTGCGGAGATTTCAGGAGCTTTCCACGCCCGGATTGCTGTCATAGGCTCCGCCCCGGACATGGATGTTATCGGAGCGTTAAGATGGAGACTATGATCGGCGTGATCGGAGGCAGCGGGCTCTACGAGTTCGAAGGGCTCGAGGACGCGGCGTGGCAGAGCGTCGACACCCCGTGGGGCGCTCCGTCGGACGAGATCCTGACCGGCCGGGTCGGCGGCGTCGCAATGGCCTTTCTGCCGAGACACGGCCGCGGCCATGTCCATTCGCCCTCGTCCGTCCCCTACCGGGCCAATGTCGACGCACTGAAACGGCTCGGCGTGACCGACGTAATCTCGGTCTCCGCCTGCGGCTCGTTTCGCGAGGAGATGGCGCCGGGCGATTTCGTGATGGTCGACCAGTTCGTCGACCGGACTTTCGCCCGCGAGAAGAGCTTCTTCGGCCCGGGTTGCGTGGCGCATGTGAGCGCCGCCCACCCCACCTGCCCCCGCCTCGGCGCGGCCTGTTTCGAGGCGGCGCAGGCGCAGGGGATCACCGTCCACCAGGGCGGCACCTACCTGGCGATGGAGGGGCCGCAGTTCTCGACGCTCGCCGAGTCGCGGATCTACCGCGAGCAATGGGGTTGCGATGTCATCGGCATGACCAACATGCCGGAGGCCAAGCTCGCCCGGGAGGCGGAGCTCTGCTACGCCTCCGTGGCCATGGTGACGGATTACGATTCCTGGCACCCCGACCACGGCGAAGTGGACGTGACACAGATCATCAAGACATTGATGGGCAATGCCGAGAAGGCGCGCGGCATGGTGGCCCGTCTGCCGGCCCTGTTGGGCGCCGAACGCCTGCCCTGCCCGCATGGCTGCGACCGGGCGCTGGAATACGCGATCATGACCGCGCCGGAGAAACGCGATCCGGCCCTCGTGGCGCGGCTCGATGCGGTGGCCGGGCGGATCCTCTGAGGCACCCCGTTCTGAGCGCAAGGATGACGCCGGGGGCTCCCGCCCGTCGTCACGGCATCCGGGGATGCCACTCCTCCAGTTGGGCCGGGCCGCGGGCAAGGCCCGCGGCGCGTCAGGGCCCGGCAGGTGCGAGCCTGCCGCCCTGGCGTATCATCTCGACGCGGGTGGCCTTGCCGGTGGCATCGTCGGTCTCGACATAGAGCCCGCTGACCGTCGCCTCCCCAAGCGCCGGCGTGAACCGCGCTTTGGGCATGCCGGTCACGAAGCGGCGCATCGGCTCGGTCTTTTCCATCCCGATCACACTGTTGTAGTCGCCGCACATGCCGGCATCGCTCTGGAAGGCGGTGCCACCCGGCAGGATCTGGGCGTCGCTGGTGGGCACATGGGTATGGGTGCCGACGACAACGCTCGCCCGGCCATCACAGAAATGACCGACCCCCATCTTCTCGCTCGTGGCCTCGCAATGGATATCGATCAGGCTGGCCGCCACCTGGCCACCACGCGGATGCGAACGGAGCACCTGGTCGAGGGCGGAAAACGGATCGGCGAAGGGCCGTTTCATGAAGACCTGTCCGAGGACCTGCGCCACAAGCACCCGGCGCCCGCTGGCCGTGCGGAACACCGCCGCGCCGCGTCCGGGAGCGTCCTTGGCGAAGTTCATCGGCCGCAGGATCCGCGGCTCCGTCTCGATGAACTGGAGCATGTCCTTCTGGTCGAAGGCATGATCGCCCAACGTCACACAATCTGCGCCGGCGTCCAGCAGCGCCTTGGCGTGGGCGCCGGACAGGCCCATGCCCGAGGTCGCGTTCTCGCCGTTCACCACGACGAAATCCAGTTTCCAGTCGAGGCGCATCCGGGGCAGGCGTTCCGCGACCGCGCTGCGCCCGGACCGCCCCATCACATCGCCGAGAAAGAGTATCCGCATGCGTCTTCCCTAGGCCTCCGGGCGGGGCTTCACAAGGGCATGCGCGATACGCCCGACCTCCGCTTGCCCGCGCGCCGAAGGCGCGCCCGGCCCCAAAGCGGCGAGACGCGTCAGCGTCGAGGTGCGAGGGGAACCGCCCCCGCCTCGGTCACGACCTCGTCGAGCGGCTGGTCGGTCGGCTCCGGCGGCAGCGCTTCGACGCGTTGCGCGCCATAGGCAAAGCCCACCGCCCGGATCGGCCCGGCGGCACGCAGGGACTCGAGCGTCCGGTCGTAGAACCCTCCGCCATAGCCCAGCCGATGGAATCGCGGATCGAAGGCCAGCAGCGGTACGATCAGCACTTTCGGCACCAGCCAGTCGCCATCGCGCGGCACCATCACCCGGAAAGGGCCTTCCTCCAGCGCACATCCCGGCCGCCATTCCTTGAAGACAAGCGGCTGCCCCGGCCCCTGGATCACCGGCACGCAGATCCGGTTGGCGCCGGCAAGCGCTTTCATCGCGGGCAGCGGGTCGGCCTCGGTGCGGATCGGGAGGTAGCCGGAGATGACCTGCTCCCGGAGGCTCCCGAGAGCCCGCGTCAGTGCGTCCGACGCCGACTCCCGATGGGCTGCATGGGCCTCGGCCCGCCGCACCATCGCGTCGCGCCGCGCTTGTGCCTTTAGCTCCACGACGCTCAGCGTCACAACAAAACGACGGCGGCGAGGCCGAGGAAGGCGAAAAAGCCCACCACATCCGTAACCGTGGTGACGAAGGTGCCCGAGGCAAGCGCCGGGTCGACGCCCAGCTTCTCCATCGTCACCGGCACAAGGATGCCCGCTAGCGCCGCCACCGCGAGGTTTACCACCATGGCGACCGCGATCACCGCGCCGATCTGGCCGGAGCCGAACCAGAGCAGGGCCACGATCCCCATCACGACGGCGAACACCAGCCCGTTCAGCAGTCCCACCACGAGTTCCCGTCCGACCACGCGCCAGACGTTGGAGCCGGTGAGGTCCTTGGTGGCGATGGCCCGCACCGCGACCGTCAGCGACTGGGTGCCCGCGTTGCCGCCCATCGAGGCCACGATCGGCATCAGCACCGCCAGCGCCACGACCTCGGCGATCACATCGTCGAAGAGCGCGATCACCAGCGAGGCGAGAATGGCCGTCGCGAGGTTCACCGCCAGCCAGGGAAGGCGCAGTTTCGTCGTTTCCATCGCGCTGTCGGAGAGCGAGCTGTCTTCGGCGACACCGGCAAGCAGCAGGATGTCCTCCTCGTGCTCGTCATCGAGCACCGCCATCGCGTCGTCGATCGTGATCACGCCCACGAGGCGGTCGTCGTGGTCGACCACCGGAACGGAGATCAGGTGGTACTGGTTGAACGCATAGGCGACCTCGCCCTCGTCCATGTCCACCGGGACCGTGCGGAACGAATGCTCGGTGATCGATTTCAGCGGCAGCTTCCGCGGGGAGGACAGCAGCTTGCCCAACGTGACGTAGCCCGTTGGTGTCATCGTCGGATCGACGAGAATGACGTGGTAGAACTGGTCCGGCAGGCGGGCGTCCTCCCGGCGCAGGAAGTCGATGGCCTGGCCCACCGTCCAGTGCTCGGGCGCCGAGACCACCTCGCGCTGCATCAGTCGGCCGGCGGAATATTCGGGCCAGCTCAGCGCCTGTTCGACCGCGATCCGCTCGGCGGCGGGCAGCGAGCCCAGGACGATGTCCTTCCGGTCGTCCTCCAGGTCCTCGACGAGGTCGACGATGTCGTCCGACTCGAGATCGAGGACGGCTTCGCTCAGCACCGAATCGGGAAGCGACTCGATAACCTCGGCGCGCACGCCCTCGTCGAGTTCCGACAGGATCTCGCCGTCGATGTCACGGCCCCAGAAACGCAGCAGCAGCTGCCGCGTCTTGTCGCCCACCTGCTCCATGAGGTCGGCGACGTCGGCGGGGTGCATTTCGTCCAGCAGCTTGCCGAGACGCGCGGAATCGCCCGCGTTGATCGCGAGCAGGACCTGCTCGACCCGGTCGCGCTGCAGGGCATACCCTTCGTCCTCGCGTGCTGCAGGTTCGACGGTGTCTTCCGCCATCCCAAGCCCCCTTCCATCCTGTTCGGCTGCAGCATAAGCCTGCATACAGCCGGTGCAACCTGCCGATCGGCGTTGCGGGGCCGGCGGCGGACACCTAGGTTGGATCCATGAACGAACCCTCCACACTCGTGCTCGGCCAGATCCTCGATCTCCACGCAAACCCGTTCGACGTCCCACCGGATGAGGCGGCCCGTTATCTGCGCCGCGGCGGCATCCTGGTCGAGAACGGCAAGATCGCGGCGACCGGCGATGCCGACGGCCTGCGCGCCGCCGCCCCGCAGGCGCGGGTGATCGACCATGGCGATGGGCTGATCCTGCCGGGCTTCGTCGACTCGCACGCCCATTACCCGCAGACGGCGATCATCGCCTCCTGGGGCAAGCGGCTGATCGACTGGCTCAACAGCTACACCTTCCCTGAGGAAATGCGGTTCGGCGACCCGGCCTATGCGGCCGAGATCGCCGATCGCTATCTCGACCTGATGGTCTCTCACGGCACGACCTCGGTGGCGAGCTTCTGCACCATCCACCCCTCCTCGGTCGAGGCGTTCTTCGCGGCCGCCGAGGCCCGCAACATGGCGGTGGTCGCGGGGCGCACCTGCATGGACCGCAACGCCCCGGACGGACTGCGGGACGATGCGCAGACGGCGCATGACGAGAGCAAGGCTTTGCTGGAGACCTGGCACGGCCAGGGGCGCGCGGTCTATGCGATCACGCCGCGCTTCTCTCCGACCTCCACGCCGGAGCAGCTGGAGGCGCTCGGCGCGCTCTGGGCCGAGCACCCCGACTGCCCGATGCAGACCCACCTGAGCGAGCAGACCGACGAGGTCGACTGGGTCCGCGACCTGCACCCGCACCGTCGCGACTATCTCGACACCTACGAGGCGCACGGGTTGCTGCGCGAGGGCGCGATGTTCGGTCATGCGATCTGGCTGACCGACAGCGAGCGCGCCAGGCTGCGCGATCACGGCGCGGCGCTGATCCATTGCCCGACCTCCAATACCTTCATCGGATCGGGCCTCTTCGACACTGCACGCGCCATGGCCGAGGGCCAGCGCGTAGGGCTTGCGACCGACACGGGCGGCGGTTCGTCCTTTTCGATGCTGCACACCATGGCTTCGGCCTACGAGATCGGGCAGCTCTCCGGCACCGCGCTGCACCCGGCGCAACTGCTGTGGCTCGCCACCGCCGGCTCGGCCCGGGCGATGCGCATGGACGACAGGATCGGCACGCTTGCACCCGGCTCGGACGCCGACCTCGTGGTGCTCGATCTCGCCTCCACCCCCGCCATCGCACAGCGGCACGCCCGTTCAGAGACGATCTGGGAAGCGGTCTTCCCGACCATCATGATGGGTGACGATCGCGCCATCGCGGCGGTCTATGTCGCGGGAGCCCAGTTGACGGCAGGCGGCACCCCGCCGGACCAGCACAGCCGCCCTGTGAGCCCTCTGATCGCGGACAGCCTCGGGCTTCCGGGCGGCGCGTGAGCGGTGCGGAGCCGCTAACGCCGATTCCGCCAAACTGCGGCAAAACAGCACCCAAAACCGCGGAAAAGGGCTGAAATCGCGGCAAAACGCCTCTTTTGCACGCATCTCGCTCATACCGAGCGGTCCGTATTTGCATGACCTTTGGGCTTTATATCGAGGCCAGATGGGAGTTTACTCGCGGCGTCCAGGGAAATCGTGATTGCGGGTCGGTTTCCCGAGATCGCCGAGGCGATTCCGGGGTTCCGCGCGAACGACGACTTCCCGCCGGGAGGACGGTTCGGCCATCCGCTCGGGTAACGCCGCTTCCTTCCCGGCTGCGGCCCTAACAAAGCAGTATGACCATGGCGATTTCCAAAGCTCTTGCGGACGAGTTGGAGAGACGGCGCGCCATCGCGCTCGAAGGCGGCGGGGCGGCCAAGGCCGAGGACCGACATGCCAAGGGGCGCATGACCGCGCGCGAACGGCTGGACGAGCTCTACACCAAAGGGACGTTCCAGGAATTCGGCCTGCACGCGCAGCACAAGACCCGTCACTTCGGCATGGAGAAGAAATCCATCCCCACCGATGGCGTGATCGCCGGCTCCGGCTTCATCGACGGTCGGCCCGTCGCAGCCTTCAGCCAGGATTTCGGCGTCGCCGGCGGCTCGCTGGGCGAGATCCACGCCAAGAAGATCTGCCATGTGCTCGACCACGCGGTGAAGGCCGGCATCCCGGTCGTCGGCTTCAACGATTCCGGCGGGGCGCGCATCCAGGAGGGCGTCGGCTCGCTCTCGGCCTACGGGCAGGTGTTCTACCGGAACGTTCAGCTCTCGGGCGTGGTGCCGCAGATCTCGGTCATCGCCGGCCCCTGCGCCGGCGGCGCGGCCTACAGCCCGGCGCTCACCGATTTCCTGATTATGACCCGCGAGAACGCGCAGATGTTCATCTGCGGGCCAGAGGTGATCCGCTCGGTGACCGGCCAGGTCACGACGATGGACGAGATCGGTTCGGCACAGGCCCACGCCAGCGTGTCGGGCAACATCCATTTCATCGCCGAGGACGACGCCCACGCCGTGGCAATCGTGCACCGTCTGCTGTCGTTCCTGCCGTCTAACAACATGATGGACCCGCCGCACAAGATCGAGGCGGATCTCTCGGTCGAGGAGGATCCGACGCTGGACGAACTGGTCCCCGAAGACCCCAAGATGCCCTTCGACTGCCGGGTGGTGATCCGGCAGATCGCCGACGGCGGCGATTTCATGGAGGTGATGGAAAGCTTCGCGGCCAACATCGTGATCGGCTTCGGCCGGATCGGCGGCATCGTGGTGGGCTTCGTCTCCAACCAGCCGACAGTGAAGGCCGGCACGCTCGACATCGACGCCTCCGACAAGGCGGCGCGGTTCGTGCGTTTCTGCAACGTCTTCAACATCCCGCTCGTCACCCTGGTCGATGTTCCGGGCTTCCTGCCCGGCGTCAACGAAGAGCGGCGCGGCATCATCCGGCACGGCGCCAAGATGCTGTTCGCCTATGCTTCTGCCACGGTCCCGAAGATCACGGTGATCATGCGCAAGGCCTACGGCGGTGCGTATCTCGCCATGTGCAGCCAGGACATGGGGGCGGACCGGGTTCTGGCCTGGCCGACCGCCGAGATCGCCGTGATGGGCGCTGAGGGCGCGGTGAACATCCTCTACC
Source organism: Tropicimonas aquimaris (assembly GCF_042676185.1). NCBI lineage: Bacteria > Pseudomonadati > Pseudomonadota > Alphaproteobacteria > Rhodobacterales > Roseobacteraceae > Tropicimonas > Tropicimonas aquimaris. The sequence continues at coordinate 86,365 of NZ_JBHTJT010000012.1, read as the reverse complement.
GCAAGGAACTTAAGGAAGCCGAGGACCGGGCCGCCAAGGCCAAGGAACTGGCAGACGAGTATCGCGCCGAGTTCGCGACGCCCTATCTCTCGGCCGGAGAGCTCTTCGTCCATGACATCATCCAGCCGCGGCAGACCCGCAGCTCCCTGGCGCTCACCCTGCGCGGCCTGATGTCGAAGCGCGAGACCCGGCCGCCGAAGAAGCACGGCAACATTCCCCTGTAGGCGGAGGCCAGAGCATGATCGACAATCTGGAACTGATCGGCACCGGCTTTGCCGTGGTAATGATGGTCCTGGCGGCGATCTGGGGCGCTTGCGCCCTGGTGGGCAGCTTCTTCATCCGCGCCGACAAGGCACGCGAGAAGGCGGCGGCCGATGCCGCCGCCAAGGCCGCCGCCACCATCCCTGCGTCGCCCGCCGCCCCGGTGGCGGCAGGCGTTCCCCCACATCACCTAGCCGCCATCGCGGCGGCCGTGGCCCATACGCTGGGCGCCGGGTATCGCGTGACCCATGTCGCGGCACCTGCACATCTGGTCTCCAACTGGCCGCTTGAAGGCCGGATCGAGACCTTCTCGAGCCGCCGCATTCGCAAGGACTGGGGTCCGACCCGGCCCACGCTTGGCGGCGAGACCCCCAATATTCTGAGAGGACAGAAGCAATGAAGCGCTTGCGGATCACTGTGGAAGGCGTCGCCTATGACGTGACGGTCGAGGACCTCGACGCGGGCGCCACCGCCGCCCCGGCGGCAGCCGCACCGGCCGCAGCCCCGGCCCCAGCCCCGCGCCCGGCCGCAGCGCCGGCTCCGGCCCCTGTCGCTGCCGCACCGGCCGCCGCCGCCGGCCCCGGCGATGTCGCCAGCCCGCTGGCCGGCACTGTCGTCAGCGTCGATGTCACCGTCGGCCAGGCGGTGAAATCCGGCGACAGCCTGCTGGTGCTCGAAGCGATGAAGATGAACACCAACATCGGCGCGCCACAGGACGGCACCGTCGCCGCCATCAACGTGACCCCCGGCTCCACCGTGACCGAGGGACAGGTCCTTGTAACCCTATCCTGATTGGGGGGCTCCTTCGATGGAAGGCACCGTATCGGAGACCTCCAAGCTCGAGCAGCTCTGGCAGCTGACCGCCATCAATGACGTCACGGGCCAGATGGTCGTGATGTGGGTGATCATCGCCGGGCTGTTCTACCTGGGGGTCTACAAGAAATTCGAACCGCTGCTGCTGATCCCGATCGCATTCGGGGCGCTGCTGGCCAACCTGCCCACCGAGGGCCTTATCAACGCGCCGGTGGGCGACCACCCGGGCGGCCTCTACTACTACATCTCCAAGGGTGTGGAATACGAGATCTTCCCGCCGCTGATCTTCCTCGGCGTTGGCGCTCTCACCGACTTCGGGCCGCTGATCGCCAACCCACGCACCCTGCTGCTCGGCGCGGCGGCACAGTTCGGGGTCTTCGCGACCTTCCTCGGCGCCACGATCATCGGCTTCTCGCCGATGGAAGCCGGCGCCATCGGGATCATCGGCGGTGCGGACGGCCCGACCTCGATCTTCCTCGCCAACAAGCTGGCGCCGCACCTGCTCGCGCCGATCGCCGTGGCCGCCTACAGCTACATGGCGCTGGTGCCGATGCTGCAGCCTCCGATCATGCGCGCGCTGACCACCGAGGAAGAGCGCAAGATCCGCATGAAGTCCCTGCGCACCGTGTCGCGTCTGGAGAAGCTGATCTTTGCCGGAATGGTCACCATCGTCGTCATCCTGCTTGTCCCCGCCGCGGCGGCGCTGATCGGGATGCTGATGCTGGGCAACTTCCTGCGCGAGAGTCTCGTGACGGAACGCCTGACCAAGGCCGCCCAGAACGAGCTGATCAACATCGTCACGATCTTCCTTGGCACCTCCGTCGGCATTACGATGACCGGCGAACGGTTCCTGAACTTCGACACGATGAAGATCCTCGGGCTCGGCGTGATCGCTTTCGGCATCGCCACTGCCTGCGGTGTGCTGATGGCCAAGGCGATGAACCTCGTCAGCAAGAACAAGATCAATCCGCTGATCGGTTCGGCCGGCGTCTCCGCCGTTCCCATGGCCGCTCGGGTGAGCCAGGTCGAAGGACAGCGCGCCGATCCGGGTAACTTCCTGCTGATGCATGCGATGGGCCCGAACGTCGCCGGTGTGATCGGCACCGCCGTGGTCGCGGGGTACTTCATCGCCTGGTACGCCGGCTGACACCCTACCACTCCGGAAGACGCGCCGCCCGCCTCCCCCGGAGGCGGGCGGTGTCCGTTTCAGGTCAGCCCTGCCAATGGCTCTCGCCGGTGGTCTGGCCGTCGCGCGGGTCGAGCACGCGGCGCAGCACCGTGTCCTTGGTCACCTGGCCGATCACCTTCCCGTCGTCCTCGACAGCGATTGTATCGGGGCCATCAAGAAGGATCCGCATCACCTCTTCCACCGGCGTCCTTGCCGCGATACGCGGGCCGGAGGCGTCGCCCACAGCCGGTTCCATCACATCTCGGGCCCGCAACACGCCGAGCGGGTTCATATGGGCCACGAAGTCGGCCACGTAGTCGTTGGCAGGGTTGGAGAAGATCTCCTGCGGCGTGCCGCACTGAACGATCCGTCCGCCCTCCATGATCGCGATGCGGTTGCCCAGCCGGAAGGCCTCGTCCAGGTCGTGGCTGACGAAGATGATCGTCCGGTGCAGCCGCTCCTGCAACTCCAGCAACTCCTCCTGCAGGTGATTGCGGATCAGCGGGTCGAGTGCGGAGAACGGTTCGTCCATCAGCAGGATCGGCGCTTCAGTGGCAAAGGCCCGCGCCAACCCCACCCGCTGCTGCATCCCGCCGGAGAGCTCGCTCACCTTGTTGTCGGCCCAGTCGCTCAAGCCCACGAGTTCGAGCTGTTCCTCGACCTTGGCCGCCCGCTCGGCGCGCGGCATTCCGGCCAATTCCAGCCCGAGCCCGACATTTTCCCGCACGCTGCGCCAGGGCAGCAGGCCGAATTGCTGGAACACCATCGCGACGCATTCGCGGCGGATGCGGCGCAGGTCCGCCGCGGAGGCGCCGACCACCTCCGAGCTCCAGTCACCGTCCCGGATGGTGACTTGGCCACGAACAACGGGGTTGAGCCCGTTGACAGATCTCAGCAGCGTGGATTTGCCCGAGCCGGACAGGCCCATAAGCACCAGGATCTCCCCCTGCGCGACCTCCAGCGAGCAATTGTGCACGCCCAGCACCTGGTCGGTCTCCGCCTGGATATCGGCGCGCGACTTGCCCGCATCCATCAGCGGCAGCGCCACCTCCGGCCGGTCGCCAAAGACGATGGAGACGTTGTCGAACGTAACAGCCGCGCTCATCCCCGCCTCCCGGTCTGCAGCACCCTGTCGAGCATGATTGCAACGACCACGATCACGAAGCCGGATTCGAAGCCGAGCCCGGTGTTCACCTGGTTGAGCGCGCGCACCACCGGCACGCCGAGCCCGTCGGCGCCGACCAGCGCCGCGATCACCACCATCGAGAGCGACAGCATGATGGTCTGGTTCAGCCCGGCCATGATCTGCGGATAGGCATAAGGCAGCTCGACCTTCAGAAGCGTCTGCGTCGGCGTCGCGCCAAAGGCAGTCGCCGCCTCGAGAAGCGGCTTGGGTGTCCGCGATACCCCCAGATGCGTCAGCCGGATCGGCGCCGGCAGAACGAAAACGACCGTGGCGATCAGTCCGGGCACCATGCCGATCCCGAAAAAGACGATCGCGGGGATCAGGTAGACAAAGGTCGGCAAGGTCTGCATCAGGTCCAGAACCGGGCGCAGATAGGTGTAGAACCGCGGGTGATGCGCCGCGACGATGCCAATGGGCACCCCGATCGCCATGCAGACGACGCAAGCCGACAGCACGAGCGTCAGGCTTTCCGTCGTCTCCTCCCAGTATCCCTGGTTGAGGATGAACAGAAACCCGAGGAAGACAAACAGGCAGGTCTTCCAGTTGCGCTGCAGCAGGAACGTCAGGGCGACGAAACCGAGCACAACAGCCAGTGGCGGCGGGGTCTGCAGGACATACAGAATGCCGTCGATCAGCGCCTCCAGCATGTCCGACAGGCCGTCGAAGAACCACTCGCCATGCAGTTGCAGCCAGTCGAAGACGTCGGAGGCCACCTTTCCCACCGGGATCTTGTTGTCGGTCAGCCAGTCCATGCGTGCCCTGCTCCTCCGTGTCGTGGGAAAGAATGGCCCCGACAAAATGCCGGGGCCGGTGCGTCCGGGTTACATCCCCAGGGCGGCCTTCACGGCCGCGACCGCGTCGCCGCCGTCGAGCGTGGTCACGCCATCGAGCCAGGCCGTGAAGACATCCGGGTTGGCCGCGAGCCAGGCGGTGGCCGCATCCGCGGGTTCCTCGCCGCCGTCGAGTATCGCGCCCATGATCTCGTTCTCCATCTCGAGGCTGAAAACGAGGTTGGAGAGCAGCTTGCCCACGTTCTCGCATTCGCCGACATAACCGGCGCGGGTGTTGGTGAAGACCGAGGCGCCGCCGAGGTCCGGACCGAAGAAATCGTCGCCGCCGGTCAGGTAGCCCATGTCGAAATTGGCGTTCATCGGGTGGGGTTCCCAGCCGAGAAAGACGATGGGCTCATCCCGTTTCGTCGCCCGCTCCACCTGCGCCAGCATCCCCTGCTCGGAGCTTTCCTTGACCTCGAAGCCGGAGAGCCCGAAGGCGTCGGCGTCGATCATCGACTGGATCAGGCGGTTACCGTCGTTGCCCGGCTCGATGCCGTAGATCTCGCCTTCGAGCGCCTCTTCATGGGCAGCAATATCGGCGAAATCTTTGATCCCGAGATCCATCGCCGCCTTGTTCACGGCCAGCGTGTACTTCGCGCCGCTGAGGTTCTCGCGCACGGTGTCCACGGTGCCGGCCTCGCGATACGGGGCGATGTCGGCCTCCATCGTCGGCATCCAGTTGCCGAGGAACACGTCGATGTCGCCCTCTGCCATCGAGGTATAGGTCACCGGCACGGAGAGGACCTTGATGTCGGTCTCGTAGCCGAGCGCTTCCAGCACGACGGTCGTTGCGGCGGTGGTGGCGGTGATGTCGGTCCAGCCGACATCCGAAAAGGTCACGGTTTCGCAGGCGGCGTGGGCAAAGGTCCCTGCCGAGATCGCGATCGTGGCAAGCAGCATCGTCTTCTTCATGGTTCGGTCTCCCCTGTTGGCGTGTTCGATCGAGCGTTGTTGATTGACGAGTCAATCAAGCTTCTTCTATTCTCTCCCGTGTTTCAACCATAACCTTGGAGCCAGGGACCGGCTATGCCCAGGATCGGAATGGAGCCCATCAGACGCGCCGCGCTGGTCGAGGCCGCGATCCATGAAATCGGCGCCTCCGGAACCCTCGATGTCACCGTCAGCCAGATCGCCAAGCGGGCCGGCGTATCGGCGGCACTGGCGCATCACTACTTCGGCAACAAGGAGCAGCTTTTCCTCGGCGCTATGCGGCACATGCTTTCGCTTTACGGCACGCAGGTCCGCGAGGGGCTCGCCGTTGCCGACGGACCGCGCGCGCGGCTCGAGGCGATCGTCCGCGCCGGGTTCACCGCCGAGAAGTTCCAGCAGGAGACCATCGCCGCCTGGATGAACTTCTACGTCCTGGCCCAGATTGCCCCCGGCGCGCAGCGGTTGCTGTCGGTCTACCACCGGCGGCTCCACTCGAACCTCGTGCACGACCTGCGCCCGCTTGTCGGCGACACCGCGCCGAAGGTCGCTGCCCACATCGCCGCGCTGATCGACGGGCTCTACCTGCGTCACGCCCTGAAGACCGACCTGACCACCGGGACCGGCGCCACCGCCGAAGTCCTGCGGGCGCTCGATACCGAACTGGCCGCGCTCGGCACCTCCACGCCGCTGCCCGGCACCAGCCCAGACATCTGACCGAAAGTTTCCCCATGACCACCGCCCCCACAGCCAGCCATTACATCGACGGCAGCTACGCCGAGGACGCAGCCGGCACGGCCATCGACATCATCTATCCCGCGACCGGCGAGATCATCGGCCGGGTCCACTCGGCCACGCCGGAAATGGTGGAACGCGCGCTCGCAAGCGCCCGCCGGGCACAGCCGGAATGGGCGGCGATGACGGGCATGGAACGCGGCCGCATCCTCCGCCGCGCCGCGGACATCATCCGGGACCGCAACCGGGAGCTGTCGATCCTCGAGACCTACGACACCGGCAAGCCGCTGCAGGAAACGCTGGTCGCCGATGCGACCTCGGGCGCCGATGCGCTGGAGTATTTCGGCGGCCTCGCCGCGAGCCTTGCCGGCGAATACATCCCCCAGCCCGGCGGCGATTTCGTCTATACGATCCGGCAGGCGCTCGGTGTCTGCGTCGGCATCGGCGCCTGGAACTACCCCACCCAGATCGCCTGCTGGAAGGCCGCCCCGGCGCTCGCCTGCGGCAACACGATGGTGTTCAAGCCGTCCGAGACCACGCCGCTCTGCGCCCTCAAGATCGCCGAGATCCTGACCGAAGCCGGCGCGCCTCCCGGCGTCTTCAACGTGGTGCAGGGCCTGGGCGATGTGGGAGCTGCGCTGGTCAACGACCCACGTGTCGCCAAGGTCTCCCTCACCGGCTCCGTGCCCACGGGCCGCAAGGTCTATGCGGCCGCGGCGGCGGGGATGAAGCACGTCACGATGGAACTCGGCGGCAAGTCCCCGCTGATCGTCTTCGACGACGCGACCCTCGACGACGCCGTGAGCGGCGCGATCCTCGGCAATTTCTACTCCTCCGGGCAGGTCTGCTCCAACGGCACGCGGGTCTTTGTGCAGAAGGGGATCCGGGACGCCTTCCTCGCCCGCCTCTGCGAACGGCTCTCGACCGCGAAGCTCGGCGACCCGCTCGACGAGGCCACCAATTTCGGCCCGATGGTCTCCGAGGCGCAGCTCTCCATCGTGAAGCGATACATCGCCAAGGGCATCGAGGAGGGCGCGTCGCTTGCTTATGGCGGCAAGCGGCAGCCCGGCCCGGGCTTCTTCCTCGAGCCCACCGTCTTTGCCGGCGTCACCGACGAGATGACCATCGCCCGCGAGGAGATCTTCGGCCCCGTCCTGTCGCTGCTCGAGTTCGACGACGAAGAGGAGGTGATCGGACGCGCGAACGCCACCGAGTTCGGGCTGGCCGGCGGTGTCTTCACCAATGACCTCACCCGCGCACACCGCGTCGTGGCGCGGCTGGAAGCCGGGACCTGCTACATCAACACATACAACCTTGCACCCGTGGAAGCGCCCTTCGGCGGGGTCAAAGCCTCCGGCGTCGGGCGGGAGAACTCCAAGGAGGCCATCGCCCATTACAGCGAGGTCAAGACCATCCATGTCGCGATGAACGGCGTGGAGGCGCCGTTCTGATGTCCATGCAGGCGGAATATGTGGTCGTCGGCGCAGGGTCGGCTGGCTGCGCCATCGCATACCGGCTGGCCGAGGCCGGCAAGCGCGTGCTGGTGATCGAGCACGGCGGCAGCGACCGCGGGCCGTTCATCCAGATGCCGGCGGCGCTGTCCTATCCGATGAACATGCCGGTCTATGACTGGGGCTTCAAAAGCGAGCCGGAGCCGCACCTCGGCGGCCGCAGCCTCGCCACGCCGCGCGGCAAGGTGATCGGCGGCTCCTCCTCGATCAACGGCATGGTCTATGTGCGCGGCCATGCCTGCGACTACGACCACTGGGCCGAAAGCGGCGCGGATGGCTGGGCCTTTGCCGACGTGCTGCCCTATTTCAAGCGGATGGAGAGCTGGCACGATGGCGGCCACGGGGGCGACGAGGCATGGCGCGGCCACGACGGCCCGCTGCACGTCACCCGGGGCGAGCGGGCGAACCCGCTGTTCGACGCCTTCGTGCAGGCGGGCCTGCAGGCGGGCTACGAGGTCACGGACGACTATAACGGCGAGAAGCAGGAGGGCTTCGGCCCGATGGAACAGACGGTCTGGAAAGGCCGTCGGTGGTCCACCGCCAATGCCTATCTCCGCCCGGCCCTGAAGCGCCAGAACTGCGAGCTGATCCGCGGCCTCGCGCTTCGTCTCATGATCGAGGAAGGCCGCGCCGTGGGCGTCGAAATCGAGCGGGGCGGCCGGGTCGAGACCATCCGGGCCGAGCGCGAGGTGATCGTCGCCGCCTCCTCGATCAACTCGCCCAAGCTGCTGATGCTCTCCGGCATCGGCCCGGCGGCGCATCTGGCCGAGCACGGCATCACCCCCGTGGCCGACCGCCCGGGCGTCGGGCAGAACCTGCAGGATCACCTGGAGGTCTATCTCCAGATGGCGTCGAAACAGCCGATCACGCTCTACAAGTACTGGAACCTGTTCGGAAAGGGGCTGATCGGGGCACAATGGCTGCTGACGGGCCGGGGCCTCGGCGCCTCCAACCAGTTCGAGAGCGCGGCCTTCATCCGCTCCCGGCCCGGCGTCCGCTACCCGGACATCCAGTATCACTTCCTGCCCATCGCCGTGCGCTACGACGGCAGGGCGGCGGCGGAGGGGCACGGGTTCCAGGCCCATGTCGGCCCGATGCGCAGCCCCTCGCGCGGCGCGGTCACGTTGCGGTCCGCCGATCCCAAGGAGCCGCCGCGGATCTTCTTCAACTACATGTCCACCGAGCAGGACTGGGAGGATTTCCGCGCCTGCATCCGCCTCACGCGGGAGATTTTCGCGCAGGAGGCCTTCGCGCCCTTCGTGAAATCCGAGATCCAGCCGGGCGCTGCGCTGCAAAGCGATGACGAGCTCGACGGGTTCATTCGCGAGCATGCCGAGAGCGCCTATCACCCCTGCGGCACCTGCCGGATGGGACGGCGCGACGATCCGATGGCGGTGGTCGACCCGGAAACGCGGGTGATCGGCGTGGAGGGCCTCCGGCTCGCCGACAGCTCGATCTTTCCCCGGATCACCAACGGCAACCTCAACGGACCCTCGATCATGGTGGGTGAGAAGGCGGCCGATCATATCCTTGGGCGCACCCCGATGGCGCCGGAGAACGTCGCGCCCTGGATCCACCCGCACTGGCAGATCGCGCAGCGCTAGGCCGCTTCAGGCGCCGGCGAGCGGCGAGGCGTCCTCCCGGCTCGCGGTCCCGGCCTGCCGGACGATGGAGGCGACCTGGCGGAGCTGGTCCGACAGCGGGTTCGACTTGCGCCAGACCATGCCGATGGTGCGCGTCGGGCGCGGCTGCCCGAGCCGCGCCAGCGACACGGCGGCCGAGCGGGTCTCGATCGGCACGGCCATTTCAGGGATCAGGGTCACCCCGATGCCCGCCCCGACCATTTGCACCAGCGTCGACAGCGAGCTGCCCTCCATCAACTCCCGCGGCGCCGAGGTGGAGAGCTTGCAGAAGGACAGCGCCTGGTCGCGGAAGCAATGCCCCTCCTCCAGCAGCAGGAGGCGCATCTGCTGCAGCATCTCGGGCTTCGGGACCAGCTTGTCCGCATCCTCCAGCGGCCGCACGAGCACGAATTCCTCCTCGAACAACGCGACCTCCTGCAGCACCGGCTCCGAGATCGGCAGCGCGATGATCGCCGCATCCAGTCGCGCTTCGAGGATGTCGGACACCAGCGTCCCGGTGATTGCCTCCCGCGGGCGCAGGTCGAGCCCGGGATAGGCCGCGGAGAGATCGCCGATCAGCCGCGGCAGCAGGTAGGGCGCGACAGTCGGGATCACACCGATTCGCAGCCGGCCGGCGAGCGGGCCTTGCGAGGCGCGGGCCAGGTCGCGCAGGTCGTCCACGGCGCGCAGGATATCCCGCGCTCTTGCCGCGAACTCCTCGCCGAGGCCGGTCAGACGGGTCTGCCGCCCGCCGCGCTCCACAAGCGGCGCACCGATCAACTCCTCCAGTTCCCGCACCTGAACCGAGAGTGCGGGCTGGGTAATCGAACAATCCTCGGCGGCGCGCCCGAAGTGTCCGTGACGGGCCAGCGCCTCGAAGTAGCGCAGGTGTTTCATCGACAATCCATTCATAACCTCCACTTATGACATCGGTTAGAAAATGCAATTACACTTTATCGTCGACGGCTGCTATTGGATGGCTGCGATTGGAACAAGCCACGCAGTTCCGGGGGATCAGGAAGGCAAATCGACCGGGCCACAGCGCAGCCATTCCCGGCTGAGGCGCGCCCCTGTCATTGCCTGAGATCCCCGCCGAAGCTGCACAGCACAGAGGAACCTTGAAATGGACGGAAACGATATGGAATCGGGCGGCAAGTGCCCGGTCATGCACGGCAGCAACACTGCCAGCGGTAAGTCGGTCATGAGCTGGTGGCCCAACGCGCTCAACCTCGAGATCCTGCACCAGCACGACACCAAGACCAACCCGATGGGCAAGGACTTCAGCTATCGTGAGGCGCTGAAGGACCTGGACGTCGAGGCGCTGAAGAAAGACCTGCACGCGCTGATGACCGACAGCCAGGAATGGTGGCCGGCGGACTGGGGCCATTACGGCGGCCTGATGATCCGCATGGCCTGGCACTCGGCCGGCTCCTACCGCCTCGCCGACGGCCGTGGCGGCGGCGGCACCGGCAACCAGCGCTTCGCCCCGCTGAACTCCTGGCCCGACAACGTCAGCCTCGACAAGGCCCGCCGCCTGCTGTGGCCGATCAAGAAGAAGTACGGTAACAAGATCAGCTGGGCCGACCTGATGATCCTGGCCGGCAACATCGCCTATGAGTCGATGGGCCTGAAGACGTTCGGCTTCGCCTTCGGGCGCGAGGACATCTGGCATCCCGAGATCGACATCTACTGGGGTGCCGAGAAGGAATGGCTCGCGCCGTCCGACGAGCGCTATGACGACGTGGCGAACCCCGCGACCATGGAAAACCCGCTCGCCGCGGTGCAGATGGGCCTGATCTACGTGAACCCCGAGGGGGTGAACGGCAAGCCCGACCCGATGAAGACCGCCGCGCAGGTGCGCGAGACCTTTGCCCGGATGGCCATGAACGACGAGGAGACCGCGGCGCTGACCGCCGGTGGCCACACCGTCGGCAAGACCCACGGCAACGGTGACGCAGCCCTGCTGGGCGCCGATCCGGAAGCCGCCGGCGTCGAGGCGCAGGGCATGGGCTGGGAAAACCCGAACATGGGCGGCAAGGCGGCCAATGCCGTGACCTCCGGCCTCGAGGGCGCATGGACCAGCGAGCCGACCAAGTTCGACATGGGCTTCTTCGAGATGCTGTTCGGCCACGAGTGGGAGCTGCGCAAGTCGCCCGCGGGCGCCTGGCAGTGGGAGCCGGTCGATATCAAGGAAGAGGACAAGCCGGTCGACGCCAGCGACCCTACCCAGCGTCACAACCCGATGATGACCGACGCCGACATGGCGATGAAGGTTGACCCAATCTACAACGAGATCTGCCAGAAGTTCATGGCCGATCCGGAGTATTTCAAGGACACCTTCGCGCGCGCCTGGTTCAAGCTGACCCACCGCGACATGGGCCCCAAGGCCTGCTACATCGGCCCCGACGTGCCCGCGGAAGACCTGATCTGGCAGGATCCAATCCCGGCCGGCCCGACAGGTTATGACGTCGCGGCGGTCAAGGCGAAGATCGCGGCCAGCGGCCTGAGCATGGGCGACATGGTCGCCACCGCCTGGGACAGCGCGCGCACCTTCCGTGGCTCCGACAAGCGCGGCGGCGCCAACGGCGCCCGCATCCGGCTGGCTCCGCAGAAGGACTGGGAAGGCAACGAGCCCGAGCGTCTGGCCCGCGTGCTCTCCGTCCTCGAGCCGATTGCCGCCGAGTCCGGTGCGAGCATCGCCGACGTGATCGTGCTGGCCGGCAACCTCGGCGTGGAGCAGGCGGCGAAGGCCGCGGGCTTCGACATCGAGGTGCCCTTCGCGCCGGGCCGCGGTGACGCGACCGACGAGATGACCGATGCCGAGTCCTTCGAACCGCTGGAGCCGCTTGCCGATGGCTACCGGAACTGGATGAAGAAGGACTACGTGGTCAGCCCCGAGGAGCTGATGCTCGACCGCACCCAGTTGATGGGCCTGACCGCCCCCGAGATGACCGTACTGGTCGGCGGGATGCGGATGATGGGCACCAACCACGGCGGCACCAAGCACGGCGTCTTCACCGACCGCGAAGGCGCGCTGACCACCGACTTCTTCGTCAACCTGACGGACATGGCCAATGTCTGGAAGCCGGCCGGCAAGGGCACCTACGAGATCCGCGATCGCAAGACCGACGCGGTGAAGTGGACGGCGACCCGGATGGACCTGGTCTTCGGCTCGAACTCGATCCTGCGCTCTTACGCAGAGGTCTATGCCCAGGACGACGCCGCCGAGAAGTTCGTGACGGACTTCGTGGCCGCCTGGACCAAGGTGATGAACGCCGATCGCTTCGATCTGGCCTGATCCCCCGCCCCGCGCGGTCGCCACGACTGCGCGGGGCATCCCTACCCGGAGCTCCGGCCTCAGCCCGCGCGCCAGGGCGGCGTCCGACCGATCCGGTCGATCAGGAAATCCATGAAGACCCGCACCTTCGGCGACAGCACGTTGGCCTTTGGATAGACCAGCCAAAGAACCGAACCGTCCGCGACCTCGATCTCTGGCAACACCCGCACCAGTTGCCCCTCCACTAGCTCCCGATGCACGCTCCAGAGCGAGTTGACCGAGATGCCGGCCCCGGCCAGCGTCGCGCCCCTCTGGCTCGCCCCGTCGTCCATCACCAGCCTGCACCGCTCCGGCCTCGGGTCGAACGCGCCCGCCGGCTGGCCATTGCGCATGAGCGGCCGGGGCGCCCGGTCCCGGAAGGCGACGAGGCGATGGGTTTCCAGATCCTCCACCGTCTCCGGCGTGCCGTACTCCGCGAGGTATCCGGGCGAGGCGCAGAGAATACGGGTTTCATCGGCGAGCTTGCGCCCTTTCAGGGCAGTCTCGGCCAGCGGCGCGCTGCGCAGCGCCAGGTCGTAACTCCCCTCGATCAGGTTGAACTGCGTATCCGAGAGCCGCATGTCGAGCGTGATGCCTGGCTGCGCCTCGAGGAACTCCGTCACCAGCGGCATGATGTAAAGTTGCGCGAAACTGCTGGGGGCCGCGAAGCGGAGGGTGCCGGTGGCCGCTACACCGCGCTGGCCGAGCGCCGCGCGTGCGGCGGCTTCCTGGGCGAGGATCTCCCTGGCGAAGGGCAGGAACTCCGCGCCGTCCTGCGACAGCGAGACCCGGCGCGTCGACCGGTGCAGCAGATCGGCGCCGACGCTCTTTTCAAGCCGCGCCAGACGCGCGCTGGCCACGGCTGGGGCCAGCCCCAGATCGCGCCCCGCCGCCCCTATGTTGAGCTTTTCCGCCGCGAGCACGAAGAGGCGCAGGCTTTCAATGTCCATCAGGATTATGTCCGATTTCCGAATTCTGAAGCGTCATTCTCTCTATTTATATGCTATAAATCAATAAATAGCTTCAGCTCACACCGCAAGATTCCGCCACACCCGAACCGGAGGCCCTGTTATGACCTCCTGCTCCGACGGGCGCAGTTGGAGAGAGACATGCCTGATACTACCCCGACGTTTGGCCCGCTCAACCGGGCCTATGACACGGCCTTCCGGCCCGGGCAGCTGAGCCTCGGGCTGGTGGTGCCGCTCTAAGCCTATCCCCAGAGCGCGGTGCCGACGATGCAGGACCATCTGCGGCGCGCGCAACTGGCGGAAGAGCTGGGCTTTGCCGCGCTCTGGCTCCGCGACGTGCCCTTCAACGTCCCCTCCTTCGGCGACGCCGGGCAGACCTTCGACCCCTTTGTCTATCTCGGCCTGCTGGCCGGACGCACCGAGCGCATCGGGCTCGGCGTGGCCAGCGTGATCCTGCCCCTGCGCCATCCTGCGCATGTCGCCAAGGCCGCGGCGAGCGCCGACGTGCTCTCGCAGGGCCGGCTGCTGCTCGGAGTCGCCTCGGGCGACCGACCGGATGAATACCCGGCGATGAACATGGGGTTCGAGGATCGCGGCGACCGCTTCCGCGAGGCGATGGGCTACATCCGTCAGATGGCGGCCTCCTACCCGGCCTTTGCCTCCGGCCACGGCAGCCCGCGCGGGATGGACATGCTGCCCAAACCGACCGCCGGCCGCCTGCCGCTTCTGATCACCGGCAACAGCCGGCAGCACCCGGACTGGGTGGCGGAGCATGGCGACGGCTGGATCACCTATCCCCGCCCCGCCGCTGCCCAACGCGAGGACGTCGCGGACTACCGCAATCGCCTGCAGGCCACAGGCCAGCCCGAAAAGCCGGTGATACAATCGCTCTATATCGACCTTGCCGAAGATCCCGACCTGCCGCCGCGGCCCATTCACCTCGGCTTCCGGTCCGGCGTGCACCCCCTGCGCGACTACCTCGCGGCGCTGCGGGAGATCGGCGTCAACCACGTCGCCCTGAACCTGCGCTTCAACCAGGCCGACATCGAAACAACCATGGCGCGGCTGGCAAAGGACATCCTGCCCGATTTCCCCTCCTGAAAGGATTGACCATGACCAAGACCATTCTGATCACCGGCGCGACGGACGGAATCGGCCTAGAAACCGCCAGGCAGCTTGCGCAATCGGGGCACCGACTCCTGCTCCACGGCCGCAACCCGGAGAAGCTCGAGGCTCTGGGCGCCGAGATGCCGGAGGGCACACGCGGCTTCCTCGCCGACCTGTCGCGCCTCGACGAGGTCGTCCGCCTCGCCGAGGACGTGGCCGCGTCGGAGGAGCGGATCGACGTGATCATCAACAACGCCGGCGTCTACAAGATGGCCGATCCGATCACCGAGACCGGGCAGGACGCTCGCTTCGTGGTGAACACCCTCGCACCGCTCCTGCTGACCCGCCGTCTGCTGGACCGGATGCCGAAAACGGGGCGCGTCATCAGCCTGTCCTCGGCCGCGCAGGCGCCGGTCGATCTCGACGCGCTGAGCGGCACACGGCGCGTGGGGGATATGGACGCCTATGCACAAAGCAAACTGGCGCTCGTCGTCTGGACCCAGGCCCTCGCCCGTGACCACCCCGAGGGGCCAGCCTTCATCGCGGTCAACCCGGGCTCGCTGCTGGCCACCCGGATGGTGCGCGAAGGCTTCGGCGTTTCCGGCAACGACATCGGCATCGGCGCCGACATTCTCAGGCGCCTCGCGGTGTCGGAAGAGTTCGAGGGCTGCTCCGGCATGTATTTCGACAACGATGCCGGGCGCTTTGCCTCGCCGCACCCTGCGGCCGCGGATCCCACGCGCTCGGCCGCCGTCATGGCGACGCTGGAACGGCTCCTGCCCACCTGAACGCTTGGCCGGAGGGGGTCAGACCGAGCTCAGCAGGATCGACGTCTCGCTGTTGGTGATCCCCTCCACGCCCCGCACCTCCCGCAGGACACGGTCGAAATCCGTGAGGCTGGCCGCGCCGAGTTCCGCGACGAGGTCCCACTTTCCGTTGGTCGAGTGGAGCTGCAGCAATTCCGGAATTCCCCGTAGCCGCCGGATCACGGCGGTTGTCGACTGTCCGGTGACCTCGATCATCATGATCGCGCGAACCCCGCCGTCCGCGTGGTCCTGCCGCGCGCGGATGGTGAAGCCCAGCACCGCGCCGCTTTCCAGCAACCGATCGAGCCGGTTCTGCACCGTCGCCCGCGACACCCCGAGGATCGTCGCCAGCTTGGACACCGGCGCACGCCCGTCCTCGCGCAGGATCGCGATCAGGGAACGGTCGAGGTCGTCGAAGACATGCATGACAGATTGTCAATCCAGGCTGTGCAATTTGCTCAAGCTATACCGGCAAATCGCTCAGGCTGACAATGCAATCCATCACCGTTTGGTGGCTAGAAAGGATATCCCAGTCCGGAGTCATCCTTTGCCAAAGCCCCCTTCCAGCCGCGCCTACGTGCCTTTCGTGTCGGTCGAGAACATGATGGCGCTGATCCATCACTTCGGCATCGAACAGGTGCTGACCCTGCTGGCCGACGAGATCGAGGCCGATTTCCGGCGGTGGGAGCTGTTCGACAAGACGCCCCGCGTCGCCTCGCATTCCAGCGTTGGCGTGATCGAGCTGATGCCGACCTCCGATGGCGAAACCTACGGGTTCAAATACGTCAACGGCCACCCGAAGAACACGCGGGAAGGGCTGCAGACCGTGACCGCCTTCGGTGTTCTGGCGGACGTCGATTCCGGCTATCCGATCCTGCTCAGCGAGATGACCCTTCTCACCGCCCTGCGCACCGCCGCCGCCTCGGCAATGGCGGCCCGGCACCTTGCCCCCAAGGGCGCCCGCAGTATGGCGATGATCGGCAACGGCGCGCAATCCGAGTTCCAGTGCCTCGCCTTCAAGCCGATTTGCGGCATAGGCACCGTCCGCCTCTACGACATCGACCCGGAGGCCACCGCCCGCTGCGCCCGCAACCTGGCGGGACGCGGGCTCGAGGTGGTGCAGTGCCGGTCGGGTCAGGAGGCCGTGGAGGGCGCCGAGATCATCACGACCTGCACCGCCGACAAGCAATATGCCACGATCCTGACCGACAACATGGTCGGCAGCGGCGTCCACATAAACGCCATCGGCGGCGACTGCCCAGGCAAGACGGAGCTGCACCGCGATATCCTGCTGCGGTCTTCGATCTTCGTCGAATACCCGCCGCAGACCCGGATCGAAGGCGAGATCCAGCAGCTCGAGCCGGACCACCCGGTCAAGGAGCTGTGGCAGGTGATCACCGGGCAGGTCACCGGGCGGACCTCCGAGCGGCAGATCACCCTCTTCGACAGCGTCGGCTTCGCCATCGAGGATTTCAGCGCGCTGCGCCTCGTGCTCCGCCTCATCGAAGGCACGGAGTTCTACACGGAGCTCGACATGATCGCCGATCCCGACGACCCGCGCGACCTGTTCGGCATGCTGGAACGCGCCAAACGGTAACGCGGCCGGGCTTGACTTGCGCGCCGTCCGGACGCTACCGCTTGCCGGTACGCGGCTCGTGCGGCACGGAGATCATTGTGAACACCCAGTTTTTCGCCGAGGCCGGCCTGCCGACCCCACCCCGCCGCATCTGCCGGAGCGACGCGGCCTAGGCCGCCGGATCGCCCCGGATGGATCACCTGAACACACCTTTCGCGCCAGCGCGTGCCTGCCGAGGCGCCCTTGGAAACGGTCGGTGCCCGACCGCCGGCGTGACGCAATGAACGCAGCGGATATCTGGAGTTTCCTGCCGCTGGCGATGGCGGGTGCGCTCTGCGTGGGTCTCGCCAAGGGTGGCTTGCCGGCCGTCGGCATGCTGGCCGTGCCGCTCCTCGCCTTCCGCATCGACCCGCTGACCGCGGCCGCGCTGCTGCTTCCGATCTACCTGATCAGCGACTGGGTCGGCGTCTGGCTCTACCGGCACCATTTCGACCCTCGAAACCTGAAGATCCTTATCCCGGCGGGCCTCTGCGGCGTGCTGGTGGGCTACCTGCTGGCGCCGCATCTTTCGACCGACGGCATGAGCATCGCGGTTGGGGTCATCGGCATCTTCCACTGCCTCCGCCACTGGTTCCTCACGCCGAAAAACGCAGCCCCGCGCCCGGCCCGTGTCGTGCCGGGGCTGTTCTGGGGAACAATGTCGGGCCTCACCAGCTTCATCAGCCACGCCGGCGCTCCGCCCTACCAGATCTACGTGCTGCCACAGCAATTGCCGAAACTGGTCTTTGCCGGCACGACGCAGTTCGTCTTTACCGCGGTCAACATCGCCAAGCTGCCGCCCTACCTCGCGCTCGGCCAGTTCCCGGAGATGGACCTCAAGGCCATAGCGCTGCTGGCGCTGACCGCGATCTTCGGGGCCTGGGGCGGCTCCAGGCTGATCCGGATCATTCCCGACGGCATCTTCTTCTCGGCGATCCGGCTCGCCCTGTTCGCATTGTCGATCAGCCTGATCTGGCGTGCCGTCACCTGATTGCCGAAGATCACCCGCGCGCTATTTTCCTCCAACACAGCTTGACCTTCCGGTTGGTGAAGGTTGCAGAACAGGGGAGCAACAAGATCGTGAGACACTAGATGAATCGCAGACATTTCATGCTCGCCACAGTCGGAACCGCGCTCCTGGCGCGACCGTCGCTTGCCGCCACGCCGCAACTGGAGGTCTTCAAGTCGCCGACCTGCGGATGCTGTTCGGCCTGGATTGCGCATATGCGGCAATCGGGATTCGAGACCGTCGCCAGCGACATCGACGACGATGCCCTGTGGCTGCTCAAGGAGCGCACCGGGATCACTCCCGAACTCGCTTCGTGCCACACCGGGTTTATCGACGGCTACTTCATCGAAGGCCACGTGCCCGCCGCGGATGTGCAGCGCCTGCTGGGCGAACGGCCCGATGCGCTCGGGCTGACCGTGCCCGGCATGCCGATCGGGTCGCCCGGCATGGAGATGGGCGATGCCCGCGAGCCCTACGACACCCTGCTCGTGCTGAAGGGCGGCGCTTCGGAGGTCTTTCAGAGCCACGCCTGAGCACCTGTTGCCTTTGGCAGAAAAGGTGGGGCCTTTGTCCTAACGGTCAGCGCAATGGTCGGGCTAGTGTCCGACCATGACAGACGACTCGACATATCGGACAGAAAAGCGCGCGCGCAGCGTGGTGATGGTGACCTACCCGAACGCCCACATCCTCGATGTGGTGGGCCCGCTGGAGGTGATGACCGGCACCAAGTTCTTTCTGCCGGAAGGGCCGGATCCCTATGACGTTACGGTGCTCGCCACGCGCGCGGGGCCGGTGAGGACCACCTCCGGTCTGACCATCTCCGCCGACCGCGCCTTTGCCGACGCAATGCCCGAAAGCGGCGAGATCGATTCGCTGATCGTCAGCGGCGGGCACGGCACGATGGCCGCACTCGAGGACGACGCCCTGATGGACTATGTCCGCGCCGCAGCCGGTCGGGCACGCCGGATCGTCTCGATCTGCACCGGGGCGATGATCCTCGCCGAGGCCGGACTGCTGGACGGCCGCCGCGCCTGCACCCATTGGTGGTGGTGCCCGGTGCTCGAGAAGCGGCACCCGCAGGTCAGGGTCGACCGCGACGCGATCTTCGTGCGCGACGGCAATGTCTGGACCTCGGCAGGAGTGACCGCCGGCATGGACCTGGCGCCCGCGCTCGTCGAGATGGATTGGGGCCACGACATTGCCCTGCAGGTCGCCCGCTACAACGTGATGTACATGATGCGCCCCGGCGGGCAGTCGCAGTTCAGCGCCCACCTGCTGGCCCGCAAGGCGCAGGACCCCGCGATCAACGAGACGCTGGACCACATCCTCGCCAATCCGGGCGACGGGCTCACCGTGACCGTGCTGGCCGCGCGTGCCGGTTTGTCGGAACGGACCTTCGCACGCCGTTTCAGGGACGAGACCGGCAAGACCCCTGCCGCCTATGTCGAGACCGCGCGGGTGCAGGCCGCCCGCGTCGTGCTGGAGACCACTGCCACCGGGGTCGAGCAGATCGCGTTGCAGACCGGCTTCCAGAGCGCCGAACGGATGCGGCGCGCCTTTCACCGACACCTCGGCATCTCGGCCACCGAGTACCGCGAGCGGTTCCGAGGCGCGCAGCCGCCGCCGCAGATCCGCGACGGACCCGGCTGACGCCGCACGGATCCTCCGCACCCGAACGACCTCCCGCGCCGGCCCATCGCGCTGGCGCGCTTTATTGCCATGCCCAGATACAGGAATTCAGCATGAATCCGACCTACCTTCCCCTCCTTCTCGCGGCGTTTCTGGCCGCCTGCGCCGACAGTGGCGCCAACTACCAGCCAATCCTCGACGGCACTCCTAGCCCAGCCTACGAAGCCGACCTGGCCGCCTGCCAGCAACTGGCCCGCGACCAGCGCGCTTTCGACCAGGAAACCGCTGCCGCCGCGGTGCTGGGCGCGGGGGCCGGCGCGCTTCTGGGTGCGGCCGATGACGATGCCGACGCCGCGGGCGGGGCCATCGTGGGCGCGCTGGCGGGCGGCACGGCCGGTGCCGTCAACGCAAATGACCGGCGGCAGGAGATCGTCATCGAATGCCTGCGCGGTCGCGGCCACCGGGTTGTTGGATAAGAGCTGCGCAAAATGACCCCCGACATACTGGATCGCCCGGTCCCTTTGGCCGGGCTTCGCACCTTGATCGCGAACTGGCGCTTACCGGCCACCGCGTTGCCCGTCTCCCCAGGCCTGCCCACCTCCCCGCGCCTCCGGCGCGACATCGGCCTACCGGAGATCGAACCCGCGCCGCAGGTCGTCACGCCCTTCGGCGAGAGGATCTGACGCTCCGCGCCGGTCGGCCCTTTGCGGGCTGGCCGGGGCATGCAAGAAGGAAACCGTCATGCAGACCGTCTTCATCGCCGGGGCGACCGGATATCTCGGCCGCCACCTCTGCGCCGAATACCGCGGAGCCGGTTGGTATGTCCGCGCGCTGGTCCGGAACGCGGCTCGGGCGGCGGACCTTGACGCGGACGAGCTGATCGAAGCGCAGGCAACGCGCCCAGATACGCTGTATGGCTGCATGGAAGGGGCAGCGCTGACGATCTCCGCGCTCGGCATCACGCGGCAGGCCGACGGGCTGGACTATCGCGATGTCGACTACCGGGCGAATCTCAATCTGCTGGCAGAAGCGCGCCGGGCGGGCGCTGGACGCTTCGCTTATGTCCATGTGCTGAACGCCGACCGGATGCGGGATGTGCCCCTGGTCGCGGCAAAGGCCGCATTCGTCGATGCGCTCCGCGCCGAGGACATCGCCTCCACAGTGATCGCGCCCTCCGGCTACTTCTCCGACATGGAGGATTTCCTCGCTATGGCCCGCGCCGGGCGGGTCTGGCTGTTCGGGGACGGCGCGAAGCGGATCAACCCGATCCACGGCGCCGACCTGGCCGCCGCGACAGCCGCGGCGATCGCCGAAGAGCGCGACTGGATCGACGTGGGCGGACCCGAGGTGTTCACCCATAGGGAACTGGCCGAGGCAGCCTTTGCCGCCCTCGGCAAGCCCGCAAGGATCACCCGCTTGCCCGAGGCGCTGCGCCGCGCCGCACTGGCCGTGCTGCCCCGTGTGACGCCCCGGCGCATCCACGGGCCGGCCCGGTTCTTCCTGACGGCGATGGGCATGGACATGGTCGGGGAGCGGCATGGAACGCACCGCCTCGGCGCACGTTTCGCGGACCTCGCGGCCGGGATGAAATCCGGGAGGCCCAACCTATGACCCTTCACCACAGCGGCGGTATCGCTGCCCTGCTTTGCGGCGCGACCTATGTGGCGGGCTTCGCCCTGCTCCTCACCCTGCTCACCCCGCTCGGATACGGCACGGAGGAGATCGACACCCGAGCCGTCGCCGCACTGGCCGAGGCCCAGCCCGGGCTGCTCATTGCCTGGAACAGCACGATCTACATCGCGAACGGGCTGGCGCTCGCCGTGCTCACCGTCGCCCTCGCAGAACGGCTCCAGCCCCGCGTCCCAGGCTGGGCCGGGGTGTCCCGTGCGCTCGGACTGATCTGGGCGACACTCGTGCTTGGTGCAGGGATGGTCGCGAACGTGGCGGTCGAACGCACGTCGGCGCTCCACGCGACCGATCCGCAGGGCGCCGCGGATCTCTGGGGAACGCTGCACGCGGTCGAACTGGGGCTCGGCGGCGGCAACGAGATCGTCGGCGGGGCCTGGATCCTCTGTATCAGCATCGCAGGACTGGTCTCCCGGCGGCTGCCGCGAGGCAGTGTGGCACTGGGCCTACTGACCGGGCTCGCCGGGCTCGCAACCTTGGTGCCGGCCCTCGGCACAGCCGCGGGGGCTGGTTTCGGGCTCGGAGGTATCGCCTGGTTTCTCGCGGTGGGCACGGCACTGCTCAGAGACCTAAGCCGTCCTGCAACGCACCATCCCAAATGAAAAGGGGCGCTCCAATGAACGCCCCTCCAATGCGGTTCGGCCCGGATTACTCGAAGGTCTGCAAGTAGGCGATGACGTCGGCGATATCGCTTTCCTTCTTGAGGCCGGCGAAGGACATCTTGCCTTTCGGGATCACATCCTTCGGCTTGGTGAGATAGGCGACAAGGGTCGGCTCATCCCAGACGAGGCCGCCCTCGGCGAGTTCGAGCAGGTTCGGCGAGTACTTGTAGTCCTCGACCCGGCCAGCCGGCGCGCCGACAACCCCGTTCAGCGGCGGCCCGACGCGGTTCTTCGCGTCTTCGCCGACCATGTGACAGGCCTGACACTTCTTGAAGACATTCTCGCCGTTGGCGGCATCTCCCTCGGCAAGGACGGGTGCGGCGGTCACCGTGGCAAGCGCCGCGGTCAGGGATAGAAGAGCGGATCTCATGTCTGTTCCTTTCGTGTTCAGACCAGTGTCTCTGTGGCGGCAACCGGGAACCTCCCGATTGCAAGGCTGAGTCTCTGTGGTGCCGACTGACAGCAGGCTGTCGACGACCGTTCGGCAAGAACCGCGGCGCGTGCGCTGGCCGCGCACGGAGCACGTCCTGCAGCCAACGAACCGCCTTCCGGTCCGAAGCCTTGCCTTACCCACCGCGACGGATCAAGCACCGCAGCTTGCGAGGCATGGGCCGGAAGCGGAAAGTCGGACAACGTGACGCGCCTCGGAGCGGCATTTGCCGGCCTGCGTCACATCGGGCGCCGCGCTCCGGGTGCCCGGCGAGCCGTGCCGGCAATCCACCGCCATTCGCAATGATAATGTCGAATCTTCCGTCGGCAAACGAATTGGCGCAATGCGTCGCGCACGGATGGCATCGGGCTTTCACCCGATGCGCCGGCTTTCTATGATACGCTCTCGCCGGCATCGCAGCATCCCGGCGCTTGGGCACGAGGCTTCAGGGAGGCAGAGTTTCATGACGGACGACCCGCGAAGGCAGATCGCCCGCAACTCCATGCTGATGCAGAGTTTTTCCGACGCGCATGCCGAAGCGTTGCTGCAGAGGTCGCAATGGCAACGCTTCAGACGCGGCGAGACGCTGTTTCTTCAGGGCGAAGAAGCGCGGGCGATCCACATCGTCATCGACGGCTGGGTCAAGCTCTACCGGATCACGCCCAGCGGCGGCGAGGCCATCGTCTCGGTCTTCTCCGAGGGGCAGAGCTTTGGCGAGGCGGTGGCGCTGCGCGGCGCACCCTATCCCGTCTCGGCCGAAGCGGTGACGGAATGCGAGGTACTGCGGCTTCCCTCAGCCGCGGTCACCGACATGCTGCGTCAGGATCCCGAGATCGGGATCAACATGCTCGCCGCCACCTTCGCGCATCTGCATTCGCTGGTCGGGCAGCTCGAACAGCTCAAGGCCCAAACCGGGGCGCAGCGAGTGGCCGAGTTTCTGCTAGGGCTCTGCAACGGCTCCACAAGCCCATGCAAGGTGACCCTGCCCTACGACAAGACGGTGATCGCCGGCCGGCTAGGCATCAAGCCCGAAAGCCTCTCGCGCGCGTTCGCCAAGCTCGGCACCGTGGGGGTGACGGTCAATCGCAACACGGCGACGATCGAGGATATCGAGCGGCTGCGGGACTTCTCCACCTCCGATCCCGCCGGGTTCTGGAACAAGGGCGGCTAAGCCATCACGCAGGTTGCGCATCGGCGGGCAAGACTGGCGAAAGGGCCTTGCATCGCCGTGCCGCGGCATGCTGACAGGACCGGACGCAAGGAGGCCGGAATGACCGACAGCAGCAGCACGCAGCCGCCCCAGCGCGAGGGAACGCCGCGCGAGGTATTCGCGGCTTTTCTCAAGCTCGGCCTGACGTCCTTCGGCGGGCCGATCGCGCATCTCGGGTACTTCCGGGACGAGCTGGTGACCCGGCGCGGCTGGCTCGGCGATCATGCCTATGCAGATCTCGTCGCGCTCTGTCAGTTCCTGCCCGGCCCCGCCTCCTCGCAGGTGGGCTTTGCCCTGGGGATGATGCGGGCCGGCTGGCTTGGCGCACTTGCCGCCTTCACCGCCTTCACCCTCCCTTCGGCGCTCTTGCTGCTGGCCTTTGCGCTGAGCGCTTCCGCCATTTCCGGGCCGTTGGGAACCGGCATCCTCCACGGGCTCAAGACCATCGCGGTGGCCATCGTGGCGCAGGCGGTCTGGGGCATGGCGTGCACGCTCTGCCCGGACCGGGCAAGGGCCGGCATCGCGGTGGGTGCGGTTGCCCTCCTCGCCTTCCTGCCCGGCGCCTTCGGCATGGTGGCCGTCATCATCTTCGGGGCGCTGGTCGGGCTGGCGTTGGGCAGCGGGACGGGCACGCCTATCGGCGGCCACCTGACCATGCCGGTGCGCAGCGCGCAGGGCGGCATCGCCCTTGCTGTGTTCATTGCCCTGCTGTGCCTCCTGCCGCTGACAGCAGGTGGGTCGCAGGCGTTGGCCGTTTTCGACAGCTTCTATCGCGCCGGTGCGCTGGTTTTCGGCGGCGGCCATGTCGTGCTGCCGCTTCTCCAGGCCGAGACCGTCGCGCAGGGCTGGGTCACGCCCGACGCCTTCCTCGCCGGCTATGGAGCGGCGCAAGCGGTGCCCGGCCCTCTCTTCACCTTTGCAGCCTATCTCGGTGCGGTGCTCGGCCCGGAGCCGAACGGGGTCGCGGGCGCGGCCATCGCGCTGGTCGCGGTGTTCCTGCCGGGGTTCCTGATCCTCGTCGGGGTGCTGCCGTTCTGGGACAGGTTCCGCTCCATGGCCGCCGCGCAATCGCTGATGCAGGGCGCGAACGCGGCGGTGGTCGGCATCCTGGGCGCGGCGCTCTACGACCCCGTCTTCACCAGCGCCATCGGAGGGCCGAAAGATTTCGCCCTCGCGCTCGCCTGCTTCGTCTTGTTGATGGCCTGGAAAGCGCCGCCCTGGGCGGTGGTGATCGTCGCGGCGGCGGGCGGCGCGGCGCTGACTGGCTTCTCCTGACGCAGGATCGTGGTAGGGATCGGGCGACGCCATCCCGGCGCAAGAGGGACGCCCAGATGACAAGCTTTCGACAGCAGATCGCCGAGGCCCTCGGCCCCGACATGCCCCCCCGGACCCGGGTGTTGGAGATCGGCGACGGCGCGCTGCCCTCCTGCTTCGACGTTACCGGCCTCACCCTCGCCTCAATAGAAGCCGCGGCGGCGGAACTGGGCGACCTGCTCGGCGCTGCACAGGTGACACTGAACCGCCGCCATGCGCTCATGTGGTTCGACATGACGCTGCGCCCCACCGGTTGGGAGTTGCCGGGGGCATGGGATCCGATCGCAGGCAACTACCCCGCAGCGGATGGCTGGATCCGGCTGCACACCAACGCGCCTCGCCACCGCGCGGCGGCTCAGTCGGTGCTAGGCTGCACGCCGGACCGGGAGGCGGTGGCTCAAAGCGTCCGGGACTGGGAGAAGGATGCGTTGGAGACGGCCGTCGTCGCGGCGGGCGGCGCGGCGGGGGCAATGCGCGGGCTTGCCGATTGGGCGCGGCATCCTCAGGGCCGCGCCGTCGCCGCCGAGCCCCTTGTTGCATGGACGCACAAGGGCGATGCCGCTGGAGACCTTCGGCTAAACGGCCTGCGGGTGCTCGACCTCACACGTGTGCTTGCCGGGCCGGTCGCCACGCGCTTCCTTGCAGGCTTCGGCGCAAACGTCCTGCGGATCGACCCGCCCGACTGGACCGAGCCGGGCGTCGAGCCGGAAGTCACCCTCGGTAAGCGCTGCGCCGGGCTGGACCTGACGCTGCCCACCGACCGTGTGCGCTTCGAAACGCTGCTTCGGTCGGCCGACGTGCTGGTGCATGGCTATCGCCCGGATGCGCTCGAACGGCTGGGGTTCGGTGCGGAACGGCGGCAAAGCCTTGCTCCGGCGGCGATCGAGGTGACACTGAACGCCTATGGCTGGACCGGTCCCTGGGCCGGGCGGCGCGGATTCGACAGCGTGGTGCAGATGAGCTGCGGGCTGGCCGCCGAGGCGATGCGGCAGGCGGATGCGGACCGGCCGGTCGCGCTGCCGGTGCAGGCGCTCGACCATGCCACCGGCTATCTCATGGCCGCCGCCGTGCTCCGCGCGGTGCGTGTCCGAAATGGCCGCCGGCAGGTACTCTCCGCCCGCCTTTCGCTGGCCCGGGCGGCGCATCTGCTGGTGTCGGCCGGGCTGCACGGCCCGTCAGCTCCGATGCCGCCGGAGACCGACGCGGATCTCGCGCCGGAATCCGAGGCCACCGGCTGGGGTCCGGCGCGGCGCATCGCCTTTCCGGTCGAAGTGGATGGTCGGATGCCGACATGGCGTCACGCCGCGGGGCCGCTGCGCAGGTCCGCAGCAGTGTGGGAAACCTGACCCTCGCGAGGTCAGAACACCTTCAGGAGGCGTTTCGGAAGCCTTCATCCAGATCGAGATCGTCGAACTGCTTCGGCAGGTCCTTCAGGAGGGCGGAGAGCTCTTTCTCGTCGACCAGCTTCGCTGCCTTGCGGGGCGAGAACCAGTGCCGCTTGCGTTGATTGCGCTCCTTCCAGCGGCGCTTAAGCTTCTCGACCATCATCGGGTAGAGCGTGACCCGGCACGGCACCACCCCACCTTGCCCCACCCGTTTGTCGTAGTGGTAAAGCCCGATCGGCTGCTCCGAGACGAACCCTACCGCGCCCGCCTCTTCCAGCGCCTCGATCTCGGCGGCATGCCAGGGCATCTTGTCATCCATCAGCCAGCCCTTGGGCATAACCCACCGGCCCGTATCGCGCGAAGTCACCATGAGAACGCGGAGCTTGCCGTTACGGTCACGATGCAGCGGCAGCGCGGCAATCTGATCGACCTGGTCCCTCGGCAAGTCACGTCCTCCTCACGTGCGATTATACATTCCGTGCCATCAGCGCAGATCACCCTCTCCGAACGACGCGCAAATCTCGCTCACACCGATCCTACGGCTTTTGACTTCCGGCTCAATGATCGCGCGTTCGGATCACCGATCGTCTTCAGGTGGCCTGCTCTTGGATGGTTCTTTGCGTTTTGCGAATACTCGCGCCACAAAGGTGGTCTTTGCAACAAAAAACATTGCATGACTTCGGAAATACCACAATTCTTGCTCACGGGTGCGACACGGCGGGAAAAATGCAGGAAATCGAGACCTATCAGGAGACCGCACGCGGGAGCCGTGACCGCCTAAGGAAGGCGGAGCGACAGAAGCAGATCCTGCTGGAACTGAAGCTGAGACCCCATGTGCGCATCAGCGAACTGGCCCAGCGCTTCAATGTCTCGACCGAAACGGTCCGCCGCGATTTCGACGCGCTGGCCGGCGACGGGCTGGTATCTCGCGCTCACGGCGGCGCCTCGGCTCCGCCGCAGGGTCATTATCCAAACCTCGACGAACGCTCGGTCGCCCGGATCGAGGAGCGGGAGCGGATCGGGCGGCGCGCCGCAGCACTGATACAGGATGGCGAGACCGTGATGATCGACTCCGGCTCGACCACGCTGCAACTGGCCCGGGCACTGGCCTTTCTCGACACGCGGTGCACGGTGATCACCAATTCGATCCCGGTGGCGATGACCATCGGCCACGGCGCCGCCGAGGTGCTGCTCGCCCCCGGCGCCTATCTGCCGGCGGAATCGGCCCTCGTCGGTCCGGAGACCGTGGAGTTCCTTGACCGTTTCAACGTCGACCGCTGCATGATCGGCGCCTCCGCGCTCTCCGCCGAAGGTCCGTCGGAAACCGTGCGCGGCTTTGCGGCGGTCAAGCGGGCGATGCTGCAACGCGCAGTGCACCGGCATCTGCTGGTCGACTCCTCGAAATTCGGTCGCAAGGGCTTTGCCCATGTCGGTGGGCCGAAGGCGCTGTCCTCCCTCGTCGTCGACCTCGCGCCTGAAGGAGAGTTGAAGGCCGCCTTCACCGAAGCCGGTGTGCAGATTCTGGTGGCCGATCCGGCTTAGTCGGCGGCCGGCAGGCGGCTGCGCCAGACGAACTGCCGCAAGGCGAACCGTGACCGCACCGAACGGATGCCCGGCACAGTTGTGAGTTTATCCTGCAGGAACCGCTCGAAGGCCGGCAAGTCTTCCACCACCACCCGCAGCAGGAAATCCTGGCTGCCGGTCATCAGGAATCCCTGCACCACTTCCTCGAACTCCGCCACGCGCCGCTCGAACAGCGCAAGGCTCTGCGCCTCCTGCCGCTCCAGTTCCACCGAAACGAAGGCGGTGATCGGGTAGCCGGCCTTCTCCGGCGAGACCACCGCCCCGTAGCGTGCGATCACCCCCGTCTGCTCCAGCTTGGCGACGCGGTTCCGGCAAGGCGTCGCCGAGAGCCCCACGCGCTCGGCCAGTTCGACGATGGAGATCCTCGCGTCCTTCTGAAGAATCTCGAGGATTCGTCGATCGATCTTGTCCATGGTGAAATCCTCTTCAGAACGAACATTTTGCAGCGTTTATGGCCACAAATTGAGAAGTATAGAAGTGCATTTGGCGAAACCCGCTTTCCAGTCTCGGGTAGATTGGCGGTAAGGACATCCATGGAGCGCCAGACACCAAATGCAGGACACGCCCAAGCCGCGCATGACCGTTCCGGAGCCGCAATTCCGGCCCGGCGACGTGCCCGATTATTCCGACGTCAAGATCCCGGAGGCCGGCGCCGTCACCCTGCCACCGCTCGACGTCGCGCCGCGCCTGCTCCGCAACCACGCCTTCTCGATCATCCGGATCCTGCGGCGGGATGGCGAAGCGGTCGGCCCCTGGGCCACCATGCTGTCGGACGAGGAACTGCTGGCCGGCCTTCGGCAGATGATGATACTGCGCACGCTCGACGCCCGCATGATCGCGGCGCAGCGGCAGGGCAAGACCTCGTTCTACGTGCCGCAGCTGGGCGAGGAATCGGTGGCCATCGCCTTTCAGCGGGCGCTCGGCAAGGGCGATATGAACTTCCCGACCTATCGCAACGCCGGGCTTCTGGTTGCCCAGGACTATCCGCTCGAGACGATGATGAACCAGATCTTCTCGAACCAGAAGGATCCGCTGGCCGGACGGCAGTTACCGGTGCTCTACTCGGCCAAGGACTACGGCTTCTTCACCGTGTCGGGGAATCTCGGGACGCAGTTCGTGCAGGCCGTGGGCTGGGCGATGGCGGCAGCGATCGACGGATCGGACCGCATCGCGGCGGGCTGGATCGGCGACGGCTCCACGGCGGAATCCGATTTCCACTCCGCGATGGTCTTTGCCTCGACCTACAAGCCCCCGGTGATCCTCAATATCGTCAACAACCAGTGGGCGATCTCGACCTTCCAAGGCATCGCCAAGGGCGAATCCGGCACGCTGGCCGCCCGCGCGCTCGGCTTCGGGATCGCCGCGCTGCGGGTGGACGGGAACGACTTCCTCGCCGTGCACGCGGTGGCGAAATGGGCGGTGGAACGGGCGCGGCAGGGGCTCGGCCCGACGGTTCTGGAGCATGTCACCTATCGCGCCGGCGGGCATTCGACGTCCGACAACCCAGAAGCCTATCGTCCGAAGAAGGAGTCCGATGCCTGGCCCCTTGGCGACCCCATCGAGCGGCTCAAGCTGCACCTGATCCGGCGCGGGCTGTGGTCGGAGGAGCGGCACGCCCAGGCGATTTCGGAGATCCACGATCTTGTGGTCGCCGCCCAGAAGGCCGCGGAGAAGAACGGCACGCTGCTTGGTGGCGGCGCCCCACGCCGGCGCAGCATCTTCGACGGCCTGTACGAGGAAATGCCCCTGCACCTGAGGCGCCAGAAGGAGGCGGCCGAGAAATGGCTGTGAGGCAGATGTCGATAGTCGAGGCGGTGCGCGACGCGCTCGATGTGATGATGACCCGCGACCCGCGCGTGATCGTCTTTGGCGAGGATGTCGGCTACTTCGGCGGGGTCTTCCGCTGCACGCAGGGGTTGCAGCAGAAACACGGCAAGCTGCGCTGTTTCGATACGCCGATCAGCGAGAGCGGCATTGTCGGCGCGGCGATCGGCATGGCGGCCTACGGGCTGCGCCCCTGCGTCGAGATCCAGTTCGCCGATTACATGTATCCCGCCTATGACCAGATCACCCAGGAGGCGAGCCGCATCCGCTACCGCTCCAATGGCGATTTCACCTGCCCGCTGGTGATCCGGATGCCGACCGGCGGCGGCATCTTCGGCGGAGAGACCCACAGTCAGAGCCCGGAGGCCCTGTTCACCCATGTGTCGGGCCTCAAGACGGTGATCCCCTCTAACCCGCAGGATGCCAAGGGGATGCTCATTGCCGCCATCGAGGACCCGGACCCGGTGATCTTCCTGGAGCCCAAACGGCTCTATCATGGTCCCTTCGACGGGCACCACGAGCGGGAGACGACCTCGTGGCAGGGGCATCCGCTGGGCGAGGTGCCCGAGGGGCACTACCACGTCCCGCTCGGGCGTGCGGCGATCCGGCGCGAGGGGGGCGACCTGACGATCCTGACCTACGGCACGATGGTTCACGTCGCGCTGGCGGCGGTGGAGGAACAGGGGATCGATGCCGAGGTCATCGATCTGCGCAGCCTGATCCCGCTCGACCTCGAGACGATCGAGGCCTCGGTACGCAAGACCGGACGCTGCGTCGTTGCCCACGAAGCGACCCTGACCAGCGGCTTTGGCGCGGAACTGGCCGCGCGGGTGCAGGAGACCTGCTTCTACCACCTCGAAGCGCCGGTCGGCCGCGTCGCGGGCTGGGACGTGCCCTACCCCCATGCGCAGGAATGGTTCTACTTCCCCGGACCGGAACGCGTCGGCCGGGCGCTGCGCGAAGCGATGGAGGCCTGAGATGCCGGAGATCACCATCAAGCTGCCGGACATCGGCGAGGGCATCGCGGAGGCCGAAATCTCGGAATGGATGGTCGAGGTCGGCGAATGGGTGCGCGAGGACGAGCCGCTCGGCGTGGTTCTGACCGACAAGGCGGCGGTCGAGATCCCCGCGAGCGCCTCGGGCCAGCTCGTCTGGCGGGCCGGCGAACCGGGCGACAGGCTCGCCATCGGAGCGCCGCTGGTGCGGCTCAACGTTGCAGAGGACGGTGAGGACGCGCCCGAGACCTCAGCCGAGCCAACCGAAGCGGCCCCCAGCCCCACCCCGCCGCCCGCCAGAAGCCCCAGGCAAATCGAACACTCCCTCGCTGCCCCGGCCGTGCGGCAGCGCGCGAGAAACCTCGGGCTGGATCTCTCGGAGGTAGAGGGAACCGGGCCCGAGGGCCGCGTCACCCATGCCGACCTCGACCGACGCCTGGCCGGCACGCCCCGCAAGGCGCCCGCGCGCGATGGCGTTACGGAAACCAGGGTCATCGGCCTGCGCCGGCAGATCGCCGAGCAGATGGTCCGCGCCCATGAACGGATTCCCCAGATCACCATCGTCGAGGAAGTCGACGTGACCGAGCTGGAGCGGCTGCGCGGCCAGATGAACGCCGACCGGTCCGAAACGCAACCGCGGCTCACCCTGCTGCCCTTCCTGATCCGCGGCATGATCGTGGCGCGGTCGGAAGCGCCGGAAGTCAACGCGCGCTACAACGACGAGGCGGGCGTGCTGCACCGGCACGACGCCGTGCATGTCGGCATCGCAACCCAGACCGAACGTGGGCTGCTCGTCCCGGTCCTGCGCCATGCCGAGGCGCAGACGGTCTGGGAGATCGCCGCCGGCATCACCCGGTTGGCCGATGCGGCACGTGACGGCTCGCTGCCGCGCGAGGATCTCTCCGGCAGTACGATCACAATCACATCGCTCGGGCCGCTCGGCGCCCTCGCCACGACGCCGATCGTCAATTACCCCGAGGTGGCCATCCTCGGCGTAAACCGAAAGCAGGTTCGCCCGCATTGGGACGGCCGGAACTTCGTGCCGCGGGAGATGATGAACCTCTCGGCGAGCTTGGATCACCGGATCGTGGACGGCTGGAACGCGGCACGTTTCGTGGCGCGACTCAAGACGCTTCTGGAGACCCCCGCCCTGCTCTTTGCCTGACGGGGCGGATCATCGACGAACCTGCCCGCTCGCCGCTTGTCACCGTGCGGGAACTCATTCGCAGCAGGCATGGATTTCCGCAGGCACAGACGGGACGGTTTGCGCCTCGCATTGGCAGCGGCTGGACGGACCCGGTCGCTTCTCGACCTGTCGCTGCGGGTGGGCATTCCCGGAACAAGTGTGGTCAAGTATCAGTCTGCGGATCCGCCGAACGGGCAATCCGGAATTCTTCACGATTGCCACAATTGTTGCAATCTTGCAAAAACGCGCCGTTATTATGGCGTTGTGTTCCCAAGCGGTCATCGCTGCAGCGTCCCGCTCGGGGCCAGTCGTGGCGAGACATTTCCAGGCATCAGCCAACAGCGGGGTTGCTTCAATGACAGATTCCTCCGACATCGGGCACCTCCATTTCCATCCCAAGGGCAAGATGCCCACCGAGCAATCGCGGTCCATTCTGAGGACGGCGAGCGCGGATCTTCCCTTTGACGACACACGCGATTTCGAGGAAAGCGCGCGTGGCCTGATCGCCCGGATGTAAGAAAAACGGATCCCCGCAGATGGCGGTCACGATGCCTGGAACATGGGCAAGTTCGATTTCATCGACGCCGCCGACAGCTATGACAGCATTCACCCGTCGCTGCTGCGACAGGCCAAGCTGAACCAGGAATATGGGCTCTTCGAGGTTATCCCGGGTATCTACCAGATCCGCGGTTTCGATCTGTCGCAGATGACCTTCGTGCGCGGAAAGACCGGCTGGATCGTCTTCGACGTCCTGATCTCGGCCGAGACGGCCCGCGCCGGCCTTGAGCTCTTCCGCGAGCATGTGGGTGGCGACCTGCCAATCACTGCGGTCGTCTATTCCCACAACCACGTCGATCACTGGGGCGGTATCAAGGGCGTGGTTACGGAGGAAGAGGTGCTCGCCGGAAAGGTCGAGATCATCGCGCCCGTGGGCTTCATGGACAACACCGTGGCCGAGAACGTCTATGCCGGCAACGCCATGAACCGACGCGCGTTCTACCAGTATGGCATCATGCTTCCGATCGATCCTTACGGCTTCGTCACTCAAGGCCTCGGCCAGGGAACGTCGCGCGGCGCCGTGACGCTGATCGCGCCGACACGGGTCGTCCGGGAGGCCTTCGAGGAGTTCGAGGTCGACGGGGTGCGGATGATCTTCCAGAACACGCCCGACACCGAGGCGCCATCGGAAATGAATACCTACATCCCCGGGATGAAGGCACTTTGGATGGCCGAGAACGTCACCCATTGCCTGCACAACATCTACACGCTCCGCGGTGCACCTGTGCGCGATGCGCTCAACTGGTCGAAATATATCGCCGAGGCGCTCTATCGCTTCGGTCAGGAGGCGGAGGTGATGTTCGCCGCGCATCATTGGCCCCGCTGGGGCAACGCCCGCATCCAGGAGGTGCTGCGGGCCCAGCGGGATATCTATGCCAACATGCACAACCAGGTTCTGCACCATGCCAACAACGGCGTGACGATCAACCAGATCCACAACGTCTACAAGGTGCCCGAGGAGCTTCGGAAGCACTGGCATGTGCGCGGCTACCACGGTTCGCCGGAGCACAACGCGCGGGGGGTAATCCAGCGCTATCTCGGATACTGGGACTGCAACCCCGCGACGCTCATCCCGCCCTCGCCGGAGGAGTCCGCGCCGGTCTATGTCCGCATGATGGGCGGCGGTGAAGCCATCATCGCGGAGGCGGCGAGGCTATACGAGGCCGGTGACTACAAGATGGCGGTCGAGATCCTCAACAAGCTCGTGCTCGCGGAGCCGGGCAACCAGACGGGTCGGGATCTGATGGCGGACGCCTTGGAACAGATCGGCTACCAGCAGGAAAACCCCGGACTGCGCAACTGCTTCCTCGCCGGGGCGCTGGAACTTCGCTCGGGAATTCCCGCCGGCATGATCCCCACTACATCGAGCCCCGATGTGATGCAGGCCATGTCGACGGAACTGTTTCTGAACTTCCTCGGAATCCGTCTCGACAGTGCGAAGGCTGCTGGCCAACGCTTCACGATGAACCTGCGCACTCCGGACAACGGCGAAGAGTTCATCGTCGAGCTCGAAAATGCAACCCTCACCAACATCAAGGGGATCCAGGCGTCCAATCCGGATCTTGTCCTGACGATCGACCGCGCGGCGCTCAACCAGACCCTGACCGGCGCCAGGAGCTTAGCGGAACAAATCGCCGACGGAACCGCGCTGGTGGAAGGGGATCCGACAATCCTGCAGAGGCTCGCCACCATGATGGTGGATTTCACGCCGGACTTCGAGATCTTCCCGGGCACGCGCCAGGAGGCGCCCGCGGCCACCGATCACGATCCCTTCGATACCGAGGAGATGAAGCAGGTCGTCCCGGAGTGACCTGTGTGATGGCGGAGAGGGCACATTGGCAGTGCGGCCCGGCACTCTCGTTTGGGGAGGAAAGAGGAGCACGAGCATGAAGTTGCCAGCCGGCTTGAAGCTCGAACCGGGGAACCTCGTGTCAGACCTCGTCGCCGGCGCAACCTTTGCGATCGTCAACGTTCCGCAAGGCATGGCGAACGCCGTGCTGGCAACGGTCAACCCGGTGGCCGGCCTCTATGCGCTGATGATAGCGATGCCGGTAGGTGCAGTCTTCACCAGTTCCATCTTCATGAACGTGTCGACCACGGGCGCATTGTCAGTGGCCGCGGGCGAGGCGCTTCAACCGTTCGATGCCGATGCCAGGATCGCGGCGTTGGTGACACTGGTGCTGTTTGTCGGAGCGTTCCAGCTTGCCTTCGGTCTGCTGCGTTTCGGTCGGCTTATCCGCTTCGTGTCCAATGCTGTGATGACAGGCTTCATCACCGGGATCGCGTTCCTGATCATGTTCGGCTCGGTGTCCGACATCACCGGCTTCTCGAGCTCGCAGCCAAATCATGTACTGAGATTGGCCGACACCGCGCTCAACTGGCGTGAGTTCGATCCTCAGACAGTCTTCCTCGGACTCTCGACCGTTCTGCTGATCCTGCTGTTCCAACGCACGTTCGCGCGGAAATTCGCACTGATCATCGCACTGGCAGGAACGACCGGCCTTGCTCTGGGGCTGACGCGGATGCTCGGCGACCTCACTGCCGTTGTCGTGGGCGACATAGCATTCATTCCGCGGAGCCTTCCCCACCCCATTCTGCCGGATATGGCCCAGATCCATGTCCTCGCACTTCCCGCCTTTGCCATTGCGATCATCGGGCTGATCCAGGGGGCCGGGGTCGGGCAGAGCTACCCCAATCCCGACGGAACCTTTCCCGACACGTCGCGCGACTTCGTCGGACAGGGCGTGGCCAATCTTGCCGCAGGCGCTTTCGGCGCCATTCCATGCGGCGGATCCATGTCCGGAACGGCGGTTAACTATCAGGCGGGCGCAAGGTCCAGATGGTCGAACATCTTCGCAGGGATTTTCGTCATACTGATCGTCTTGCTGCTTGTCGATACGGTCAAGCTGGTGCCGATGGCCGGGCTCGGGGGCCTGCTGCTCGTCGTCGGTTTCCAGAACATCCAGCCCGAGACTATCCGCATGGTCTGGTCGACGGGGCTGCTGGCCCGAGCCGCGATGCTCACGACTTTCATCGCAACGCTGTTCCTGCCGCTGCAATTCGCGATCCTGCTCGGTGTGGCGCTGTCGTTCCTTCTGCAGATTTTGCGAATGTCGAACCGCGTCGAAGTGCGGGAAATCGAACTGGTCGATGGCGGCTTTCCGGTCGAGAAGGCGGCTCCGCGTGTCCTGGGACGTGACGAGTTGCGCGTCTTGCGCGTGAGGGGCGCGCTCTTCTTCGCCTCGGCGCAGGCGCTCGAAGCGCAGCTTCCTTCAGTGGCGGGGGCTACGGGTTCGACATTGATCCTGATCTTGCGCGATGTCGACGATCTGGGAAGCACGGTCATCCGGCTGCTCAAACGCTACGCCTCGGACATTGGCCGCGCGGGCGGGACGCTGGTGCTGACAGGCGTCAACGACGAACTCCACGGCCAGCTTGAACGCACCGGCGTCATAGAAAACGTGGGATCAGACAATGTCTACAGGGAGCAACCCGAACTTGGCGCCGCCTTGAACGCAGCCATCGCAGCCGCCCGCGAGAAGTTTGCGGGGCGCACAGACCGCGATGTCGCCGGCAATGAGACGGGATAGGTCATGCCGGACGCGATCGTTCTGTTCACGGGTCTCGTGGTCTTCGCCCAGATGTTCGACATGGGGTTGCAGCACATTCCCGGGAGCGCCATGCGCCTCTATCGCGAGACCAGACCGCTTCTGCGCGCGCTCCTGTCCTCGCTCGTCATGGTCCCGCTCGCCGCCTTTCTGCTGATCGCCATGTTGCCGGTTTCCGCCGAGGTCGCAATCGGCCTCGTCCTTCTTGCCGCGGCGCCGGGCGCGCCTCTGACCACGCGCAGATCGGAGGCGGCGGGGGCCGACCGGGAATTTGTCACGGCCTTGCAGGTGACCCTTGCCGCGCTTGCGGTGCTCACAATGCCTCTGGTGATTGCGCTGTTCGAGTCTGCCATCGAGTTGCCACCGCCAGAGGTCGCACCGGCAACGATCGCGCGGCAGGTCGCGCTCGTCACGTTCGTGCCATTGGCGCTTGGCTGGTTGTTCGTACGTTTCGCACCAGAGGCCGTCAGACGTCATGCACCGCGGCTCTCCAGAGCCAGCAAGCTGCTGTTCGCGGCCTTCATCGTCGCCGTGGTGCTGGCCCTGGCCCTGGTTCCGGAGTTGCGAAACAAGCTGCTGATTGGGTGGCTCGGCGCCGCGGCGGTGCTGGCTCTGGCAGCAGCTGCGCTTGTATCGGGGCACTGGCTCGGCGGACCGAAAGACTCCCGGAGGGGCGGCCTCGCCATCGTGACGGTCGCGCGCAACCTCGGGCTTGCACTGTACATCGCCGAAAGGTCCGAGCCGACCCTTGCCGCCATTCCAACAATTCTGAGCTACGGGCTTCTCGCCATGCTTCTGGCCATGGCCTACGCGCGCTGGATCAGGCGTCGCATCGACACCGGATAGGCCACCACCAAACGCGCGGCAGCTTGCGTCTCTGGACGGGATCGCACGCGCCTTTACGCAAAGGCAACGAAAGCTACGTCGAAATTGGATTGCATGAGATAAGACATAACCAGACCGGTTGGCGCAACGCGCTGCAGCTCAGAGATCGCAGTACGGCACTGAAAAGGAGTTGGCCATGACCACAAGAAGAACCTTCCTCGCATCCCTGCCCACGACGGGCGCGGCGTTCGCGCTTGGCGGCGCCCTCTTCGACGAGAGACCGGCGATGGCGCAGGAAGCTCCGGCGCCGCTTGCGGGCCATTTCCACCCCAAGGGCAAGGCACCGTCGGAGCATACGAAGCGTGTGATTTTCGAGGCGAAAACGAGCCTGCCCTTCGATGACACTCGTGACCTCGATGAGCAGGCGCGCGGCCTCATCGCCGAGATGCCTGACATGCAGATCATGGCCGACGCCGGGAACGTCGCCTTCGACATGTCGGAATACCAGTTCCTGAACGAGGAGCGGGATTTCGACAGCATCCACCCGTCGCTCACGCGAATTGCACGGCTCAACAACAACTACGGCCTCTATGAAGTGGTGCCCGGCATTTACCAGGTGCGCGGCTTCGACCTTTCCGACATTACCTTCGTGCGCGGCAAGACAGGCTGGATCGTGATCGACCCGCTGACCATGACCGAGACCGCGCGCGCGGCCTGGAACCTGTTTCAGGAACATGTCGGCGAGGGCCTGCCGGTTACAGCCGTGATCTATTCCCACACCCACGGCGACCACTGGGGCGGCGTCCGCGGCATCGTCCGGCCCGAGGACGTGGCCGAAGGCCGGGTCGAGATCATCGCACCGCGAGACTTCATGCAGTTCACGATTTCCGAGAACGTCTATGCCGGCAATGCCATGAACCGGCGGCTGTTCTACCAGTACGGTCTGCTTCTCCCGGTGGCGCCACATGGCTTCGTCAGCCAGGGACTCGGGCACCGCATCCCGGCCGGGACCGCAGGCCTGATTGCGCCGACACGTTTCGTTACCGATCCGATCGAGGAGTTCGAAGTCGACGGCGTGCGGATGATCTTCCAGAACACGCCCAACACCGAGGCGCCACGGGAGATGAACACCTACATCCCCGATCTCAAGGCGCTGTGGATGGCCGAGAACGTCACCGCCACGCTCCACAACATCTACACCCTGCGAGGCGCCCCGGTCCGAGATCCGCTCAACTGGTCCAAATACATCAACGAGGCGCTCTATCGCTTCGGACAGGAAGCCGAGGTCATGTTCGCCTCTCACCACTGGCCCCGCTGGGGTAACGAGCGCATCCGCGAGGTGCTGCGCGACCAGCGCGATCTCTATGCCAACATGAACAACCAGGTGCTGCACTACGCGAACCAGGGCGTGACCATCAACCAGATCCACCACGTCTACGAAGTGCCCAAAGCCCTGCAGGCGAAATGGCACTGCCGCGGCTACCATGGCTCGCCCGAGCACAACGCCCGCGGCGTGATTCAGCGCTACCTCGGCTTCTGGGATTGCAACCCGACGACGCTGATCCCGCTTGCCCCCTCCGACTCCGCGCCGCTCTACGTCGAGATGATGGGGGGAGCTTCCGCAATCCTCGCCAGAGCCCGGACGTTGCACGATGCCGGCGATTACCTGCTTGCCACCGAGATCCTCGACAAGTTGGTGCAGGCCGAACCGGAGAACAATGAGGCGAAGGATGCACTCGCCGACGCGTTCGAGCAGATCGGCTACCAGCAGGAGAACCCGGGCATCCGCAACAGCTTCCTCGCCGCTGCCTACGAGCTTCGCACCGGCATCCCGCAGGGAACCGTCGCCAGCAGCTCCAGCCCGGAAGTGATCCGCGCGATGTCGACCGAGCTGTTCCTCAACTTCCTCGCCATCAAGATGGACAGCCGCCGCGCCGAGGGGCTCGCGTTCGTGATAAACCTGGAGACGCCCGACAACGGCGAGAGCTTCGTCATCGAACTGGCAAATCAGACGCTGACCAACATTGCGGGCTTCCGTGCCGAGGATGCAGACCTCAGCCTGACCGTGAACCGTTCCGATCTCGAGCGTGTCATGGCGGGAGAGGTGGAGCTGGAGGCGCTTCTGGCCGATGGCACGATGCGAGCGGAGGGCGATCTCGCGATCCTGACACAACTTGCGACGCTGATGGTCGAGTTCGACCCGCGCTTCGAGATCATGCCGGGCACAAAGGGCCGCACGGTGCTTCCCGACGTCGCGCCTTTCGAGGGCGATATCGGCGCCGTGATCCCGGAGTGAAAGCACGCCCATCGACATGAGCGTCCGAGCGCCGCAAATCGCGCCCCGGGTGAGCCGG
Organism: Tropicimonas aquimaris; assembly: GCF_042676185.1. Taxonomy (NCBI): domain Bacteria; kingdom Pseudomonadati; phylum Pseudomonadota; class Alphaproteobacteria; order Rhodobacterales; family Roseobacteraceae; genus Tropicimonas; species Tropicimonas aquimaris. The sequence continues at coordinate 47,238 of NZ_JBHTJT010000012.1, read as the reverse complement.
TGCTCCGGCGTCGCGTGACAGCCCTACCGAGGCGCCGATAGACCGGGCCGGCGAAGGGTCGACATCGAGGCATCATGTGAGACCACGCTGTCGGGGGACGGCCATTGGAACGCGCCGCGTCCATGCTAGCATGCGAGGTGGATTGGCACCGCGGGGGGCGTCGTTTTGGTGAACCAACAGGGTCAGCGAGGTCTTCCGGCTCCGAGTGTGTTGGCAGTCACCGGATGGTTCTCCGAGCAGCCGGAAGATTTCCGCGAACGCATGTTGGCGCTTGCCAACTGGCGGACCTATCGCGCTGGCGAGGATCTCTACGAAGTCGGGGACGAGCCGAACGGGGTGTTCGGCCTCGAGAACGGGGAACTGGATATCGCCGTCCCGCTGTCCGACGACGAGATGGTCGTTCTGCACCGTGCTCAGCCGGGGTTCTGGATTGGCGATTCCGCGCTTCTTGCCGAGACCAAGCGTGGGCTGTCCGTCGTTGCGCGCGTCGAAAGCCTCGTGCTCTCAATACCGGCCCGACCTCTGCTCCGCCATCTCTCGGAACGACCGGAGGACATCGTCTACTTCTACAGGTTGAACCATGCCAAAATCATGCTGACGCTCAAGGTTCTCGTGGAGACGGTCGCGCTCCCCCCGCGCTCGAGGTTTGCTCGCATGCTTCTGAGGCTCGCGACAAAGGACGGGCGCGTGAATGCGACGCAGACCGAACTTGGCGCGATGGCAGGAATGAGCCGCGCGGCGTTCCGGCGCTCGTTTGCCGAACTCATCGAGGCCAGAATCGTCCGAACGGAGTATGGCGGGATCCGCATCCTTGACCGCCGGGCTCTCGAAGACGAAGCCGAACGACAATGAACGCGCGCACCAACAGCACTTTTGGGTCCATTCTCACAAACAGGGGACAATGGCTGCGCGACGGGCCTCCAGTATCAATCAAGGTTTCGGTAGCAATCGAACCGGGTCACCGGATGGGAGCATGCCAGGGGAGGTGAAACGCGCCACCGCTGTTGCCCGTCGGCATAGCGGCCATGCCGAACACGAGCGAAGTGTCATCATGTTTCCCCGGCTTTGTTTGAGACCGTCCCTCGCGCTCCATGGACTGGTCGAGTCCGGCTGCTATGCTTTGCGAACGACAGCGACCAACCGCGGACAGATATTATGCCCACCGACCTGCTTTTCTGGCTTCTGGTGCTGCCCGGCATTGTTGTCGGGGCCTATGCCCAATCCCGCATCAAGTACAACGTTGCGAAATACTCCCGCACGCCCGCTCTCTCCGGCGCGACAGGCGCGCAGGTCGCACGGTACCTGCTGGATGCTCGTGGCCTTGAGCAGGTGGCCGTGGAGGCAACTGAAGGGGTTCTGAGCGATCACTATGATCCGCGAAGCAAGACCCTTCGGCTGAGCCAGAGCATCTACTATACGCCCTCGGTCGCGGCGATCGGGATCGCGGCGCATGAGGCTGGTCACGCCATCCAGGATGCAGACGACTATTTCGCGCTGGAGATGCGCAATCTCCTGGTGCCGGTCGTGCAACTCAGTGCACAGATCGCGCCTTGGATCTTCATCGGCGGACTGATGCTGGACCTTCCCCGAATGGCGTGGATCGGAGCGATACTGTTCGGCGCCTCGACCTTTTTCGCGTTGATCACTCTCCCCGTGGAGATCGACGCGAGCCGAAGGGCGCTTGACCAACTCGTCAGCCACCGAATCATCAATGATGCAAAAGAAATCGAGGGCGTGCGCGCTGTCCTGCGCAGCGCCGCCTGGTCCTATGTCGCGGCCGCCGTGTCCGCCATCGGGTCCTGGGTGTTTTACCTGATCCTTCTCTTTGCCCGCGGCGGTCGAAACCGATCTTGAAGCCTGCCGCCGGTGTCGGCGGCGGAGCGTTTCCCGGCCCCTGGCGTTACCCGCGTCCGCCGGTCATTCCATGAAGAGCATGTCGGCCGCTCCGTTCGCCCCCCATGCGAACCGATCGGCCTTTCATTTCACAAAACATACTTTATCCGCGGCTGTTCATTCTTCTTCGTGAACTCCATCGGATCTCAAGACGTGGCGACAGAGCGGCCCTTGCTCAGGCGCCTCTCTCTGGAAACAGTTTCAAAGAATGGCGCCCTATTGTATCGTATCCGAAAAATTATCGGCAAAGCTGGTTCGGGCATTTCGATGAAGACACCATTTGGGAGGGTCTTGAATGTCCATGGTCTCGATGATCACCAATGCCATTACACCTGCACTTGCGGACCAGGTGAGCAAACAGCTCGGGCTGTCGAGTGCTGTCGTTCAGAAAGGTATCAATGCCATCGTGCCCGTGCTCCTCGCGACGATTCTCGGTCGCGGGCGGCAGGGCGACGGCGCGAACGCCCTGTCGAGACTCATCTCTGAGCAACAACAACAGCCGGCATTCTTTGACAACCTTGCTGGCGCACTTGCGGGAGACTCTTCCTCTGTTTCTGCCAACGGCACGACGGCACTGAACGCGCTGCTGGGAGGCGACACGACGGGTCAACTGGCTTCGAAACTTGGCTCGTACGCAGGTGTTACCGGCAAAGGGGCGAACCAGTTGCTCGGTCTCGGTGCGGCGACAGTCATGGGGGCTCTAGGGAAGACCGCGCGCGATGAGAACCTCGATGCGGCCGGACTTCTGAACCGCCTTTCGGCAGAAAAGGACGCGATCGCGAAGGCTGTGCCGGCGGATTTTGCGAAGGAGTTGAAGGGGACCGGTCTCCTCGACAACCTGCCTCAGGCACTAGCGGCCGCACCCACATCGGCCGCAAGGACGCTCGATGCCAGCCCTCCAACCAAGCGTTCCTGGTGGCCATGGGCCTTGGCCGCCGCCGCGATTTTTGTTCTGCTTTTCCTCGTGCCGGGTCTCTTTCGATCAGGCGACGTTGTCGAAACGAACAACGTAGATTCAAGCGCCGTATCGGTCGATGCGGGCACGTTCACAGCGAGCCTCGACGCGGGCCTGAACTCCCTGAGCGAGTCACTCGGAAATATCACCGACGCCGCATCGGCCGAAGCAGCACTGCCATCGCTCGAAAAGATCCAGGCCGATCTAGGCGCGCTCGGATCCGGGTTCGGATCGCTTCCAACCGAGGCCCGAAGCGCGGTCGGCGCGGCTGTGTCAGAAGCTCTGCCGCAGATCACCCAAGCCATCGAGGCGCTTATGGGTGACAGCGCAATCGCGGGCATCATCAAGCCTGTCGTCGATTCAATCGTCACGTCGCTGAACAACCTGACCGCGACCTGAGCGATATCCAGACGCCACATCCTGATGGCGATGACCATGAGCCAGCAAACCTGGGAGGAAAAGAAATGAGCGTTGCACGCGTGACGGAGATTTCCGCGACATCAACGGTTGGATTCGAAGATGCCGTTCGCATCGGTGTCGACCGCGCCTCGAAAACCCTTCGGGGCGTGCGGTCCGCATGGGTCAAGGAGCAGCAGGTCAGGATCGAAGCCGGCGAGATCACGGAATACCAGGTCAATATGATGGTAACATTCGTTCTCGACGACTGACCTGACAACCACGACCAGCTTGCAGCTATGGCCAACCCGGCGAAACCCTGGTTGTGACTGACAGGAAAGTTCTCTGGCAATGACCGGGCCGGCGCCCCTCGGGCGCCGGTTCTTGCGGTTTGACCGTGAGGGCGGCGGGGAAGAGCTTCACGCTTGCGGAGAAAGGCGGCAACGGCGGCCCGCCCGACCTTCTGGACATGTACAAGCGTCCGAGACGGAGAAGTCGCATGCGACCATCGCTGCTATCGCGGATTGACGGCCGTGTGACATGTGGGTCGCGATTTGCGACATGCGCCCGGTTCTGGTAGCAAGGCACTGTGCCCGAGTTTTTTGATTTTGCGCCTTGCGTAATGGCACGAGAGAAATGCCGAGAACCCGCGATGCAGCGGCCTCGGTGCAACCCATCAAGCATACAGGAAAATATCATGCCCCAAGCCGCCAAGGCCGGAGACACACTGCGCGTTCACTACACGGGCCGCCTGAATGATGGCACCGTCTTTGACGCCTCCGAAGGGCGCGAACCGCTGGAGTTTACCGTGGGAAGCGGCCAGATCATCTCCGGACTGGACCGCGGCGTGATCGGGATGGAGATTGGCCAGACGCGGGAAGTGACAGTTTCTCCCGACGAAGCCTACGGCCCCCGCGACGAGAGCCGGGTCCAGGCTGTGCCGCGCGAAGCAATTCCTGACCACATACCAACGGAACCGGGCACGCAGCTATCCATGCAAACGCCGGAAGGACAGTCCATTCCCGTGGTCGTGTCGAATGCCACGGAGAGCCACGTCGAACTGGATGCCAATCATCCGCTTGCCGGAAAGACCCTGACGTTCGACGTGACGCTGGTGGACATCGCGTGACGCCATCACGGGGCGCACCGGCGCATACCCTACGGTCCTGTTGCGCGGCCGGCCAGAACCGGCCGTCAAATGACGGAACAACACCTCGGAGCGCCACCCCACCGATCGGACGCAAAGATGCGACCTAGTGTGGCGAAGTCTGGTGTCGTTTCGCTTTCCGAACAGGTATCGATGCGAGAATGGCGAAGGCCCCTCCGATTGCCAGGGAGAGAGTGATCGCGGCGACCATCGCTGCCTGTCGGGAAGGGAGATCCCCACCGGCGCCAGTGACGAGGCGCGTGGCAAGATCGGCGCCGGAGCCGGGCCAGAACACCGCCGCATTGACGAGCACGATCGCAGCCGCCGCAAACATTGCCAGCGCTCGACCAGCCCGGTTGCGATGGCGCAACGAGAGCATCCGGCGGAGCGAGCGGAGTGACCGGGCGACATCGGCCTGGATCACGAGCAGCGCGGGGACCATCAGAAGCACGATGAAGAAGCCGACCGACAGACCGTAGACCAGTGTCACCACGGTCGGCTTGAGGAAAAGCGACTGGCGGCTCTCTTCGAACATGAGCGGGGCGAGGCCGAGAACGGTGGTCAATGTGGTGAGCAAGATCGGCCGCAGCCGGTCTTTCGCGCCGGCCACCGCGGCCTGCGTTATACCCATGCGGCACGCGTAATCCTGCACGGTCGTCACCAGCACGATGGCGTCGTTGATGATGATCCCCGACATGCCGATCAGTCCGATGATGGTGAAAAGAGACATCGCCAGGCCAAATTGCGCGTGGCCCCAGATTGTGCCGATCAAGCCAAACGGGATGACGGCGAGGACGATCAGTGGGCGGTACCAGCTGCCGAAGACCCAGCCCAGCACGAGGTAGATCCCGAGAATGCAGAGCAGGAAACCGACCATCGCCTCGTCGAGAAACGCATCCTCCTGTATCGAAAGCCCGCCGAGTTCCCAGGCGAGATCGTGCCGTTCGGCGATCTCCGGCAGGATCTCGTTGCGCAGGGCCGCGCCGATTTCCGCCGCGCGTTCCGGGCTGTCCTCGGCAAGGCTGCCGGTGACCGTCACAAGACGGCGTCCGTTTTCGCGGTTGACGGTCGAGAAGGCCGGCGTGCTGACCGTCGTGACAATCTCTCCGAGCGGCACCCATTCGCCGTTGGGCGTCCGCAGGCGCGTGAACTGCAGGAAGTCGCCCTGCTGTTCCGCCTCCGGCAAGCGCACTGTGACTTTCGTGGTGCGCGTGCCGGCCGGGAATTCCGCCGCCGTGATTCCGTTGAGCCGCGCGAAGAGCTCGACGCCGATGGCCTCGGTGGTGAAGCCAAGCGCCTCGCCCTGCGGCGTGAGCTCGAGCACCATGTCCTCCTTGCCCATCGGCAGGCTATCCTGAAGGCCGGTCACTTCCGGATAGACGCCAAGCGCGGCGATCAGCTCCTCCGCCGCAGCCTTAAGCACGAATGAGTCCGGGCCGTAGAAGTTCACCGCCAGCGAATCCCCGCCCGGCCCCGCGCCCTGGCTGCGGAAGGAGAGCAACGCCAGACCGGCCGGTCGCGCAACCTCCTGTTGCAGGGCGCGGACGAAATCCTGCGCCGAGAATTCGCGCTGATCCTCGCCGACGAGGCCGATGTCGATGGAACCGAGCGCGTCCGGATCGAGCGTCGCCTCTCCCGGAATGCCCTTGCCGGCGGTCCCGCCGATCTGCGTGACCGAGTGGATCACCGGAGAGCCGCCATCTGCCGCCGTGAGCTCGCCGGCGACGGCGGCGACGGCGCGGTCGAGTTCTCGGGCCATGTCACGTGCGTCTTCCCGCGTCGCTCCCGGCAGGAAGGCGAAATTTCCGGTGACCGATCCCCGCTCGGGGGCGGTGAAGAAGGCCCACGGCACCTCGCCGCGCAAGACGGTGGAAAAGGACAGGGCCAGCAGCAGGATCAATCCGGAGACCACGAGGTAGCGCAGCCGTATCACCCACCGCATGACGGGCGCGAAGAGCGTTTCGGCAAACCACGCGAAGCCGCGGTTGAATTGCGTCGAGGGCCAGTCGTACCACCGCTGCCGTGTGCCAGCCGCCAGCGCGTGGCGCATGTGGTTGGGCAGGATGACAAAGCTCTCGATCAGCGAGGCGATCAGGACCGCCGCCACCACGAAGGGAATGTCCGCGATCAGCCGGCCGAAGCCGCCACCAACGAACAGAAGCCCCACGAAGGCCAGCACCGTGGTGATGGTGGACGCGACGACCGGGCCGAGCATCCGCCGGATGGCGTTGACCGGGGCCACGTCCGGTGGCTCGCCCAGCGTTCGGTGGCGATGGTCGGCATGTTCGGCGACAACGATGGCGTCATCGACGACGATACCCAGGGTGATGATCAGCGCGAAGAGCGACATCATGTTGATGGTGAGCCCCGCGGCATACATCACTGCGATGGCCGCGAGCATGGAGACTGGAATCCCCATGGCGACCCAGAAGGCCGTGCGCGCCGACAGGAACAGGAAGAGCGTGATCAGCACCAGTGCCAGCCCCGAGAGACCATTCTCGATCAGGATATCGAGCCGGTCGGTGATGTCCTGCGCGCGAGTGTTGATCAGCGCAATCTCCACCCCTTCGGGCAACTCCGGGCCGATTTCTGCAGCGAGCGTGCGGACAGTGCCCTCCATCCGGATCGCGTCGCCTTCGGCAGAGCGGTCGACCCGGATCAGCACGGCCGGATCATCGCCAACTAAATAGGCGCGTCCGGCATCGGAGCCGGTGAGGTTCACGCGGCCGACATTGCGCAGGTAGAGCTTGGAGCCATCCGGGTTGACCCGCACCTCGAGGTTTCGGATCGCGTCGGCGTCGCGGATTTCGTCGCCCGCGCGGAGCCGCACCGAGCTGCCTGCCACCTCACCCGCAGGACGGGTATCCACCGCCCGAGCGATGGCCGCGGCGATCTCCTCCAACGAAATGTCGTGGCGGATACGCGCCACCTCCGGCACGTCCACCTCGATCTGGGGCGCGGCGACCCCGGTGATCGCGGTCCGCGTGATGCCTTCGCGGTAAAGGCGGGACATGAACTCGTCGCCGATCCGTCCCAGTTGATCCGGCGCGATCGGCCCCCAGATCACCACCTCGGTCACCTTGTCCCGCCAGGCGCCGCGTCGCACGACGGGCTCGTCGGTGCTTTCCGGCAGAGTGTTGACGCCGTCCACTGCCGCCTTCACTTCCTCAGTGGCGCGCGCCATGTCCCAGCCCGGCTCCAGCACCAGCGTCACGGTGGTCGAGCCGTCCTTGGAGACGGCTGTTGAGTCGGTAACCCCTTCGACCCCCTGCAGTGCCGGCTCCAGCAATGCGACAACGGAACGGTCGAGTTCCTCCGGCCCGGCGCCGTCCCAGGCCACTGTCACCGTGATGGTGTCGATCACCACGTCGGGAAAGAACTGCGACCGGATCTTGCCTGTGGCGACGATCCCGAGCACCAGCAACACCACCATGACGAAGCTCGCCGCGGTATTGTGGCGGGCGAAATAGCCCAGAAAGCCGCCCGACCGTTCCGACATCACTGGCCCTCCGCGATCTTGGCTTCGAACCTCTCCACCGTTGCGCGGGGCACCTCGGGTTGGGCGAGCTCAGCCAGCCACTGCTCCCGTTTCTCCGGCTTCATCTGTTCGCTCGCTTCGATGAAGGCGATGATGGCCGCGCGCCGGTCATCGTCGAGAGCGACGGTGTCGGACGTGGCCGGGGCGATGGGAGCGGTGAACGACGCGCTCTCAGGCGCAGGAACGATGGGCGTAACCTGGATGCCCGGCCCGAGCTGGAGGGCGCGAACCTCGACGAATTGACGTCCGAAGGGCACGTCCCCGACAATGATCTCGTCGCCCTGGTGGCGTAGCAGCGTTGCCTGATATTCTTCCAGCCGGTTGTCGTCTCCGATCAGCAGGATCTTTCCATACGTCGTGACCGCCGAGGCGGGAACCGTAGCCACACCTTCCAGCGGCCGTTCGGGGATGCGCACGGTCACGAAATCCCCCTGCTGAACGAAGTTCGGGTCCGGGTCCGTCAGCCGCGCATAGACAAGCCGGCCGATCTGCCCCTCTTCGCGCTCGGCCCCGGCGCGGTCCAGCCTGGCCGGAACGGTGGTCGTGCTGCGTCCGCGTTGCACCAGCACTTCGACATCTGCCTTTCGCATCGCCCCCTGATCGTTCAGAAGCCTTGCGTATTGGTTGCTCGTGACCCGGAAGGCTACCTCCAGCGCGCCCGTATCGATCAGCACACCGAGCTGCTCGTTCACCGAAACCAGCCGCCCCTCGATGGCTGTCACATCGCTGACAACGCCTGCAAAGAGCGCGCGGTGTTCGGCCTCGGAAAGGTCGCGTCGGCCTTCTTCCAATGCGATCGTCTTGCGCTGCAGGGCAATCTCCGCCTGCGCCAGGCGTGCCTCATCGCCAGCCACCACCTGCTGCCGGTTCAGCAATGTCTGTGCCGCTGCGGCCCTCGACAGGGTGGCCGCTTCAACATCCGCCTCTGTCGCCACGCCCCGCTCCCGCAGCCCCTGTTGACGTTCCGCCGCTTGCTGGCGAAGCTCCAGCTGTTCACGGGACGCCTCAGCCTCGAGCCGCGCAAGCTCCAGCGCTGACTCCGCTTCCGCCTTTGCCGCCACCGCTTCGGCGACGTCGGTCTCTGCCAGCGCAAAAGCGGTTTCCAGTCTTGCCGGGTCGATGGCGAAGAGCAAATCGCCCGCCTCGACCACCCCACCGTCGCGGAAATCCTCTGACAACGACACGAGCTTGCCGGCAACCGCAGCGCGCAGCTCCAGCGTCCGGCCGCTCTCCAGGTGTCCGTAGGCCGTGATGATCGGAGCAACCGTCTCGACCGTCAGTGTCGCGACGTTTACGGAATAGCTCCGCTCTCGCGGTTGTTTGGTCTTGCCCGCGCTGCCGACCCGGTCCGACCAGGCATCGTGGATCACGCCAACGGCCGATAGCAGAAGCGCCAGCGAGACCCCACCGATTGCCAGCCCGGCACCGGTGCGCGCGATCGTTCCCATAGAATAATCTCCTGCGAATATGTTTATGCGTATTGCTGGTACGATCCATGCGGCTGTGTCTGTCGTCAACGGATATGGAAAATGGTGCGACATGTTCGACCACTTGCGGCGCGCGTCGGCTCCGGCGGAGTGTTGCACGACACCGAACCCCACCTTTCGGCACCCGCCCTCCCCGCTCGTCCTCGATCCCGCGATCGAGTTGGCACTCGATCATGACGGCACTGACCGGCTCCTCGAAGAGTCCGCGTTTATAGGTTAGTTCTGTTCAGGTTTTGATGTACTACCCAACGCGTCCGCGGGCGTTGTCGTTGTCAGAGTTTCCGCCATTCGATCAGGCGCACGGCCTGGTATCGTGCGCTGATTTCATCAGGTCCGCCGGGACCTTGTGCCCGATGGCACTGTGCGGCCGTTCCTCATTGTAGTCTCTACGCCAAGCCTCCAACTTTTCGGCCGCATTTTCAAGGCTCATGAACCAGTGGCTGTTCAGGCACTCCGCCCGGAACCGCCCATTGAACGCCTCGATGAAGGCGTTGTCCGTCGGTTTTCCCGGTCGCGAGAAGTCGAGCGTGACACTGCGTTGATAGGCCCAGACGTCCATATCGCGCGAGATGAACTCGCTGCCCTGGTCGACACGGATTGTGGCCGGATAGCCAATTCGCCGGCAGACGCGACCGAGGGTCGCTACGACATCCTCGCCACGGTAGCTGGACCGCGGATCGAGCACCGGCACGAAGCGTGAGAAGGTGTCGACAACCGTAAGAACCCTGATCTTTCGCCCCGTTGCCAGTTGGTCATGTACGAAGTCCATGGCCCAGACTTCGTTCGGCCCGACGGCTTCCGCACGGTCCTCCCTAAGCTTTGCCTTCACCCGGCGCTTCGGCGTCTTGTTCCTGAGCTGCATGCCCACCTCCTTGTAAATGCGATAGATCTTCTTCGCGTTGATCTCCCAGCCCTCTCGCTTAAGCAGCACGTGGACGCGCCGGCATCCGAACCGCACGCGAGTTTGGCAAATCTCCCTGATCCGCTGTTCCAACGCGGCCTGTCCGGGCCGACGAGACTTGTAGCGGTAGGTCCTGGGATCGAACCGGATCACCGCGCAAGCACGGCGGATCGACACCTGCCAATCCGCCCGCATTTCATCGACCAGCGTCCGCTTCCGGGCAGGCCTCAGAGCTTTCGCTTGATGACGTCCTGCAGCATCTCCTTGTCGAGCGAGAGATCAGCCACGATCTCCTTCAGCCGCGAGTTCTCCTGTTCGAGTTCCCTGAGCCGCTTCATCTCGGACGGCATCAGCCCGGCGTACTTCTTCTTCCAATTGAAAAATGTCGCCCAGCTGATGCCAGCCTTGCGACAGACCTCCGCAACGGAGGTTCCGTCCTCCGCCTGCTTGATGATGAACGCCTTCTGCTCGTCCGTGAACTTCGATGCTTTCATCGCAATCCGCTCCTCTCCCAGCCAGGGATTCGATGCGGAAAACTCTAACCAAAATCGGGAGCGTTTCCGGGGACCACATCAGAAGCTTTACGCTTTCCATGACGTTTCCTCAGATCCGCCACTCCCATCCTCAGCGCCAACCCAGCGTCGGCTGCCTTAGATAGGCCTGCAAGTCGGCTTTCAGGAACGTTGGAATCGAATTGGAAACCGAGGCGTGCTGCAGCTGTCCGCGCGCTTCCGACGTTCACGATTGTTGTCCACCAGCGCCGTTCGCAACCGCAGCATACTTCAAGAAGGGCGGAATCCGGACTTTCGCTGTAGGCACGAACAGCTCATGGATTATCGCTAAAGGCCGACATCCACATTCGCTTGAATCCGAAATGTTCACTGCGCTGTCGCAAGTCGGCTCTGAGCCCAACTGAGACGTTCGTACCGAGTGCAGCATCCAGCATGAACGTCGGCAAGCGGGCCTTCTTCCCGATCGGATCGGAGGTCCGGTAGGCAGAGGTCACGAAAGCCGGCCTATCGGACCTTCACCGTCGGGGGGGGGGGCAAGTTCGGCCAACCGCAGGGTTCGGACCGTTTAGGAACGTTTAGGTAGGATTTGGGATCGGCTTCAGGACGCCTAACCGAGGCCCTTGCAGGTTGGGATCAACGAAACACCCAAACCCGGAGCCAAGTCCATGACCACCTTCAACACCGACGCCTACAACGACCTGAACGCCCGTGGCCGCCAGATGCGGAAGGCGCGCGACACCGCCGCGGCCGAGGTTTGGAAGCTGACGGATCTCATGCCGCACCTGGCCGTCCGAATTGCGCCCGACCCAATGAACGAAATCGCCAAGGCCGGGCACCGCTCCACGGTCCGCCGCATCGTCGATTACCTGTGTCGCTGATTCACTCTGGCCGGTCGGCGCTCAGGAAGACCGCAGCGACGATGCACCCGGGGCCCGGGGCGACACTGGCCATCCGCGACACTTCGCGATGGGCTCACATGCCCGGCAACAAGTGCCGAGTTGCGGCACCGAGCCAAGAGCCTCGGCGTTCTGGCCTTGGTGCCAGTCGCTCACGAGGAGTGCCTGCAGCACTCCGCCCTGAAGTGTCCGGCGGGAATACGCTGAGATTTCCTGACGAAGCCATCGTTTTGTTGCCAGATTGCAAGCAACGCGGGTTCCAAACCAAAAGAAGGGAGTGAACGGACCAGCGCTATGCCCCGACGCCGGCCGCTCGCGCATCGAGGCCGCGAATGAGGTGCTGAAAGCGAGGGAGATCGCGCAGGGAGTCGAGGTCGTTGTCCTGCGCTACCCAGACAGAGAAGGTAACGGGGTCGACCTGCGGGAGGCAGGCTTCCAGCGCGTCAAGCGCGGTCTCTGTTTCGCCGAGCAGCGCCATTGCGCAAGCAATGTTGTAGTCGATGCTTGGATCATCGGGATCAATGGCCTTGACCCGCACGGCCCATTGCTTGGTGCGTTCGGCTTCGCCCAGTTTCGCAAGGGCATTGACCCCGCTGATCAATGCGTAGGAATCCGACGCGTTCTCTGAAAGCACGCGTTCCGCCCGCATAAGCGTGCGGCGGGCTGTGTCCAGAACCTTCTCGTGCTGGCCTGTTGCCCTGTAGCACATGGCGACGTGCGAGGTGGCCGCCAAATCCGCTTCTGAAAGTTCGGTTGCGCGTTCCCAGTGCAAAATGGCTTCCTCGTGCCGACCGGTCTGGAAACACGTTCGCCCGTATAGAAAGCGAACATCGTAGGAATTCGGGTCGAGTTGAAGCGAGCGTTCGTGAAGCTCGAAAGCCTCGTCGAAGCGACCAAGACCGGCCAGGACGAAGGCCTTTGCCGCAAGCGCCTCTGCGAGGTCGGGATTCAGAGCGAGTGCGCGCTCGGCTGCCTCCAGCCCATGTTCGGGCGAGCCCGAAAGACCATAAAGCCCCGTCCGACTGATGGCCAGAAGCGCCCATGCCAGGCCAAAATCGGGGTCGATATCGAGCGCCTGTTGAGCGAGGCGGGCAGCAATCTCGAAGTTGCGCCTGTCCAGACGTGTGTGGTGGTAGCGCGCCTGGAGATAGAGTTCATAGGCTTCGGGGTTGTCGGTTGGGCGCGACTGGATTGCCACGCGCTCGGCCGGGACAAGCCTGACTTTGAGCGCGGCAACGATGGCCTCGGTAATCTGATCCTGAAGATCGAAGATGTCGGTCAGGTCGCGGTCGAAGCGATCCGCCCAGATCGGATGCCCGGTCGCGCCATCAACGAGTTGGGCGTTGATACGGATCCGATTACCGGATTTGCGCACACTGCCCTCGACCACATGGGTCAGACCCATGCTTTCGGCTGTTTGAGCAACGTCAATGGCGCGGCCCTTGAAAGTAAAGGCCGTGTTTCGGGCGACGACCGACAGGGCGGCGACCTTCGAGAGATCGGTGATGATGTCCTCGGTGATCCCGTCAGAGAAATATTCCTGATCGGGGTCGTTCGAGGTATTTGCGAACGGGAGCACAAGGATCTTGGGACTCCTGCTGGCGGGGTTTTCAGCGCCTGGTTTGGGCGCGGGCGCGTCCTCTTCCACTGAAAGCACGAACTGGTATCCCCGGCCCGGTATCGTCGCAAGCGACTTGGGGCCAAGCGCCTTGCGCAGGGCCGAAACCTGAACGGTCAGATTGCTTTCCTCGACCGCGATCTCCGGCCAGACAGCGTCGAGTATCTCTGCCTTGGTAAGGACGCGGTGACGATTCGCGACAAGAAAGCTCAGCATGTCGAAAGCTCGGGCGCCCAGAGTCAATTCGATCCCGTCGCGAGTCAGCTTGCGCTCGTCCGGCGCCAGGACGAATTCGCCGAAGCGGAAGGATTGCATTGAGTTCTCTCCTGGATTGACCCTCGACGACCCGGATTTTGAGCTTGGCAGCCTAGGTACGAACGCGCCAGAAAATTCCAACGAAGTGCCGGTGTTTGCTGTTCGTGCGAACGGCTGCGCGGCCAGCAGCACCCGCCGGTGCGCAGCAGTGAGCGCAGGCGTTCACCGGAGCACCTGTTGTTCGGCCTTGGTGCTTTTTCGCTTTATCTGCTGCCAATCTGAAGCGGTCATTTATCGGGTGAGTAGCAAGGCTCGCTTCGTCCGCAACCCGGGCCTTGATTTTGGACGCGGCGATGACCGGTTCCCGCCCAATCTGAGGAGCCCTGATGAGCACTTCAGTTGATGAATTTCGGATCGGACGTCGTATCTGTCGCCGGCCGCAACTGGCTGGAATTTATCTGTCGCCACCCGCAGCCCCCAAGTTCGCAGGGGCGGGTCTTTCCCGCCGTCACGTTACCTAGTCCAGCGCCCCCCTCTCATGGTTTGCAAGCAAACCACTGCCGGTCAATGCAAGGCTCGGGACTTCGATCGCCAGGTTGCTGAAATCCAGCTCCGCATCGTCGTTCTCAACGGCCACACCGCGCGTGGCATACCTGTCATTGTGGCCGTGGAATAAGTCCGTCCGGGGAAAGGGGAACCTCGGCCCTCACATCTTTTGTGCAACATGTGTAACCGCCCCATGCGCAAGAGGTAATCTGAGGAACTGGTTCTGGCGCATCGTTGGGTGCTGACATGTGTCCGGCCTCGTTAGCGGCGTCACATATGCCGCGGGCCCGTATGGTGTTCGAAGATCGAGTCCAGATCAAAGCCGCGTGCTCGATGGCACTCTGTTGCACACTGGTTCTCCCGATCCTGTCTCACGACCGTTGCGCCAAACCTCTCCTTGCCCTCTTCCGCTCCGACGTCCTCGCGACCGACGACGGGCTTACGCCGCCGCAGCCGGAGATTGGTAAACGCCACCGCGAGCCATCAGCGCCCAGACGATCCACGCCATCTTGTTAACCAGCGCCACCCGCACCAGCATCGGCGGCTTGCGCGTCAGCATCCCGCCGAGCCAGGTGCCCGGGCTGGCCGCGGCATGGACGTGCCGCTTGATGATGACGCTGTTCGCCCCGATGATCAGCAGCCGCCTCAGGGAACGCTCGCCCATCTTGGTCGTGGCGCCGAGGCGCTGCTTGCCTCCCGTCGAATGCTGCCTCGGTGTGAGGCCGAGCCATGCCGCAAAGTCCCGCGCCTTCCGGAACGTCTCGGGCGGCGGGGCCAGGACCGCGATGGCCGTTGCGACGAGTGGCCCGATCCCCGGAACTGTCATCAGGCGTCGCGCCACCTCATTCTCCTTGGCCCGTCGGGAGATCTCGGCATCCAGTTTGGCGATCTCTGCCTCCAATTGCGCCAGCGCCGCGATCAGGACCCTGAGCGTGGGGATGGCGTCGGCAGGCAGGTCGCATTCCGAGCCTTCGACGTTTGCGATCAACTTCGATGCGTTGGCCGCGCCTTGCGGCACGATCTGCCCGAAATCGCTCAAATGCCCTCGCAATGCGTTGATCGCCTGAGTGCGCTGCCGGATCAGCAACTCGCGCACCCGGAAGACCATCGCCGCCGCTTGGACCTCCTCACTCTTCACCGGCACGAACCGCATGGTCGGGCGCAGCGCGGCCTCGCAGATTGCCTCGGCATCGGCCGCGTCATTCTTCTGCCGCTTGACGAAGGGCTTAACGTAGGCGGGCGGGATCAGCCGCACATCGTGGCCAAGCTTACCGATCTCGCGGCCCCAGAAATGCGCCCCGCCACTGGCTTCCATTGCCACAACGCAGGACGGCAGATGGCTGAAAAACTCCAGCACTTGGGCGCGCCGCAGTTTCTTGCGCAGGACAGGCTGGCCCGAGCCATCAGCCCCATGCACCTGAAAGACATTCTTCGCCAGATCGAGCCCGACCGTGATAATCTCCGACATGACCGCTCTCCTTTGTGGATCGATGCAGACCCACCTTGGCACACCGATGCCGTCGGGGGGCGGTCACATCATCAGAGCCTTCTGGCCGAACCGTTTTGGTCACACCAATCGCGATCACCGCGCCCTGATCGAAGCCGCCGCTACTGGCACCGGCCTGCAATCGTTGGAAGGGCTTCTGTTTGACCTCTATCGAGGGGATCGAGCGGAAAGCGATGTCTTCGAGGACCTCAGCGACGCCACCGGAGGCAAGTACCCTCTGATGTCGCCGCCCTGTGACTGGCGGTTCGCGGCCTGATGGACACGGTCGCTGTTAGGGGGTGGACTGGCGCACCACGAGTTGCGGGCTGATCTCTTCGCATTGCGGCCCCTCGGGCGGGTCGTCCCCCCGCAGCAGGCGGGCGATCATCTGGCCGGTCTTGCGCCCGATCTCGGCGGAGAAGGCCTCGATGGTGGTGATCGTGGGATGCGCGAAGGCCGAGATGTCATAGGCGCCGAAACCGGCGATGGAGATGTCTTCCGGCACCCGGATCCCGCGGCGCTGGCATTCCGTCAGCGCACCGAAGGCAGTCAGGTCGGACACGCAGACCACCGCCTCGGTGTCGGGATAGGCCTTCAGAAGGTGCTCCATCGCGAGGGCGCCTTCGCGCATGGCGACCGGGGCCGGGCCGGCCGCGATCAGGCGCGAGGTGTCGAGGCCGTGCTGCTCGAGCGCCTCGATGAAGCCGATCAGGCGGGCCTGGCCGCGAAGGTCGGCGGAGGCGTCACCGCCGAGAAAGGCGATCTTCGTAAAGCCCTTGTCGACGAGGTGATCCACCAGCCCCTTCATGGCCTTGCTGTTCGAGAAGCCGACGACATGTTCGATCGGGTGCTCGGGCAGGTCCCAGGTTTCGACGATCGGAACGGTGGCCTTGTCGAGCAGTTTGCGTGCGCGCTCCGTATGGTGCCCGCCGGTCAGGACGATCGCCTCCGGGCTGCGGCGCAGCAGCTTCTCGATGAGCCGCTCCTCTTCCTCGATGCTGTAGCTGGTGTAGCCCAGCAGGATCTGCAGCCCCTCGCGTTCCAGAACCTTGGACATCGCACCGATGGTGTCGGCGAAGTTCGCGTTGTTCAGCGAAGGGATGATCGCGGCGACGAACCCGGACTTGCGGGAACGCAGGTTCGAGGCCGCGCTGTCGAAGACATAGCCGAGCGCCTCCGCCGCCTCCATCACCTTGGCGCGGGTCTCGGCGTTCACGGAGGCGTTGGACTTGAAGGCGCGCGAAACCGTCATGGGCGCGACGCCCGCGGCCCTGGCTACGTCCTTCATTGTCGCTTTGCGGGTCATGACCTCCTTGTGGATGTCAAAACGGCCATCTGCAAGAGAGCGAACGACTTTTGGGCAGCTTCGCGCCCGGCCGCCCGCTCTCCCAGGCGATCAGATCGGAAAGGCCGTGCGCTGCGTGACGTGGTGGTGGATATGGCCGTCAAAACATTCGGCAAAGATCTCGCCGGTAACTGCGATGGCGGCCTGACGCCTGGGACTGGAGAGCGCGGCCTGCATCGTTTCGACGTCGGGATAGCTGACCGCCATGATCAGCGGCAGGTCCGGGGCGCCGTCGTCGCGCTCGTCGGTGAACGCGATGGAGACTTCCAGCACCCCGTCGAAGGTGCGCAGGACCGGCACCAGCCGGTCGCGGATGGCGGCGCGGAAGGCGTCCGTCTTGCCGTCCTTGATGGTGCCTTCGAACAATGCGTAACGCGTGATCACGAGAGTTTCTCCCTGTCCAGGCCCTTGAAATACTCCATAAGCGCAGCCTGATCCTCGCCGCCCAGCCCGGCGGCGGTGAGCATCCTGTGCACCTCGGCGCAGACGGCGGTGAGCGGCATCGAGGTGTTGGTCAGGCGGGCGAGATCCTGCGCGCCATTGAGATCCTTGACCATGTTGTCGATGCGCCCGGTCCGCCGGTAGTCGCGGGTGGCGAACCGCGGCATGTATTCCTGCAGCAGCGCGCTGTCGGCACGGCCGCCCTTGAGCGCCTGCGGGATCTTTTCTGCATCGACGCCGGCGTCCTGGGCGAGCTGCGTCGCCTCGGCGATGGCGAGGAAGCCGAGCCCGCAGAGCACCTGGTTGATCAGCTTGGTGGTCTGGCCGGCTCCGGAGGGACCCATGTGGGTGTAGTTGCTGGAGACGTGCTTCAGCACCGCGTGGGCGTCGGCGACGTCCTGCGCCTCGCCGCCGGCCATCAGGGTCAGCTCGCCGATCAGCGCCTTGGGAGCGCCGCCGGAGAGTGGGCTGTCGACCCACCGCAGGCCGGCCTCGGCCGCGCGGGCGGCCAGCGCCTTGGTCGACTCGGGGTCGATCGACGACATGTCGATGATCAGCGTGCCGGGCTTCGCGCCCTCGGCCGCACCGCCCGCGCCGAAGACGGCAAGCTCCACGATCCGGGCCGAGTTCAGGCTGGTGATGACATAGTCGCTCGCCGCCGCGGCCTCGGCCGCCGATCCGGCGGCGCGGGCGCCCTTGTCGGTCAGCGCGGCGACCTTCTCGGGGTCGAGATCGAAAACGGTCAGGGTGCAGCCGGTTTCCACCAGCCGCGTGCCGATGGCGCCTCCCATGGCGCCGGCGCCGATCAGGGCAACGTTCAGGGTCATCGCTATCTCCTCCATTTGCGGTTTCGGGGCCGGGCCGTCAGAGCGACGCGGTGATTCCGCCGTCAACGTACAGCGTGTGCCCGTTCACGAAACTCGACGCGGGGCTAGAAAGGAAGATGCAGGCGCCCACCAACTCCTCGACCTCGCCCCAACGGCCTGCCGGGGTGCGCTTGGCCAGCCAGGCGCTGAAATCGGCATCGGCCACCAGCGCGGCGTTCAGCGGCGTATCGAAATAGCCCGGCGCGATGGCGTTGCACTGGAGCCCGTGCCTGGCCCAGTCGGTCGCCATCCCCTTGGTCAGGTTGCCCACCGCGCCCTTGGTGGCGGTGTAGGGGGCGATGCCGGGCCGCGCGAGCGCGGTCTGCACCGAGGCGATGTTGATGATCTTGCCGTGGCCGCGCGCGATCATGTGGCGGGCGACGGCCTGACCGACGTTGAAGACGCTGGCGATGTTGGTCTGCAGCAGCCGCTGGAAAGCGTCCTCGGGGAAGTTCTCGAGCTCGGTGCGGTGTTGCATCCCGGCGTTGTTCACGAGGATGTCGATCGGGCCGGTCTCGGCCTCGAACTTGTCGACGGCGGCGCGCACCGCGGCATGGTCGGTGGCGTCGAAGGGCAGCTCGTAGACCTTGGCGCCTACAGCGCGCAGGTCCTGAGCGGCACGGGCGAGCTTGGCCACGTCGCGGCCGTTCAGCACCACGGCGGCTCCAGCCTCCGCCAGCCCCCTGGCGAGCGCGAGTCCGATGCCCTGCGACGAACCGGTCACCATCGCCGTCTTTCCGCTGAGATCAAAGAGTTCGGTTCCAGTCGCCATGACGCTCGCTCCCGTTTGTGGCTCGACAAATCCGCCGCGGTCTGTTTATGGTAACGATACCATTCAATGTCAAGGCTTGGAGATCTGATCATGGGAAGCCCGGCAATCCTGCAAGTTGGCCCCTATCCGGAATGGGACGAAATCCCGTTGAACGAGGCGTTTACCGTGCATCGGTACTTCGATGCGCCGGACAAGGCGGCGCTGCTCGAGGAGGTCGGGCCGGCGATTCGCGGCATCGCTACCCGCGGCGAACTGGGCGCGGACCGCGCCATGATCGCGGCCTGCCCGAACCTCGAGGTGATCTCGGTCTACGGCGTTGGGTACGACGCGGTCGACCTAGCCGCCTGCCGGGAGCGCGGCATCCGCGTGACCAACACCCCCGACGTCCTGACCCGCGACGTCGCCGACCTCGGCGTCGCGATGATGCTGTGCCAGGCGCGCGGCATGGTGGGGGCCGAGGCCTGGGTGCGCGACGGAAGCTGGGCCTCCAAGGGGCTCTACCCGCTGCGCCGCCGCGTCCACGGGATGCGCGCGGGCATGCTGGGCCTTGGCCGGATCGGCTTCGAGGTCGCCCGGCGGCTTGCTGGCTTCGACATGCAGATCGCCTATAGCGACGTGGCGGCCAAGGACTATGCGCCGGACTGGGAGTTCATCGCCGATCCGGTGGCGCTGGCCGCGCGCTCCGACTACCTGTTCGTGACGCTGGCGGCCTCCGCCGAGACGCGGCACATCGTCTCGCGCGAGGTGATCGAGGCGCTCGGGCCGGAGGGGATGGTCATCAACATCTCCCGCGCCTCCAACATCGACGAGGAGGCCCTGCTCGACGCGCTGGAAAGCGGCAAGCTCGGCTCGGCCGCGCTCGATGTTTTCGAGGGCGAGCCGGCGCTGAACCCGCGGTTCCTGGCGCTCGACAACGTCCTGCTGCAGCCGCACCACGCCTCGGGCACGGTCGAGACCCGCAAGGCGATGGGCCAGCTCGTGCGCGACAACCTCTCGGCCCATTTCGCAGGCCGCGACCTGCTCACCCCGGTTCTCTGAGGCACGCCATGAAATCCATCGTCATCCACGCCGCGAAAGACCTGCGGATCGAGGAACGCGACAGCGACACCCCCCGTCCGGGTGAGGTCCAGGTGCGGCTCGCCGCCGGCGGGGTCTGCGGCTCCGACCTGCATTACTACAACCACGGCGGCTTCGGCGCGATCCGCCTGAAGGAGCCGATGATCCTCGGCCACGAAGTCGCGGGGCATGTCACAATGCTCGGTGAGGGCGTCGAAGGGCTGCGCGTCGGGCAGCTCGTCGCCGTGTCGCCGTCGCGGCCCTGTTATCACTGTCAGTACTGTCTCGAGGGGCAGCACAACCGGTGCGAGAACATGCGGTTCTACGGCTCCGCCATGCCCTTCCCGCACATCCAGGGCGCCTTCCGCGAGGTTCTGGTGGCCGATGCCCGGCAATGCGCTCCGGCCGACGGGCTGACCCCCGGCGAGGCAGCGATGGCCGAACCGCTGGCGGTGACGCTGCACGCCACGCGCCGCTGCGGCGAGATGCTGGGCAAGCGGGTGCTGATCACCGGCTGCGGCCCGATCGGGCTGCTCTGCGCCCTGTCGGCGCGGCGCGCGGGCGCGGCTGAGATCGTGGCGACCGACCTGTCGGACTTCACGTTGGAGATGGCGCGCAAGAACGGCGTGGACATCACCGTCAATACCGGCACCGACCCCGACGGGCTTGCGCCCTACTTGGCTGGCAAGGGCTATTTCGACGTGCTGTTCGAATGCTCCGGCGCCGCGCCGGCGCTGGCGGCCGGGATCGCGGCGCTGCGCCCGGGCGGAATCATCGCACAGCTCGGGCTGGGCGGCGACATGTCTCTGCCCATGATGGCAATCACCGCCAAGGAGCTGGAGCTGCGCGGCTCTTTCCGCTTCCATGCCGAGTTCTTCACCGGCGTGAAACTGATGCAGGCTGGTCTGATCGACGTAAAGCCGCTGATCACCCACACCGTGGGGCTCGACGCGGCGGAGGAGGCCTTCAAGGTCGCCTCCGACCGAAATTGCGCAATGAAGGCCCAGATCGCCTTCTCCTGAGCCCAACGCGCAATGTTCCGGCGGTGCATAGCCGCCGGAACACCCGCTCCATCCAACCCGACCGCCATGATTTGACGCACCCGGAGAGGTATCGGTCTCTCCTTGGATCGAGCGTCAATTGTCAATTTATGTTCAATGAGTTGTCACTATTTGTCCAGGTCACAGTCAGTCGCTCGTCGCATGGCCGATACCGGAAACAGCGATATTGACGGGTCGATTTGGTATCGATACCATCGACCATACAGCGAGAATCGCGGGCCAGCCGTGCACCCCCTCCCGGACAGCGCGACGGCCGGATGACATCGCTCATCCAAGACGGAGGAGGACCGTTGGGTAAATTCATCGAAACCTTCTGGAAGGCCATCGACACCGTGATGGCGGTCCTCATGGCCGCAATGATCGCGCTGGTCTTCATCAACGTGGTGTTGCGCTACGGCTTCCACTCGGGCCTGCGCCCCTCGGTCGAGCTGTCGCGGCTCGGCTTCGTCTGGGTCGTGATGCTCGGCTCCGTCGGCGTCCTGCGGCGCGGCGAACACCTGGCCGTGTCGGAGTTCTCCGAGGTCCTGTTCCCCGCCCTCGTCCCCTACATCCGCAAGGTGATCTGGCTGATCGTGCTGGTCTCGGCGGGGATGCTGTTCTGGGGATCGGTCCAGCAGACCATCGCCAACTGGCACAACATCTCGCAACTCACCGGCCTGCCGACCGGCCTGCTCTACCTGGCCGGAGTCATCTCCGGTGCGCTCATGGCCATCGTCGCGGTCGCCCATATCTTCGGACCGCTGGAGCACGTCGTGCGTGACGCGCCCGTTTCGGAAGGCGAGGACAAACAATGACCCTCATCCTGTTCCTCACCGTCCTGCTCGGGAGCATCCTGCTCGGGCTTCCGGTCGCCTTTGCCCTGCTGCTGAGCGCCATGGCGCTCATGGTGCAGATGGACATGTTCAGCGCCAACATCCTCGCGCAGTCCCTGCTGAACGGGGTCGACAGCTTCCCGCTGCTCGCCATTCCGTTCTTCCTGGTCGCCGGGGAGGTGATGTCCGTGGGCGGTCTGTCCACCCGGATCGTCCGGCTGGCCTCGGCCCTTCTCGGGCACCGTCGCGGCGGGCTCGGCTATGTGGCGATTTTCACCTCGGTCCTGCTCGCCGGCCTGTCGGGCTCGGCGGTCGCGGATGCGGCGGCGCTGGTTTCGATCCTCTACCCGATGATGAAGAAGGCCGGCTATCCCGAGGCGCCCTCGATGGGCCTGATGGCCTCGGGCGGAATCATCGCCCCGGTCATCCCGCCGTCGCTGCCGCTGATCATCATGGGCGTTGCCGGCAACATCTCCATCGCCAAGCTGTTCATCGGCGGCATCGTGCCCGGCCTGATGATGGGCATGGCGCTGGTCATCGTCTGGTCGATCGTCATCCGCAAGGAGGACGTGCAGGTGTTCAAGAAGGCCGACAAGGCCGAGCGCCGCGCCGCCTTCCGCGACGGGATCTGGGCGCTGTTCCTGCCGATCATCATCATCGGCGGCATCCGCTTCGGGATCTTCACCCCGACCGAGGCCGCCGTGGTCGCCGCGGTCTACGCCATCGCCGTCTCGACGCTGGTCTACCGCGAGCTGACGCTGGCCAAGTTCTACCAGGTGCTGGTAAGTGCCGCGCGTTCCACCTCGATGGTGATGTTCCTCGTGGGCTCGGCCATGGTCGCCGCCTGGCTGATCACCGTGGCGCAGCTTCCGCAACAGCTCGCCGAGATGCTTGGCCCGCTGATCGACCATCCCAAGCTGCTGATGGCGACCATCATGATCATCGTGCTGCTGGTCGGCATGGTCATGGACCTGAGCCCGACGATTCTGATCCTCGTGCCGCTGTTCATGCCGATCGTGAAGATGGCCGGCATCGACCCCGTCTACTTCGGCCTCGTCTTCGTGATCAACACGTCGATCGGCCTCATCACGCCGCCCGTGGGCACCGTTCTGAACGTGGTCTGCGGCGTCGGAAAGGTGCCGATGAGCCACGCCGTGAAGGGCCTGCTGCCCTTCCTGCTTGTCTACCTGCTGCTCCTGGCGCTGTTCGTCGCCTTCCCGAGCATCATCATCGTTCCGATGAACCTGCTTATTGGATAATCAACCGGAGGAAACCCAATGAAACGACTTCTCGCAGCAACCGGCCTCGCAACCGCCGTTCTCTTCTCGGCCGTCACGGCTCAGGCGGCGACGACGCTGAAACTGGCCCACGCCGCGCCGGAATCCGACCTTCAGCAGACGCTGTCGGTGTTCTTCAAGGAGCAGGTCGAGGCCCGCAGCAACGGCGAGCTCAAGGTCAACATCTTCCCGCATGGCCAGCTCGGCTCCGACAGCCAGATGATCGACGGTGCCCGGTCCGGCATCATCGACATCGCGATGTCCGGCCTGAACAACTTCACCGGCATGCTTCCCGAAGCCGGCGCCTTCACCCTGCCCTTCATGTTCCCCGACCGCGAGTCCGCCTACAAGGTGCTCGACGGCGAGGTCGGGCAAGGCGTCTCGGCCAGCATGGAGCAGTTCGGCCTCAAGGGACTCGGCTACCCCGAGAACGGCTACCGCAACGTCTCCAACAATCGCGGCCCGGTGACGACCCCGGCCGATCTCGACGGCGTGCGGATGCGGGTCAACAACTCGAAGGCCCTGAACGACATGTTCGACCTGCTCGGCGCCAACCCGCAGCAGATCCCGGTGGCCGAGCTCTACACCGCGCTGGAAACCGGCGTGGTCGACGCGCAGGATCACCCGATCGGCGTCGTGCTGTCTTTCAAGTTCTACGAGGTGCAGGATTACCTGACCCTGACCCAGCACGCCTACGCCCCGCTGGCGCTGGTGATGAACCTCGACAAGTTCAACGGTCTCTCCGAGGACGAGCAGAAGATCATCACCGAGGTCGCCGCCGAAGCCGTCGCGATGCAGCGCGAGCTGTCCATCGAGAAGGAAGAGGAGATGATCGCCGAGCTGGAAGCCGAGGGCATGAAGGTGAACCGCGACGTCGACAGCGCCGCCTTCCAGGAAGCCGTGAAGCCGGTGTGGCAGAACTTCATCGACGAGAACGGCGACGCGCTGGTCAACGCCATCCTCGAGGCGTCGAAGTAACCCGACACCCGATCCCCAAACACGCGAAGGGGGCAGACAATTGTCTGCCCCTTTGTCGTTTCGTCGGGTGAGTCCGTCCAGATCTACCTGCCGGTGCCTGATGATCCGATGACGCCGCCGGACGAGACCGGTGCCTATTCCGGCGACGACGAGGACGGCGAGACCATCGTAATCACCCCTGGAGATGGCGACCAGACCGGCGGGCCAGCCAAGAGCTGCGGGTCATCGACGAGCTCGGCTTCGTGCCCCTCAACAACCTCGCGTTTCCTCGCTGTGCTATGCCGGCGGTGCTTTCTGGTCATGGGGTTCTCATTAGCAGAACCCGGGACCGGTCAATATCTCGGGGCCAAACTGTCCATCGTCGGGGGCGCACTCCACCCAGTGGTCGGAATTGCTCCGCCGTTGACAGCTCGCGTCGGTCTTCTGGACGGGCTTCACCTTCACTATCAAGCGCTCCGGCCACGACCCGATAGCCTGGGCGAACGTCATATCCTTCCCGTCCTGCGCCGCCATAGCCGCGATCTTCGCGATGGGCGCCATCGACACCAGCTGGGGCAGCTACACGCTGACGCAGGCGATGCCCTACATGCTGGTCCAAGGAGTCTGTGTCAGCGTGATCGCCATCCTGACCTATGCCATTGCTAACGAGCAGCTGGGATCGCCAAGCTGTGCGGCCATCGGCTCGACCGCGCCGGCGTTGACCGCACTGATGGCGATCGTGGTCCTGAACGAAGCGCTGGACTTCGTGACAGCTATTGCTGTGGTGGCCATCTGTGCGGGGGTCTACCTGTCGACGCGGTCGGGTCCGGGCATGCAGTGGATCGCGGCGCCAGTGTCACAGCTCGGCGCAGACTGACGGCCAGCCATCGACAAGAGGGCCTCGTTTCGTCTGCCCGCGTTCTGTTTCCAGAATGCTTTTTACACGTCCAATCGAGCGTTCCCGTGTGATCGTATCAACGGCGAGCCGCGCCACGAGGGCTGGCAACAATTTCGGCCAGCGGCCGTTAGCTGGGGACATGCTGCTTGCGGTGCAGAGGACTTGATCAGCTCTCCGGCAAATAATGAGCCAGAAACATGTCGACGCAGTCGGCAATGACGGTCTCCGCGTCCAGATCGGCCTTTTCGCCCAGAAGGAACTCCGGCCACATCAGAAAATGCTTGATCATCGAAAGGAGTTGACCGGCGGCAAAGCCCGGCTCGGCCTGGCGCAGCGCGCCGGCCTGCATCGCCTCGCCTATCAGCGCCTGGATCGGGCCGTCCTGCATCGCGGCCTTGGCAAAAAAGGCCTGCGCCAGTTCCTGGTCGCGCAACAGCTCTGACATAACCAGCCGGTTAAGCCCCATGTATTCCGGGCCCGAGAGGTGGCCTATGTAGTCCCGAGCCGCCGCGATCAGCTGGTCGCGCAGCGGAGCCTCCGGGTCATAGCGCAGCTTGGGCGTGGCCGCGATCTGTTCCAGCAGGATGTCGGTGATCGCGGAGAACAGCACCTCCTTGCTCTCGAAATGCTTGTAGAGCGTGCGCTTGGAGACCTCGGCCAACTCGGCGATCCGGTTGACCCGAGCCGTTGGAAAGCCTTGTTCTCGGAACTCCTGGATCGCCGCGTCCAGGATGTCCTTTCTTTTCTTTTCAGTCAGTTTCATCGCTTTTGCCCCGTTCGGTTGGAAAAATGTAAACACGGGGGTTTACACGCTGTGCTGGTGCCCCTTATGTAAACATCACGGTTTACAAACGCAAGCGCCGCGGCGCAGAGGACATCACGATGAAATACAAGCAGCTTGGGCATTCAGGTCTCTATGTTTCCGAACTGACGCTGGGCACCATGACCTTCGACAACGAGGGCGGCAGCTATGCCGATCTGATCGGTGCCACCGGTCAGGAGCTGGCAACCCGCATGGTCGGTCTCGCCATCGAGGCAGGGGTCAACATCTTCGACACGGCCAATGTCTACAGCTCGGGCGTTTCGGAAGAGATGCTGGGCAAGGCGCTTGGCAACCGGCGTCAGGGAAATCTCATCGCCACCAAGCTCTACAACACCATGACCACCGGCCCGAACGATCTTGGCACCAGCCGTCTGGCCATCATGCGCGAGGTTGAGGGCAGCCTGAAGCGGCTGGGCACCGATTACATCGACCTCTACCAGGTGCATAACTTCGACATCACCACGCCGCTGGAAGAGACGCTGCGCGCGCTCGACGACCTCGTGCGGCAGGGCAAGGTGCGCTACATCGGCCTGTCGAACTTTGCCGGCTGGCAGATTGCGAAGGCGGACGGCATGGCGCGGCTACTTGGCACCGAACGCTTCGTCTCGGCGCAGTCCTACTACAGCCTCGCCGGCCGCGAGCTTGAGCGCGAAATCATCCCCGCCGTGCGCGACCTCGGCCTCGGCACCTTCATCTGGAGCCCGCTTGCGGGCGGCTTCCTGAGCGGCAAATACACCCGCGATGCCGAAAACTCCGGCCGCCGCGCCGCCTTCGATTTCCCGCCGGTCGCCAAGGAACAGGGCTTCGACATCATCGAGACGCTGGCGCAGATCGCCGAGGAAAAGAACGCCTCCGTGGCGCAGATCGCCCTGGCCTGGCTGCTGCACAAGCCCGGCGTGACCAGCGTCATCGTCGGCGCCCGCAAGGAAGCGCAACTGGTCGACAATCTTGGGGCCGCCGCCATCACGCTGAGCGACGCGGAGATGGACCGGCTCGATCAGGTCAGCGCGCTCAAGCCCGAATACCCCGGCTACCTGCCGGTCTGGTGGCGCGGCGACACGCTGTTCGGCCAGCTCCACGACTAAACCAAAAATGACGCGCCCGGGCCCACGTCTGGGGCGTCCCCCCCCCACATACGCATGTCACGGATCACACAAATGGCTGACCATACCTTCGGACCCAAGGGCTGGACGCCCGAGCGCCTCGGCAACCTTGCCGGCAAGACCTATGTCATCACCGGCGCCAATGCCGGCGCGGGCTTCCAGGCGGCGCGCATTCTGCTCGGCAAAGGCGCCGAGGTGGTGATGCTGAATCGCAGCGCCGAGAAATCCGCCGCTGCCGTCAAGGAGCTGAAGCAGGAATTCGGGTCCGACACGCGGGTGCGTTTCATCCGCATGGATCTGGCCGAGCAGGCCTCGGTCCGCATGGCGGCCGAAGAGGTGCTGAAGACGGTGCCGAGGATCGACGCGCTGATCTGCAACGCGGCCATTGCCCAAGTGCCGACGCGGCAGTTGACCCCCGACGGCTTCGAGACCCAGCTTGGCACCAACCACTACGGTCACTTTACCCTCTGCGGCATGCTCTTCGACCGGATCGAGGAGTCGAGGGGCCGGATCGTCGTCGTCGCCAGCCTCGGCTACAACATGGGGCTCAAGACGATCCGCTTCGAGGACATGAACTGGGATACGGGTTATGGCCCGAACACCGCCTACAGCCAGAGCAAGCTGGCGCAGATGATGTTCGCCTATGAGCTTCAGGACAGGCTGGCCGCTGGCGGCCGGACCGACGTCGAGGTCTTTGTCTGCCATCCCGGCTCTTCGGCGACCTCGCTGATCTCGACCAGCGGCAGCCGGACCATGCGGTTCATCTGGTGGCTGATGACCAAGACGCCGATGGTGCAGACCGCGGAACAGGGCTCTTATCCCGAGGTGATGTGCGCCACCGAGGAGGCGCTGACCGAGCAACGCGCGCTCTATGGCCCGACCGGCGCCCGGGACTTCGTCGGCCCTGTGGGCATGGGCACGCTGAACGCCCACGCGCATGACAAGGCGGTCATGGTCAAGCTCTGGGAGCGGTCCGAGAAAGACACCGGATTTGTCTGGGCGCTCTGAGCCTCAATACCCGACGGGGCCTATCCGGCAGTATGGGGACGCCCCGTCGTCAATCTCCGATCGAAAGGTCATCCCATGGACATCGTGAAAATCGCCAGCGACTGGGCCCGGTTCGAAATGCACTCGGCGGCGGCCTTTGCCGTCTTCGGGCTGGCCTTCCTGCTGGCCGCTCTCGGGTTCCGGCACTGGGGCGGCACCGATTTCGCCCGCGCTTTCCTCATCCCGATGCTGGTGTCGGGCGTGTTGCTGCTGATCCTCGGCGTCGGGTTGTTCCTGCCGGCCCAGTCCCGGCTGGCCGCGGTGCCGAGCGCCTACGCCAACGATGGCGCCGCCTTTCTGGCCGCCGAGCTTGCCCGTGCCGACAAAGTGCTGAACGACTACAGCATCGCGGTTTTCCGAGCGTTCCCGGCGATCATCGCTCTCTGCGCCCTGGCGATCCCGTTTCTCGCAGGCCCGCTCTGGCGCGCAAGCCTGATCACCGCCCTCGCCTTCTTTACCGTGCTTATCCTCGTCGACAGCAATGCCAACGCCCGGCTTCAGACCTACAAGCAGCAGCTGTCGGTGGCAGCGGGATCAACGTAAACGCTGGCGACCGGGCCGGAGCGTCGGGGATTGCCCGAGAAGGGCCAAGTGTTTTTCTCATGAACAGACCCTCCCCCTTCAGACAAGCGCGCGGCTCAGGCCTGCACCGGTGAGGTTTCCATTCCGCATCCAGAAGGCGCCAGTGTCTTCGCCGTCAGCCACGCGATCTGGGCGCGCTTGGCCGGGGTCACTGTACGACCGTCGGCAACCTGGAGCTGTCACCCGCCGATATTCTTCTCCGGCTCTGCAGTTCAGCCACTCAAACCCGAAAGCTGCCATTCCGTCACGTCGCAGCGAAATTCAGCTTGCCGCCCTTGGCGGCTGTCACAAACGGCACAACATGGCCAACCAAACCGGCTCTCGAAATGACTGTCATCACGCGGAGCTCTTGACCGGGCGTTCGAATTCGCCCGTTACAAGCGGGAAATCGGCAGCCGGATGGTCGCAGATACCCCCTGTGGCGTTCGGTTTTCGAGGGAAAGCTCTCCGCTATGGGCCCGGACGATGCGGCGGGCGATTGACAGGCCCAGGCCGGCTCCGCCGGAGTCCGCGTTCCTGCTCCCTTCACCACGCGTGAACGGATCGAAGATGGTCGGGAACAGGCTCTCCGGGATGCCCGGTCCCGTGTCGGCGACCGTGATATCGACCGCCGTTTCCGTCTGCGAGAGAGTGACGGTTGTTCCCTCGGCTCCGCCATATCGCACTGCATTGTCGATCAGGTTGCCAACGGCGCGGGCAAGGCTGATCGGGCCGGCCTGGATCTGCGGGAGGGCATCGGATTTGAAAGCCACGCCTCGCTCCTCGCAGACCCGT
Source organism: Tropicimonas aquimaris (assembly GCF_042676185.1). Lineage (NCBI taxonomy): Bacteria > Pseudomonadati > Pseudomonadota > Alphaproteobacteria > Rhodobacterales > Roseobacteraceae > Tropicimonas > Tropicimonas aquimaris. The sequence continues at coordinate 17,794 of NZ_JBHTJT010000012.1, read as the reverse complement.
GCAAGCAGCGCCGCCAAATCGAGCGCGGGGACGCGATCCTCTTCGCGACCGTCCCGCGCATAGGAGATCAGCCCCTCGGCCATCGCCGCCATCTGGTCCAGTGTGTCGATCATCGGTTCGCGCAGGTCGTCATCCTCAATCATTTCCGCGCGGATCCGCAGACTGGTCATCGGGGTCCTAAGATCGTGCCCGACGGCGGCGATGGTACGGGTGCGTTCGGCATCGAACCGTGCGATCTCTGCTTGCATCACGTTGAATGCCATCGAGGCATTGCGCAGTTCAGCCGGTCCCGTTTCGGAGACCCGGACAGAATGGTCGCCCCGCGCCGTGCGCCGAGCCGCATCGGCAAGTTCGGTCAGAGGGCGGGTCAGGCGGCGGATGAAGAGCCAGACCATCGCGGCGACCGCCAGCGACATGATCCCCATAGAGATCAGCAGAAACCTCTGATCTGCCGAGGTGTGCCAGGTCAGCGGCTCCTGTGTCGTGAAGTTCAGCCAGCGTTCGCCGGATGCCAGCGGCAGGGAGATCACCACGACCTCGCGGTTGCGCCCGGCATTGCGCGGGTCGTCCGAGGGCGCGGTTTCGACCCGTGACAGGATCGAGACGCGGGCATCCCGCTCGGTTTCCCCGGCGATCTGGGTGGCGAGGGTCCGGGAAAGTTCGTTGTCGGCGGTCTCCTTCACGAAGGGGGCGGCGGTCACGTCGATCCGCGTGGTTCGGGTCGAGGCGGCCCTCGCGAACTCCGCTTGCCCCTCGGGCGAGATGGCATCGAGCGCGACGACCAGTTCAACGGCCCGGTCAGCCGCCACGGCGGCCCGCGCGCTATCCCCGGCACGCCTTTGCGACACCACGATGATGGCGGTCGACAGGAGGAACGCCAGAAGCAGAGCGCCGATCAGAAGGGCCATGAGCTGGCTCGCCAGCCGGTCGGGAAGGAGGCCGCGCAAGCTCATGCGTCGCGCGCCTCGCGCACCTCCGCCACCAGCCGATACCCGCCGCCGCGTTCGGTCACCAACAGGCGCGGCGCGGACGGATCGTCCTCGATCTTCTTGCGCAGACGACTGACATGGTTGTCGATCGCGCGGTCAAAGGCTCTTTCCTCCCGCCCCATCACCCGTTCCAGCAGGTAGGTCCGGCTCAGAACCCTTCCGGGCTGGGCGAGCAGGATGGCCAGCAGGCGGTTCTCTCCGGTTGTCAGTGTGACTGCGTCGCTGCCGTCCCTCTGGACCGTGTGGGTCGCGGGGTCGTGCAGCCATGGGCCGAAATGACGTCGCTTGTCCGGTTCGCTCCGCTGAGGTTCCGGCCGGCGCCGCAGCACCGCGCGCACCCGCGCCAGAAGTTCGCGCGGGTTGAACGGCTTGACCACGTAATCATCCGCGCCCAGTTCGAGCCCGACAATCCGGTCGGTTTCCCCGGCCATCGCCGTCAGCATGATGACGGGGATATCGGTATTGGCGACCATCCAGCGGCAAAGGCTCAGCCCGTCTTCCCCCGGCATCATCAGGTCGAGGATTGCCAGATCGATCTCCGCCTCTGCAAGCACGGCCCGCGCCTCGGTCGCATCGGCGGCCAGCCGGGTGCGGAATCCCTGCTTGCGCAGGTATTGGCCAAGCGGTTCGCGAATGTCGCGTGCATCGTCGACGATAAGGATCTGCTGGGGGATGGGGTCCATGGCCGTCCGTTCCGTTTCGGGCCCAGCCTATGGGGCGGGATCACGGAAAACCAGCCGACGGAAGGCGTCATGGACAGCGACTTTGTCGCGGAATGTATCAGGCGCGGGCTTTGCGACATTTCGCGACAAAGCCCTTGTGACACGGGCGACGGGGTGCGGGCAGAAAGACGTTGAAGACCCGTCAGACAGGGAGATCCCGGATGCTCAGGGCAAGAAAATCGAAGACCATTGGTGCCGTGCTCGTAGTCTGCGTGGGGACCGTCTCGGCGCTCCCGGGGGGCAACGCGCACGCACAGGGCGACACCCTTGCGCCGAACCTGCGCACCCCGGCCCCGGTGATCCACCTTGCCGAAAACCTCGACGAAAAGGACGGGCTTGGCTGGTGCCTCGACACGCTCGGGCGCGGGTTCTCGACCAGCCTCCAGGTCCATTCCTGCAAGCCGCAGGGGGGCGATGTGCAGTTCTCCTTCGAGCCTGAAACGGGAGCGATCCGCTCTGTTGCCTTTCCGGACCATTGCGCCGTTCGCCAGGAGGCCGGTCCGACCAACCTCGGCCTCGCCCCCTGCGATGCGGACGACCCCGATCAGCGCTTTGCGTTCGACGCCGATACCGGGGCCCTGAGCGCCGCCGACGCGCCGGACCAGTGCCTTTCCGCAGGAGAGGCCAGCCGCTCCGCCGGTCCGTTCATGTCCCGCGAACTTCTTCTCACCGACTGCACCGCAACCGACCCGGCTTTGCGCCGCTGGGTCATTCGACACTGAAACCGGAGGCCCCAATGAAACTGCGATCGCTCCTTGCAACCTCCTGCCTCGCCGTCATTCCGTCGATGGCGCTGGCGGCCGATCACCCCAACATCCTGCTCATCATCGCCGACGACATGGGGCTGGACGCTTCCAACTGCTATTCGCTCGGCGACCAGCAGGCGCCGATGCCGAATGTCGAGGCGATGTGCCGCGAGGGGTTGGTGTTCATGAATGCCTATTCCGCACCAGTATGCTCCCCCACACGGGCCACGATGATGACAGGCCAGTACGGAATGCGCACCGGCGTCGGCGCCGCGATCCCGCCCAATGGCTCGAATGGCCTCGCGGCGGAAGCCGAGAGCCTCTTCGACGTGCTGGAAGGGAGCGACTACGCCACCAACCTGCTCGGCAAGTGGCACCTCGCAGGGGCCGGCGCGACGCTGGACCACCCGTCGGAGCTGGGCGTTTCCGACTACTGGGGCGTCTTCAAGGGCGGCGTGCGCGACTATTTCGAATGGGCGGCCGTGACCGGTGGCGAGGAAGTACCGGTCGAGGAATATGCCACCACCGCGATCACCGACGAGGCCCTCGACTGGATCGCGGCGCAGGACAGCCCGTGGTTTCTCTGGCTGGCCTACAACGCCCCGCACACGCCGTTCCACCTGCCGCCGGAGGATCTGCACAGCTTCCGAGACTTGCCCGCTGATGAGGAGTCCATCAAGGCTGACGAGCTCACCTACTACCAGGCGATGCTGGAAGCGCTAGACACCGAAATCGGCCGCCTGCTCGAGACGATGGACCCCGAGACGCGCGATAACACGATCGTCATGTTCATCGGCGACAACGGCTCGCCCAACCAAGTCACGCGCGGCTTCTATGGTTCGCATTCCGCCAAGGGCACGATCTACGAAGGCGGCACCCATGTGCCCTTCGTTGTCACCGGCCCCGGCATCGAGTCGGGTTCGACCGACGACTTTGTCGGAACGACCGATTTCTTCGCCACAATCACCGGCTTCGCCGGGATCGAGGTGGACCGGCCCGACAGCCATGACTTTCGGGCGCTGCTGGCCGGCGAGGAGGGCACGCGCGACTACATCTATGTCGAGCACTTCCAGGAGGACAGGTTGGACGCCAAGCCGAGCGACGTGTTTGGCTGGGCGCTCCGCGAGGGCGATTACAAGCTGGTCTCGGTCGAAGATACCGAGTTCGAACTCTACGACCTCGCCGCCGACCCGCGCGAACTGATCGACCTGCTCGCCGACGGAATCTCGGAGGACGAGGCCGCCATCGTGGCCCGTCTCCAGACCCGCGCAGAGGGCATCCGCAACGAGTAGGCGGCGCCCCTGAACACAATCACTCGACACCCCAGATCAAGGAAACTCCAGATGACCCGCAAACAGGTTCTCATTGCACTGGCCGTCACCACCGCCAGCGTCTCCGCGACGGTTGCCCTCGAGGCCGCCGCGCAGGATTACACCCCCGCCGAAGGCTTCTACGACCTCAGCGACATGCCCGAGACCGGCATGTTCCCGCAGGGCGGCCTGAAGCCCGGCGAAGGCAAGATCGCGGGCGGTCCGCCCCCTGCGAGTGACGTGGCGGTGAAAGAGGTCACGGTCGGCCCCGCCACCTTCGCCGTCAATTATCCGATCTTCGACGACTTCGCCGCGCTGCCGGATGATGTTGTCTATACCCGGGAGGTGATTCACAGCTTCGAACGCCCCGAGGGCGACACCCATTATTACGAAGTCGTGCTGGTCGAGAGCATGAACGTGAGCTGGGTGCAGGCCGCGATCCTCGCCGAAAGCGAAGGCGGCTACCTCGCGTCGCTGACGAGCCCGGAGGAGAACGCGTTCGTCTTCGGCCTCGTGGATGACGACAAGTACTTCTGGCAGTTTCCGGACGACTACACCCCCGACAGTCATTATCGCATCAAGATTGGCCCGTTCCTCGGCGGCGTGCGTGTCTCGGACACCGAGGATTCCTTCGACGGATGGCAATGGCTGTCCGGAGAGCCGTGGGACTATTCCAACTGGGCGCAAAACCTCGACGATGGCGTCATCGACCGCGACCCGCGCAACAACACTCAGCCGAACGGTGCCGGCAAGCAGAACGTCATGGGCTTTGGCGAGTTGAACGTGCCGGTTCCCACATGGGGCGATTACTGGGACACGGTTTCCCAGTACGGCGAGCGGGGAATGCCGTCGGGCTACAACATGGGCTTCGTCATCGAGTATGACGAAATGCCGGAGTAAGCTCGTCTGCTTCGTAGACTGATAAGATGGCAGGCGCCGGATGCTGCGCCTGCTGTCGGCATTCTCGAGTGCCCGTTGGACCAGCCCGCTTGCTCAGAAAAGGAAAATCCGGGTCGCCGCCGTTTGCGGAGCGCGCGGCAAAACTCCCCTTTCCGCCCAATCTGACTGAGGAGCCCTGATGACCACTTCAGTTGATGAATTTCGGATCGGACGTCGTATCGGTCGCCGGCCGCAACTGGCTGGAATGCATCTGTCGCCACCCGCAGCCCCCAAGTTCGCAGGGGCGGGTCTTTCCCGCCGTCATGGCACTGGACGTTAGGACACACCCCTCAATCTGAGTTGCAATTCTATCACTATGTGAACTGCGTCCCAGTGCTTCCACAATGCCTCCAGGCGCGGGCTCAAAAGCAAAGCGCCGCCAAACTGGCGGCGCTCAAGCATCTGTCCAAAAAAGAAAATTTAGCTGCGGGGGCTCGCAACCAGCGTTGTAGAACGCAGCTAGCGTGCCGTCTTCATTCCGTTCCAGATTTGGCATGATCCCCGCAAGCGGCCATTCACCAATTGCCCGGCCAATGGCCGAGGCGAACTGGATACGAAAGCCATGTGGCACCACAACATCGTTCATGAAGGGCGGGGAAGAGACATTCGCCGCGGCCAGGAGCAACGACTGAGGTGCGGACAAAGGGTGAGTTCGCTGCGTTTGCGCAGGAGTCTGCTTCCATGCGCTTTGCGGACCTCCACCTTGGATTGCACACCGAGCACACACAACCAGAGGTTAAAGCGCTGGTTCTAAAAGACACTCTGTCCACTCCCCCAAGAGCGAGAAATCCTTTTTCTATGCTTCGTGTAGCGGGCGACTGCCGGAGGAGGCGGGCCTGAAGCCCAGCCCTCTCCGACCATTAAGCTATTAAAATAATGCGTTTTTATAGGGCGCGCCCTCAGTCAGTGGGCGTTTCGGACGCACTCGTCTGGCACCGCACGATGCCTTCTTGGGTGGGCAGCATCCGACCCATTTCGATCTGAGGTCTCGTGGACGCGACGCCTTCGCCGACACGTACAACCCGCCATGCCGAGATACCGATCTGTCCAATGCATCGTCGTTCACCCGCCATACTTCTCGACCAGCACCGGCTGCATCGAATAGCTCACGGAGACCGGGGCCTGTCCATCGACGTACCCGACGTCCTGAACCGAACTCTGGGCGACCATGGTCCCGGTGATCCAGACGGGCCTGAAAAGTACGTCCACCTCGATGCCCTCGGGATACACGACATGGACGATCTGGTTGGCGGGCGGTGGTGGGGTGTGGATGCAGGCGCCGACGGTGGGCACGAGAAGGAACTCAACCGCCTTTCGATCCTTGAATTTCAAGGGCAGCATATATCCCGGTAGGCGGACACTCGTGCCGACGATGTCCTCGTTCACCGCTGAGGCTGCCGCTTCACGTTTCTCCATGATCGCCACACGCGCAGCGAACAATCCGTCGACATCGAGGCCGTCCTTGGACAGTTGTTCGCGTAACGCTTGCGCCTTGGCGCGCGCCTCTGCGTCATCGCTTTGCTCGGCCCCTGTCTCGAACCGCAGGATCTGGCGGAGGGTGTCCATCTGGTCGTAGGTGATGGTCTCGAACGGGTTCTCGATCACGGCGGCCGGAGGCGCGAGCGTCTCCCAGGAGATCTCCTGAGGGTCAGCCGCCTGCGCCAGCCCCGGAGGAACGGCAAGCCAAAGCATCAAGACGAGACGAGCAAACATGGGCATGGAGACTTCCCCTTTGGTTTGTCATAGCCGAACCGACAGCCCGTCGGCCAGCGTCATGCGATAGACCCGGACTGCCGGGATAAGCGAGGCAAGAAGCCCCGCGCAAAAGATGACGAAAAGGGTGGCCAGTTCGCGCGCGCCGAAGACATTCAATCCCAATCGCAGACCGAAACGGGCGGACAGGATCGGGTCGGTCACGACCGTGGCCACCGTGAGCAGAACAAGGCCCAGCACCAGCCCCGCGGCGGTGAGGACGGCTGCTTCCGTGACGATCAGCGCAAAGATGCGGCTGGGCGTGGCGCCGACAGACCGCAGGATCGCGAATTCGCGGCGGCGGGTGTCGAGGGTCGCAGAGAGCATGACCACCATGCCGATCATTCCTGCCAAAGCCACGGCCCAAGCCATCAGTCGCATCGCGCGCTCCGCTGTCCCGGTGATCCCCCAGAGCTCGGCGAGCGCGACCGCCGGGAGGACGGCGCTCAACGCGTCAGAGGGGCGTTCGTTGACGGCCCGCTGCAGACTGAGGACACTGGTCCGATCGATCAGCCCAACATAGACGGCATTGATCCGGTCCGGTTTGTGTCCGTGTCCGACCTCCGTGCCTTCATGGTCGCCATGATCTTCGTGGTCGTCATGCGCGTCATGGTCGTCGTGTGGGTCATCCTCACCATGACCGTCGGCGGGCATCGCGGCCGGGTCGAGGGGGTCGGCCAGCGGCGCGTCTTCCTGCGCATGCAGGGTGTCGAAGCCTTCGAGCGTGACGAAGACCATTCGGTCGACGGCGGTACCGGTCGGCGCGAGCACGCCCGAAATGGTGAACGGCGCGTCGTCGTGGAGGTCGAACGAGACCTCTCCTGAGCCATGGGCGTTGACGATCACCGCACCGGGCGCATAGCCGAACCGCGCCGCGACGTCGGCCCCGATCACGGCGGCGTCTGCCCCATCGCCGGTATAGAACGTGCCAGCCGCCAGGGAGAGCGGCTGACCGCCGGAGTGCCGGAAATGCTCGAAATACGATGCATCCGTCCCGATCACCGGATAGCCGCGATGATTGTCGCCCATCTGGATCGGCACGGCCCACGCCACCTCGGGCCGATTTTCCAGCCACTCGAAGCTCTCCCAGGTCATGCCGGTCCCGGTACCGCCGACGCCAAACACCGTGGCCATCAGGATCTGGACGGAATTGCCGCGCGGCGCCACGATCAGGTCGATCCCCGAGGCGGAGTTCGCGAAGCTGTCGCGCGCGCCGTCCCGGAGCCGCTCGACCCCGAGGATCAGCGCGACGCTGAGGCTGATGGCCAGCACGGTCAGCCCGGCGACGAACCGGCGGTTCCACAAGCTGCGCAGGCTGAACCCCAGCATCAGGCGGCACACCCGTTCAGGGTGAGGAAGTCGACACCGCGGTCGAAATGACGCTCCAGGCTGCGGTCGTGACTGACGAACAGCAGCGCGCTGCCCGCTTCGGCGCATTCCCTTGCCAACAACTCGACGAAGGCCGCCTTGGCCGCCTCATCGAGCGCCGAGGTCGGCTCGTCTGCCAGGATCAGGTCCGGCTTGCCAATCAGCGCACGCGCGGCGGCAACCCGTTGTTGCTGGCCCACGCTGAGCTCGCTGGCCGGTTTGGATGCCAACGACGGATCGGACAGACCCAATTCGTCAAGCAGTCGGCGGGCCGTCCCCGCAGGATCCTCGCCCGCACGCGCGCGGCGACGCTGCGAGAATGTGCAGGGCAGAAGGACGTTCTCGAGCGCACTCAGCCACGGAACGAGATTGAACACCTGAAAGATCATGCCGATGTGATCCACCCGGAACCGGTCCCGCGCACCACCGCGCAGGGCGCCAAGATCCTGATCCGCGACGCGGATGGCCCCCTTCGGCACATCGACCACCCCCGCGATCGCGGACAGCAAGGTCGATTTTCCGCACCCGCTCGGTCCATACAGGAACAGGCTCTCGCCGGACGCCAGAGACAGCGCGCCAATCTCCAGCGTGTTGCGCTCCGCGCCCGGCCATCGGTAGACAAGCCGTTCAATCCGCAAGGGCGAGCCCGGGACTCGACATGACCCAGAAGCCCCAGACACGCAGAGCGTTCAAAACAGTTCGATACACGGTGTTCTTCATGCTAGTTGACCGGATTGTCTGGCAGGCTTGCAGTATGTGGGGTGGAAACGCGTGGCACTGTCGCAGCACGGGTTCATTTGTTAAATCCCAAAGGATCATACACGGCATTTTGCCCGGCGTTCGAACGTATCTCGTACACCTGGTGGGTCGAACAGAACACGGCTTCTGTGAGGGAGCCGGGCATGCTGGCATCGCTGCCACCGAGCTCCGCACTGATCTGTCCAATATCAATGGCGGCGTCCGCGACAAACTCCGACAACGCGGTAGAAGCCTCCACATGCTTGGCAACCGGGCCCACTTGCGGATTCGTTTCGGCACCAACCGAACCCGGCATCAGCCCGAGTCCCAGCGGGAACGCCAGAAGGGCCAGCCGAAATCCCGTCCATCGGGGTCGGGTGGCGGAACCACCCTCCCCGATGTTGAGGGGCTCCCTCGTCACTGTTTTGCCTCCGCGGATCCGCCCACCGGCTTGGCACCGGAATCATCTATGGTGATCGTGGAAATGGAAAACTGCTGGACCCAGTCCTGTTCGGTCACGGGCTTGAACTCACCTGTTTCCCGGACCGGAAAGCGGATCGGTTGGCCGGCCCAGACCTTCTGAAACTCGGACTCGTTGACTACCAGTTGACCGTTGACGATCACGTAGGGAATTCCGGAACTTGGCAATCCATGTTCGCCGAACTTGTACGTGGCGTTGTCGGTAACCGTTGCAGGGTTGAAGATCGCGATGTCAGCAACCATGCCCTCCTGCATGCGTCCGCGTTCCTGCATGGCCACGATGCCGGTATCTCCCAGATGCTTGGCCGCCCAGTAGCTCAACTGGGCCAGCGTGAACATCAGAGGCACGCCTTGCTCGCGGCCGAGGCGCAGCACCGTTGCCCTGGAACCCGCAGTTCTTGGATGACCCAGATAGTCTGAGAACGGCAAATCCCAGGAATCCACGCCCTTGCCCGAATAGATGGCATCCGAGGCGACCGTCATGTGCGGCATCCGGAGCCAGTACGGCAGCCATTTTTCCCGGTCCGGGTTGAAGACCACGACAATGCGGCTCGGATCTTCCGCGCGAGTTTTCTTCCATTCGTCTTCGCTCAGGAACTTGTCGGCAATCGGGTCATACATGGTGTCCTTGTATTCGAGACCGAACACGCCCTTAAAGACTTCCGGATTGAAGAACTCTGCCGAGATGCTCGTTGATCCCGCAGTGTAAGGATAATACTCGGACCACACATTGTAGCCCTCGTCCCTTGCCTTCTGCAGTTTCTCCTCGTTCTCCCACCAGCCATAGTCATTGTTGTGCATCACGAGCAGGGGGGCATCGAGTGCAAGGGCATTGGCCAGAATCTCAGAGGTGCCAAGTGGGGCTTCCGGAGTGACCTTGTTGCCGTGAAACCGCACATGGGCAGCCGACACGCGACCATAGCGGGCAGCGAGTTCCTGGGCCTTGTACATCTCGAATGTCGTTACGCCGCCGGTCATGTATCCAACAGTGGACGCGAAACCAAGCGCACCTTGCTTATAGCCCTCGTCCATCAGGGCAAGTATCTGGTTCAGATGATCAATATCGCTACGCGTGTCCGACCAGCCGCAGACACCGTCAGCACAACCGTCGGCCCGGGCCTTTCCGACCAGGCCCGGAGTATCGGCCCACTCTGGTAGTTCAACTTCAGGGTCATGCACCTTTATCCGCACGCCTTCGTGGCTGATGCTCGTGCCATAGTTGAGCGGCCAGGCGCCCTGCTTTGCCGCATACCATGCATCCACCCCTATCGCACCGACTTCCAGGTCCATGCCGGTGGTTACGCCATCAAGCGCGGCCAGCTTCAGTGATAGGCCGTCAAGTGCGTGGAAGTGCGTGTCGATGAAACCTGCGGTGACCACATGGTCGGTGGCGTCAATCGTCTGGTCTCCGCTGATGTCACCGGGCGTGATGATTGCAATCCGCCCGTCCCGGATACCCACATTCAGCGTGGCATCGAGCATGGTCTCCGGATCCATGACCCGCCCGTTTAGAATGACGAGGTCATAGGTGTCTTGTGCCTTTGCAGGCACTGCGGCGAGCAATACGGTGGCGCATAACGAAAAAATCAGCTTGTTCACGATGGGTTCTCGCTTTTTGATCTCCAGGAGTGCGCCGGCAAAAAGCGCGCTCCGCGAGAGGTTGCTTACTTGTCGCCCGCCGCGCATTCGCGACGGGCGACCGTTTTCACTGAAGCGTGTTCTTGTAGATCACGCCGTCCTTCATGATCAGCGGGATGTTCTTTGCGTCGTCTCCCAGGACCGAGACGTCTTCTAAAGGATTTCCATCCACCAACAGGATATCGGCGTAGGCACCTTCCTTGATTACGCCCAGCGGCCCCTCCTGGTAGGGATGCCCTGGTCCGCTCAATTCAAAGTACTTCGCGTTGTTGGAAGTCGCCATACGAAGGATCTCAACATCGTTATAATAGTTTTTAAATCTGGCAAGAAGATCGGCCTGCTGACCGTTGGTATTCGGTGAAAAGAGAAGGTCTGTTCCAAAGGCCATATTCAGGTCATATTTTTTTACAAATCCCATCGTCTTCTCAAAACCATCTACGACCTGAACAAACTTTGCATAACGATCTGGGTCTAATGTCTCTGCGCCTGGAATATCCAGGTAAAACGGCTGGATGGACAGCCAGGCGCCCTTCTCCGCCATGAGTTTTGCACTTTCTTCACTCATCAGGTGTCCATGCTCGATACCCTTAACGCCGGCGTTTAATGCCCGGGCGATTCCTTTTTCGTTGTAAATATGCACGGTAACGTAGGTACCCCAGTCAGTCGCCGCATCCACGATAGCCTCTAGTTCTTCAGCAGTATATTCATTGACATACAGAGGATCATACAGGCTCGACACACCCCCGCCGGCCATAACCTTAATCTGGGTTGCCCCTTTCTTCAGGTTGTAGCGTGTGGCCGCGAGAACTTGATCCACCCCGTCTGCCACCCGGGTGATCTCAAGCTGCTCAAAACGTGGTGGGCCCCATCCGAAGGCACGCGGACCTTCCCACACCTGACCGAAATCACCATGCCCTGAAGTCTGGGAGATCAATGCCCCACTGGGAAGAATGCGCGGCCCCTCAATTACACCTTCATCAATGGCTTTCTTGATACCAAAAGCCGGCCCGCCGACATCACGGACAGTGGTAAAACCCCGCAGGAGCGTTGCCTCCGCGCCGGCAATCGCGCGTGCATGCAGATAGTCAGCTTCTTCCGATTGACCTTCCTGTAACGTAATAGAAGACAGCAGCGTATGCCAGTGAGCGTCAATCAACCCGGGCATCAACGTGCGACCGCCACCGTCGATGACCGTGCCGCCTGCAACAGCAAGCGGTTCGGTCGACACTGCGGTGATGAGGTTGTCCGTCACCACGACATTGGCGTTCATGATAAGGGCTTCGTTCACGCCGTCAAAGACGTTGACGTTCGTAAACAGGATCGGCCCGGAGGCGTCCTGAGCCGCCGCCGGCAGAGCAACGCTGACGGCGACGGCAAGGGCTGCGCCAAAGGTCTTTGGATTCAGTTTGTGCATCTGATATCTCCCATCATCGGTGAAAAAAGCCCCTGGTGAAGCGTCCAGTCACCGTGATGCAGGATCAAAACTATCGCGGGCGCGCTCGTTTTGTGTTTCGACGATTGGTCCCTGAGTTCGCGTTCATTGGAGCGCGCCGGCAAAAAGCGCGCTCCGCGAGAGGTTGCTTACTTGTCGCCCGCCGCGCATTCGCGGCGGGCGGTCTTTGTCACTGAAGCGTATTCTTGTAGATCACGCCGTCCTTCATGATGATGAGGATCGTCTCGGGGCTGTCAGGACGCGGCTCTGCGTCGAGCCACCTGTCTGACGCGCCGACGACAGAGAAGTCTTCGAGCGGATTCCCGTCGAGGAGCAACAGATCAGCGTAAGCGCCTTCTTCGATGACGCCAATCTTGCCTTCCGGATATGGGTTCATGAAATCGCCAGACAGGGCGACAATTTCTCCACCCACCGATGTCATCGCCACCAGTCCTTCGTAGGCGCTGAAATACTTCGCGTGCAAATGCTTCTCGTAGGCAATCTGGATGTTGCACATTACAACTGTATCGATACAGTCCGTATTAAAGCCACGCTTGACAGGAAATTTCTTCAAGTTGGGAATGAGGTTCTTAAACATCTCCATTGCCGCTGTCGCTTTGGCCAGGCTCGCTGGGACGTCGCGCACTGGCGGAATTTCCAGTATCGACGTATCGAAGGCGGTCAGGTTGGCCGTCATGTAGGCGCCTTTCTCGTTCATCAGCTCTGCCATTTCCTCGTCGAAGCCGAAATTATGTTCGATGGACTTGACGCCAGCATTCAGCGCGGCCATCGCGGCTTCCTTGCGATAGGCATGTACCATGACGTAACTGCCGTACTCGTTGGCGGCCTGAACCGCCGCCTCAAGTTCCTCTTTTGATCCGGCAAGCAATGTGAACGGGTCGAATGCCGAAATGATGCCACCCGATTGCATGAATTTGATCTGGGTGGCACCCATGCGGAAGTTGTTGCGCGCGAATTTCAGCACGTCGTCAGGGCCGTTGACCTGTTGCGAGATGTTCAATCGACCTACGTTTGTCTCTGCACCAGGCGGGGAAGTGAAGTCGGCGAAATCGGCATGCCCCCCTCTCGTGCCGATAAACGCACCGGAAGGATAGTGGCGCGGACCGACGATCAACCCGCTATCGATTGCCCTGCGAATACCGCCGTTAGCTCCGCCCGCGTCGCGCACGGTGGTGAAGCCCTGCATCAAGTACATCTCGGCCATCTTGCTAGCGTGAATGCCGAAATCCTCCCAGGTCTTCTGGGCTTCCATGGCCGGCACCGATGGCCCCATGAGCACGAAGTGGGCATGGGCCTCGACGAATCCCGGCGTCAGCGTCCGCCCGCCACCGTCGATCACTGTCGCATCCGGGGCGTCGACGGCGCCGGTCGACACGGTCTTGATCTTGTTGCCCTCGACCAGAACCGAAGCGTTTTCGATGAGCGCCTCGTTCACACCGTCAAACACATTCACATTCGTAAACAAAGTCTGCGGCAGCGCATCTTGTGCGCACACCGGGCCTGCCGCCAAGACAGACAGCACAGCTATTTTCATCAAGGTTTTCATACCGTTTTCTCCCGTTCACAGTGGCCACATACGCCTTGCGCGGGCCGTTCACCGCTCCAACATGAGCGCTTGTAACTCGCCGTCCGCGCGCACCGAATCTTTCGGGCAATGCCTCAGCAGTCACCGCAGACTAGCAACCTGAGGCGGCAAAAAGTTATCAAAATGGGATGAAATTATCCCGAGAGTCCGACTCTTTGATAAGTTTTTACTGCATCTCGAAGTATACTGAATCTCGAAGTATGATGGGGCGCATGACGTTAACTGATGCCGATTTCCTCCCGGGAAGCCCCGAAGCCCGGGCGAGTGCCTTGGTGCAACTGGCCACGATTTCCCCTTTGCTTGGCTATCTGAAGGCGCGGTCCTATGACGTGGACCAATTGATGGAGGCTCAGGGGCTTACGCTGAAAGCCGCGAAAGATCCTTCGCGGCTCGTGCAGGCCGAGGTGGTTTATAGGCTCCTCGAGTCCACTGCCCGGGCCATCGGCGATCCGTGGCTCGGCGTACACGTCGGGGAACAACTCGACCTGCAGGCGTGGCCTATCACGCAGGACGCGCTCAAGGGTGGCGAAACACTTGGCCAAATCCTGACAGGCCTCGTGCTTTCCACAGGGAAATTCACCGCATCGGCGCGGCACCGTCTGGAAATCGGCCCCGCGCAATCCTCCTACTGTGTAGAACGCACGTTTCGTCCGCGCCAAGTGCCGCTTCAGAACATCGGATTCACATTTGCAACATTTCTTCGGATTCTCGATCTGCTCGACGACACTCGGGCAACCGGCGACGTGGTGCTCGAAACACCTTCTGCACTCGCATTGCCGCTGGGTTACAGAGGCCTCGACATTCGGGAAACCGGATCTCCGGTGCAGGTGATCCGCTTTCCGTCACAGCTGCTGCGGTCCCGTGCTGTCAACCGTCTTGCCCGCATCCCTGCAACCGAGGCTTTACTGGAGCGCCCGTCGCTGACCCGCGCCATCGCGGCCGTAGCGCCGGAGATGCTCAATCGCCACGAAGACAACCTGCGGCAGGCTGTGGCCGAGGCGATCGGCCTGGCTCCGGCAGAACTGGAAGCCGGGTTGTCTGTCCTTGGCACGAGCCTCGCGAGCGAGCTCCGCCGCGCGCGCCTTGCGCTGGCTTGCGATGCGCTGAAAACGACTGACACGCCGATCACAGACATCGCGGCCCAGTTGGGTTTTTCCGCTGCCGGCAACTTCTCGAGGTTCTTCAAGTCCACCACGGGCGAAACGCCACGCGCTTATCGTCAGCGGCTGCGGCGCGTTCAAACCGGAAAGCGGTAGAAGCGGGTGGCTGTGATCAAGCAGGCCCGCGCCGGGCATCACGGTGACGATCAGCGCCAGCTACACCACTCGACGGGACGCTTCCGCCATGAAACTTTTGCAGGCCTTCCACCACACTCTGGTTCACATTTTCCACCAACGAAACGACAGGGAACAAAGCCCCGTGAAACCCACCCTCAAGTCCTACATCCTCGCGCCGACACTTTCCGGATTGTTCGCCGCAGCGCCGATGGCAACTTTTGCCCAAAGCGCCAGCAACCTCGCCGGCCCCGACTCAACGCCAAATGTCCTGGCTTCCGACGCGGAGGATTCTGACGACCTGCTTGGTATCAACAAGCAGCAATCCTGGTCGGAGTGGAAAGCAGGCATGAAGGAGCGCACAGGGTTAGACTTTGGGATCGACTACAACGTTCTAGGCTACAAGGCGTCCTCAAGCCTTGGAGAAGACAACACAGCCAGCGGTGCGCTTCGCTTCTTTGGCACTTGGGAATTGTTGAACCGGGGGCAGGCCAATTCGGGCAAGCTTGTCTTCAAATTTGAGCACCGTCATGCCTTTACAGACGTGGCACCGACTGACTTTGGCAGCGAGCTTGGCTATGCCGGGCTGGTCAGTTCCGTCTTCAGCGACCAGGGCACGCGGATGACACATTTCTACTGGCAACAGGATTTTGCTGAAGGCCGCGGCACCGTTTATGCCGGGTGGCTGGACGTGACGGATTACACCGATGTCTATGCCCTTGCCAGCCCGTGGTCCGGTTTCTCGAACCTCGCTTTCCAGACCGGATCCGGCACCATCGGCGGGTTGCCTGACGGAGCTCTGGGGGTTATGGCCGGCGGTTTCTTGAGCGACAACTACTATGTCGCGGCCAGCATCGTCGACGCCAACGGAGACCCGACCGATCCGCTTGCCGGGTTTGACACCTTCTTCAACGACTTCGAGACCTTCAAAACGCTGGAGTTCGGGTGGACCTCTGGGCCCGATGCCCTTTTCGTCGATAATGCCCACGTGACCCTATGGCAAATTGATGAACGCACGGCGGCAGGAACCCCCAGCGGGTACGGGGCTGCATTTTCTTACTCCAAAGCGATCGACAACACGTGGTTTCCGTTTATTCGCGGTGGTTGGGCCAAGGATGGCGGCAGCCTCTATGAAACCGCTCTGAGTGCCGGTTTCGGCTACACGACCAACCCGAGCCAGAACATGCTTGGTGCGGGGCTGAACTGGTCCCGACCAAATGAAGACACCTTCGGGTCCAAGCTGGACGATCAATATAGCCTTGAGGTTTTCCAGCAATGGCAATTGACCGAAGGCATTGAGCTGACCCCGAGCATTCAGGTGATCAAAAACCCGGCGCTGAACCCCACAAAAGATACGGTTGCGATGTTCGGGCTGAGGCTGAGGGCTGCTTTCTGAAACGACCCCCGCCAAATATGTTTCCATCGGAAGGGGCTCCGATGCTGTAACCGCCCCCCGACGGCATCGACGTGCCAAGGTGGGATCGCAACAATTCATACTGGGAGGCGTCATGTCGGGGGGCGGTTACAGCATCAGAGCCCATCGGCACGATACATCGGGGATGTCTGCTCTTGTTTCTTCAGCGATTGCGTTGCGCTGATGGCTTTCTTGCGGAACGGTCCTTGAAACTTTTTCCCAGAATCTACCTCTTTCGATACCTACAACCCGCCAGCCGTGACGGCTGGGCCGTATCGGCAGCACCTCACGGAGCACTCAAAGGCAATGATCCTGGTTCCATCTGGAGCCGATGGTCTGCTGTCTGGAGTTCACTCCTGAGCTAAACCAATCCGATCATTGTCATGTGCGGTTCCACTCAAGGAACCAACCGATGACGTCTTCGTCGCTCCCCAGCGGGCTTCATGAGCCCAACACGACCCTTCCCAAAGCCCTTTTTGATCTGGTGCGCCTTTTGGTGCGCGAGGCCGCTCGCACGGACTTCGCCGCGCGTCGCGATGGGGAAGTCTCTAATGGCTGATCTCCCGTTCCCTCAAAAGGCGACCTACCTGACTGTCGTGGAAGTCTCTGACCATTTCCGGGATCTGCGGCGCACAGACTTTCCGTCGACGCATTCTCCGGATCGATGTCCCCCGACGAGACGGCCTCGGCGACGGCGAGCACCGTCTCGACCTCCGCCTCGCGTGCAGCGACCTCGAGCTCCTTCGCCGCCAGCGCCTTGGCCTTCCGGGCGAGCTTGCGCTGTTGTTCCAGCCGCCACGCCTGCGTGCGGATGTGACGCCGCTTCGGCGGAGGGGCCTCGCCCTTTGCAAACGCCTCACGCGCCGCCGCCTTGCGCCGCTCTCCACGGGGCTAACGACAATTTCCAGGAGCCAAGAAACATGAACACTGCCAGGGGAACCAGCGTTATGGCAGCCCAGTCCCCGAATTGGTAAGCCACACTCCACGAGTAGAAAGAAAGGCCGATCAATGCCGTTGCTCCGAGTGCGCTCTTGAACCCTTGCCGCATTGTGTCCTGTGCTTGATTTTGATCGTTCCCCTAGTCGAAGCGCCCGTGCTTGGCAACCTGGCCGCGCCGGCATCGGGTGGACGACCCCGTTCAGCCACTATTCCCAACGCGCTGGCTGGACGTGCCATGCATGGGTTCAGCCAAGTCTCTCCCATAACCTAGTTGCGAATTGATTCGTCTGTCTCTCGATGAGAGCAACTGGTTTGAAGCCGCCGCGTCTGGAGAACGGGCGATTTGGTGAGCAAGTGGTGAGCAAGAAAAAACAGCTTACGAGCGTGGGGAGCCTGATCTGACTGGTCCGGTTTGATTGTTAGTGCATGACCCGCCTTGGTTCCATC
>NZ_JBHTJT010000011.1:0-29604 GCF_042676185.1 Tropicimonas aquimaris | reverse complement strand
AACGCGCCGGCGGCCGGACGGCCGTGATCGTGGCAAGTTTCCCGTGCTTGCGGTGGAACGCCAGAAGCGCTTCGAAATCGACATTCGACAGGCCGTCCCCCCAGGTCAGCATGAAGGTCCCGTCCCCGAGGTAGTCCTTCAGACGCTTGATCCGCCCGCCGGTCAGGGTTTCCATGCCGGTCTCGACTAGGTCGATCTTCCAGGGCTCACGCCGCGCTTCGTGGCGGGTCACGATGGACGGCTTTCCCGGCTCCATGTCGATGGTAAGATTGCCGGTCAGCGTTGCGTAATCCGCGAAGTACTTCTTGATGTAGTCGCCCAGGTAGCCGAGCGCGATCACGAACTCATGGTGCCCATACTGGGTATAGTGCATCATGATGTGCCAAAGGAGCGGGCGGCCACCGATCTCGACCATCGGCTTCGGTCTGATGGAGGTCTCCTCGGCAAGGCGGGTTCCCTTGCCGCCTGCAAGCAAAGCAACTTTCAATCCACAGTCCTCCAACACACGCGATATGATCCAACTTGCACGCTGCAACGCACCTTAGAGTCAGCGAACCTTGGCAAGTGAACCTTTATCATATTTGCGATAGCCCATTGTTCGGGGTCGGTCTATTGAATCGCTCCCATTGTTTCGCTCAGCGACACGGTTGGGCTCATTTTTCCATTTTGACCTCCGTGATGCCTTCAACAAACATCACCTTGGCACGTTGCGATGCTGTCGGGAGGGGGCATCCATGCCATCAACAGAGCCCCACCAGGCGGCCATCGTCGAAGATCGGCGCCCAGACAGTCGGGCAGTGTCCCAACGCTTGGTGTAGGAGGCCGTGCGCGGAGCCTCCGGCGTAGCGCAGCGCGCGGCCGGCGGTGGCACTGGTGGCCACCGTCGATCTTCGGAAAAGGTTCGGGTTGCGAAACTCGAAACCCAAGACGGAGAATGGGCCATGTCGCGCCATTGGTCTGAGCGACAATGGCGAATGATGACCGATGAGAGAACGGCGCTGCTGGAGCTTGTCGAAAAGCAGGCCGACGAAGATCTTGTGCGCGAGATGCTGGCATTCGTGTGAACCGGCATGGAAAAGTGACCCCGTAGCGGGGTGATCGTCATCCAAAAATGACCCCCTTACATTGGTGGTGATGATGCTTCCGAGGCAATCGGGAGCAGGTTCGGGATGTTGGTCGTGGAGACGATTGCGAAGATCCGTCGGGCATATTTTCAGGACGGCAAGCCCATCAAACAGATCTGCCGGGAACTGCGCGTGTCGCGGAACACGGTTCGGAAGGTGATCCGTTCCGGCGAGACTGAGTTCAGTTATGAGCGGACGGTCCAGCCACAACCCAAGATCGGCCCGCGGCGGAATGAGTTGGACCGGATGCTGGCCGAGAACTTGCGTAAGCCGAAGCGGGAGCGGCTGACACGGATCCGGATCTTCGAGGAGCTTCGGGATCTCGGATATGACGGCGGCTACGATGCGGTTCGCCGATATGCAGCGGCGTGGTCGAAGTCGAAAGCGGAAGCCACTGCAGCCGCGTTTGTCCCGCTCAGCTTCGATCCCGGTGAAGCCTACCAGTTCGACTGGAGCCGTGAGGTGGCGATCATCGACGGGGTGACGTCGACCATCAAGGTGTCCGTCGTCAGGTGATATGGAACACGAGCGCCTGATCTCGAACGGAGGGTCTGGCTCGTTGAGGTTTCAGTTTATGCCGCTGTCTGGCGATGCAGCAAGCGGCGCTTCTCGATGGTCCTGGCTTTGATCTCCTTTCGTCGTCGCAGGATGGTCTCGGCCCTGCCGAGGTAGACATCGGCAGGGGTTAGGTTGCTGAGGCTCTCGTGGTAGCGGCGGTGGTTGTAGTGGTCGATGAACTCGCCGATGGCCTGCTCGAGCGCCCCAGGCAGATAGTAGTTCTCGAGCAGGACCCTGTTCTTCAGGGTCTGATGCCAGCGCTCGATCTTGCCCTGGGTTTGCGGGTGGCGCGGGGCGCCGCGAACGTGATTCATGCCTTGAGTGGCGAGCCAGTCGGCAAGATCCCCAGAGATGTAGGATGCGCCATTGTCGCTGAGCAGTCGGGGCCGGTGCGCAACCGTGGCGCGGTCGCAGTCCGAGGCGGCAAGGGCCTCTTCCAGCGTGGCCGTCACGTCCGAGGCCTTCGTGGTCGTGCACAGCCGCCAAGCGATGACATAGCGGCTGTAGTCGTCGAGGATGGTCGATAGGTAGAACCAGCCCCATCCGACCACCTTGAAGTAGGTGAAGTCGGTCTGCCAGAGTTGGTTCGGCCGGGTCGTCTTCTCGTGGAACTCGTCGGCTGCCTTGATGACGACAAAAGCCGGGCTCGTGATCAGATCTTGGGCTTTCAATAGCTTGTAAACGCTGGCTTCGGAGACGAAGTAGCGCTTCGTGTCGGTGAACCGCACCGCCAGTTCCCGCGGCGACAGCTCCGGCTCGTCGAGGGCCAGTTCGATGATCTGGTCACGCACCTTGTCCGGGCTTCGGTTC
Organism: Tropicimonas aquimaris; assembly: GCF_042676185.1. NCBI lineage: Bacteria > Pseudomonadati > Pseudomonadota > Alphaproteobacteria > Rhodobacterales > Roseobacteraceae > Tropicimonas > Tropicimonas aquimaris. The sequence goes on along the minus strand of NZ_JBHTJT010000011.1, from coordinate 27,112 downwards.
CACACCCGAGCAGGACGTGAGCGACGGTCCTCCAGCCCGGCTTCGCCCAGGGAAAGGTAACGATCGTACCAGCGGTAGAATGTCGTCCTTGGGATGCCGAGGAGGCCCAGGGTCTGCTTGGCCGACAGATGGGATTGTTCCACGGTTCGGATGATCTCAAGCTTCTCCGAAGCGGGATACCTCATGCCTCGAACTCCCCATCGCCGAGCATGCTTTTTTTGAGCAAGCGGTTCTCGAGCGTCAGGTCCGCGACAGCCTCTTTCAATGCAGCCGCCTCGTGCCGCAGTTCCTTCACTTCAGGGCTTGTCGCCTGGCGCGCTGTATCGCCCGCCAGCCGCTTCTTGCCCGCCTCGAGGAACTCTTTCGACCAGCTGTAATACAAGCTCGTCGCGATCCCCTCGCGTCAGCACAGCTCGGCAATGCTTTCTTCGCCGCGCAGCCCTTCCAGCACAATCCGGATCTTCTCCTCGGCCGAGTGATGCTTCCTGGTGCGCCGCCGGATGTCTTTCAAGACCTTCTCGGCAGGCTCTTTCCGTGTTTCGGGTTTCTGTCTCATCTCCACTCCTTGGTGGTTACGATGAGCCAGAAACCCTCCGTTGCGAAATCAAATCAGAAGTCCCAAAGGTGCTGACGGGGAACATCCTGCGCCTGAGAAGCTCGAGATCATCCGCACGGTCGAAGAAGCGCGCGAAGGTGAAGGCGGCGAGGAAGCAGCGCCGGAAGGGGCGGGGCTGAGTGGGCCGCTCCGCCCGAGTTTACGAAGTGCATGTAGGTTCACTGAACCTGCGTGAACCGGAACAGGTTGCGCACATGGCGGGAATCGCCAATTTAAAAAGCGTTTGGACCAATAGATTACAGTAGGTTGCGGACAACCCGCTTCGTTCACATCGAAGATGTCGGGGGTTCAAATCCCTCATCACCCACCATTCCCCTTTTGCGATGATGAAGAATGGCCCGTCCGTCCGGAGCCTGCGGCCGTTGTATCGCCAGTGGGGGCAATGCTTGCAGGAACGTAACCGTGTCAGGGATCCGGGTGTTCGCTCGCCCGGATCGTTCTTCCCGATGATGTACCCCGCGATTCCTTGCAGGGGGACCAACAGCTCCGGGCGTTGGCTGCGTCGTGTAGGCCAGATGGCCGTCATACCCCGCGATACCGCGATCATCCCCCGCCGTGTTGCATTCGCCGGTGCCATGCGTGCAACGGGTTCCCGAAACCGCGGGCGCCGAGGCCAACGGCACATCGGTCGCTGTGACCGCGCGGGGGCGCAAGGGAGGTTGAACAATGGCAATCTTCAAGGGACTTCGCATTGTCTGACCGAGAAACCGACACCACTACCCCGCAGATAGCCGAGGCAAGCTTTGCTGCCATCGACCGGCAGACGCTTTTCGCTCCGCCCGTCGACGCCCATCCGCCCCGTATCCTGATCCTCTACGGATCGCTCCGGGAACGGTCGTTCAGCCGGCTCTCGGCCGAGGAAGCCGGTGGCATCCTGACGCGCCTGGGGGCGGAGGTGCGGTTCTATCATCCGTCGGGGCTTCCTCTCGTCGATGACGATGCCGACAGCAGCCACCCGAAGGTCCGCGAACTGCGCGATCTGGTCGCCTGGTGCGAGGGCATGGTCTGGTCGAGCCCGGAGCGTCACGGCGCCATGACGGGCCTGATGAAGACCCAGATCGACTGGATTCCATTGTCCGAGGGCGCCGTGCGCCCCACGCAGGGCAAGACACTTGCGGTCATGCAGGTTTCCGGCGGCTCGCAGAGCTTCAACGCGGTAAACCAGATGCGGATTCTCGGGCGCTGGATGCGGTTGCTGACCATTCCCAACCAATCCTCCATTCCCAAGGCGTTCCAGGAGTTCGACGAGACCGGGCGGATGCGCCCGTCGCCGCTCTATGACCGCATCGTCGACGTGATGGAGGAGCTGATGAAGTTCACCCTGCTGACGCGTGGTCGCGCGGACTACCTGGTGGACCGCCACTCCGAACGCAAGGAGACGGCCAAGGCGCTCATGGCGCGGGTCAACCTGTCCAAGGCCACCTGACGCCCCGGGCGTAAGCGCCGGGGCGTCAGGCAGGTCGCGATCACTCGGAGGAACTGCGCACAGACCATGTCTGGTAGGCGCCCTGGCCTTCGTCGCAGGGCTGTAGTGACAGCGCCTTGATCTGGTTGGCATCGCTGCGACCGCCTCGGGTTTCTTCGCCGAGGGTAAAGCACATCTCCGGCACGGAGGCCGGCGTGATCGTGCCTTTCCCGGAGAAGGCGAAGCGCTGCGCGTCACTGCCATCGCAAGCCGCCAGATCGATCGCGGTCCCGGCTTCGGTCGACGACACCTCGGCGCAGACATCGAATTCCGGCATGTAGAGCACGCCCTTGGCGAACCGGTCGGTGTCAAAGGTCTGGTCGACGCCAAGCTCGCCGCCGGGGCTGTAGCAGGTGTGACCCTGAAGCCCGTCGTCGGGATTGGCGGCGGCGCCCTGTGCACGGGCGATGTCGAGGCAATAGCCGTTCTGGGTATTGTCCAGGATGTCGGCCAGATAGATCTCGACGTTTTCCGCCTGGGCGGTTCCGGCCGTCAACAGGATGGCGGTGAATGCGGCAAGCGTCGCTTGTCTGAGCATGGGGAAGTCCTTTTGTTCGATTTGTGCTGGCGTCAGTCGTCGGACGACCGCGCGCGCCAGGTCTGGAATGCCGCGAGATCGTCGCTGCAGGGCTCAAGGGTGAGCGACTTGATCTGATGCCGCGAGGTGCCGCCCCGGCCAAGGCGCGTTTCCGCTCCGGCCGTGTAGCACATGCCGGGAGCGTCGACCGGGGAAAGCTTGCCCTCGGCGGTCAGGGCGATCTTCTGTGCGACGCTGTCTGCGCAGGCGGCGAGGCCAAGCGTGGCGCCAGCGTCGAGGCCTGTGGCGGTGGCGCAGACGTCGAATTCCGGCATGTAGAGCACATTCTCGGCCAAGCGCTCGGACGCGAAGATCTGATCGACACCGAGAGCGCCCTGGTAGCTGTAGCAGGTGTGGGCCTGGAGCCCGCCGTCGATGGCGGCCTGTTCCTGCGGGCCGGAGATGTCGAGGCAATAGCTGTTCAGGTCGCCATCGAGGTCGTCGACGAGGGTGATCTCGACCTGTTCCGCGAGGACCGGTGACAGCAGGCAGAGCAGGACGGCGGTGATGGACAAGGAGCGAATGAGCATCGGGTTGATATGATCCTTCGGGCGTTTCATGGTGACTGCGCGGGTTGCGCGGGGCAAAGGGATTGACGTGGTCGGTGATCAGCGCACGCAGCGCACGAGGTTGTCGGGCCGGTCGACATCGCAGGCATTGACGGAACACAGATCTTCCTCGGAAAGTTCCTGCCCGTTGAGCGTCTTGATCGAGGAGCGTTGGGCGCCCGCGCCGTGCCAGTCGGTGTAGTCGGTCTGATCGCCGGCCTTGCTGAGGGCCTTGCCGAAGGCGATCACGTTGGCGTGGCTCTTGATGTCGCCAAAGGTCGTGCTGGTCCAATAGTCTAGCGTCTCGGAATCCTGCGTGATCCCGAAGACCGATGTGTCGATTGCCGGGAAGCCGGTGCGATCATAATCGACGATGCTCTGCAACTCCTTGGAATTCGGCAGGTACCAGTCGTCGTGGCCGGCCAGTTCGAGCGCCTCGCAATAGGCCAGCGTCTCGGCCCATTCACGGCGCGTGCCGTCATCGTCCTGCTGCCACATCCGGCCGGTCGCGTCGTCTGTCACCGTTCCGTCGCCATTGTCGACGAAGGCGTTGACACCATAGACGTTCTCTTCACCGGCAACGCATCGCACGTAGTTCCCGGGCGCCTTGCCGTCGGCGGGGCCGTTTGCCAGCCCGCTGCTCGCCGCTTCCGCGCCGGTGTAGAAATCGAGGCCGGTGCCGTAGGCCTTGATATGGCCATCGGCAAAGTTGAACCCGAACGCGCCCTGGTTCCGGCCGTTCATCACGGGGCCCTTCACGTAGAGCGTGCTGCTCCAGTACTGACCGGCAAAGATCATCTGGCCGTCCGGGTACTCGAAATCGAACATTTCGGTGTCGATGTAGGGCGTCGGCGTGCCGTCCTCGGGCTTCAGCAATTCGCCGCGAAAATCGGCCAGTGCGTAGAGCTCCTTGATCGACGGCACGCGCCAGTCGCTCCGGCCGGCGATGTCCAGCGCGTCGCAATAGGCGAGGGCATCGGCATATTGGAGGCGGTCGTTTCGCGGTGTCTTCTGCCAAAGCAGCCCGGTGTTGTTGTCCAGAACCGTGCCATCGCCCTTGTCCGTGTAAGCGGCCGCGAGCCGCGGATGCTGTGCGTCCTGGCCGTAGAGCGGCTCGCCCTCCGACGGGCAGACGATCGAATCGCCAGTCAGATCGAAACATGTGTCCTGCATCGTGTCGACGATCGGATAGCTCACCTCTTGGGAGAGGCCCGCCGAAGCCGAAAGAACGATCATCGCGGGCAGGAGAGTGGCGAGATACGGGGCCGAGGATGTCTTGCAGGTTTCAGTCGTCATTTTTCCGATCCGGTTTGTAGATATGTGGTTACGCGACATATGGAGGGCTTGAATGACGCCGTCGTCCGAGCCGCTATTCGCGAACGTCGGAAGCCTGTGTCCGGATGTTCAATTTGCGCGGCGGGAGGCGAAATCCGATTTGTTTCAGATGCTTGTGCGCGCCGCTAAACCGAAACGTCTCATCGCGACAGGCATGGTCGTCTGGCGCTGCGAGCCCGTTTTGATGGGGGCGCACCCTCGAAACAGCCACACCGGGTCATCTGGTTTCTCCGACAACCCGGACCAGGGGCCCCGGTGTCTTCCGACCGGAAGAGCGCGGTATCGGCTGTTGGGGCAAATCCCACCGTAACCCATCGCAGAGGAACGGGCCCTGAGCAGGTCATCGATTGGCGCACGGAATCCCGCATTTCTGGTGTCCGGAATGCAGGATGCAAGGCAGCCGCGGCTATCGCCGGACCGCTCCTGCACGGCGGCTCAGGCCATGGATCCAGCCGCCGTCGTGCATCCGCCAGGTGGCTTGAGGTTGATGTCGATCTCACGCAAGCGGCATCGGGCGGCTCCAGCGATTGACATCGTGCCTGCCAGGGGCCACTTGCCGAGGATGCGCGTGCGTTCCCATATCCCGCTCCCCTGGGCCAGGATCTGTATGGTCCTGCTGTTTCTGGCGGTTGGCATTTGGGGCGAGACGGTCCGCTCTCCTCTTGCGCCTGCGGCTTTTGGCGCCGAGCAGGTTCAGCAAACGATTGGGCAACTCGCGGGACTCCCGGCGGAGGACTGCCTGCAATCTCTGAGGTCTGAAACCGCGGTGCCGCCCGCCAGGGAAAGCGTTGATGGCGCACCTGCTTGTGCATCGGATCGGGCCCTGCTGCCGGACCAACATTTTGAGTACCTGGCCGCGCCAAGGGCGCCTCCGGCAGGCCCGCAAAGGGTCTCGCGGGCCCATCGCAGCCGCGCACCTCCCGTCGACATGATCTGATCGCGCTAACGACCGCTTCCGTCCGGAGGCAGTTTGCGCGTGCACTCCCAACGACACCACGCAACCGACAGGAACGCCGGGCCGCGAGCCCGCTTCCGTCGTGGAGAGATCATGAAACGACCTACACTTCTGAAACGCATCGGCGTTTGGGGCATTTGCCTGCTGTGCCTGTGGCTCGCGCTGCCCAACGCCTTCTACGCGCGTGTCGACGCGCAGAACCAGTCCACCGCCGCCGGGCAATCGGTGGCGGTGAGTTGGCCCGGCTGGATGCCGTCCTCGCTCATCAACCTCGGGCTCGATTTGCGCGGTGGCGCGCACCTACTGGCCGAGGTGGACGTGCCCGGCGCGGTCGACCAGCGCCTCGCCGCCCTGTGGCCCTCGCTGCGCGATGCCCTGCGCGAGGAAGGGGGCAGCTCGGTCCAGATCAGGCGGGTGGATGCGCCTTCCGGGGAAATGCGCATCGCGCTCACACCGGCGGACTTCTCCGAGCGGGCAGCCGAGATCGCGGCAGGCTTCGCTTCGAGTGTCGTGACGCCGGCTGGCCTGGCGGCGCAGGATCTGGACGTCACGCTCGAGGAGGGCGTGCTGGTGCTACGCTACTCCGATGCCGGCACGCAGGCGCTGACCGACCAGCTGGTCTCCCAGAGCCTTGAAACCATTCGCCGCCGGATCGACGAGGCAGGAACCCGCGAGCCGACCATCCTGCGGCAGGGCGAGGACCGGATTGTGATCGAGGTGGCGGGCTTCTCCGACGCAGAGGCTCTCAAGGACCTGATCGGGACCACCGCGCAGCTGTCGTTTCACGAGGTCCTGCCGCGTGGGAGCGAAGATGACGACAGCGCCCTCACCTTGCCCTTGGCAGGGGAGACCGGGCAGACCTACCAGCTCGACCCGAAGCCAGTGGTGTCGGGCGATCACCTGACGGATTCGCAGGCGAGTTTCGATCAGAACGGGCGGCCGGCGGTCTCGTTCCGCTTCGACACGGCCGGCGCGCGTGCCTTCGGTGATTTCACCGCCGCAAACATCGGCAGCCCCTTCGCCATCGTGCTGGATGGAGAGATCCTGTCGGCGCCGGTCATCCAGGACCATATCCCGGGCGGCAGCGGCATCATCACCGGGCAGTTCACCGTCGACGAAAGCACCCAGCTCGCAACGCTGCTGCGGTCCGGCTCGCTGCCGGCAAAGCTGACCTTCCTAGAGGAAAAGGCGGTTGGTCCCGAACTGGGGAGCGAGAGCATCACCGCAGGCCTGAATGCCGGGCTGATCGGGCTGGCGGCCGTCAGCGTGCTGATGCTGGTCTGCTACGGCGGACTGGGCCTTGCGGCTGTCGCCGCGCTGGCGGTCAACATGGTGATCCTGATGGCCGTGCTGTCCGTCGTGGGGGCGACGCTCACCCTGCCGGGGATCGCGGGGATCGTCCTGACCCTTGGCATGGCAGTGGATGCCAACGTGCTGATCTTCGAGCGCATCCGCGAGGAGGTGCGCAGCGAGCGGAACCTGTGGCGGGCGGTCGGGCGCGGGTTCGACAATGCCTTCTCCTCGATCCTCGATGCCAATCTCACCGGCCTTCTGACCGCGGGGCTGATGTTCTGGCTCGGCGCCGGCCCGGTGCGCGGCTTCGCCATCACCCTGGGGCTGGGCATCCTGACTTCCATGTTCACAGCCCTCGTGGTCACAAGGCTCATCCTTCAGAGTTGGCTGGAATGGCGTCGCCCCTCGCGCCTGCCGCTGAACGGGCTGTTCCGCTTTCTCGACCGGCAGCCGGTGATCGACTTCTTCCGCCTCCAATGGGTGACCTTCGGTGCCTCCGCCACCGCCATGCTGGCCTCGATCCTGCTCATCGCCACGCTCGGCCTCAACCTCGGCATTGACTTCACCGGCGGAACCAGCCTGCGCATCGAGACGCCACATGTGCTGCAACTGGAGGAGTACCGGGGCGCGCTGAGCGACCTCGGGTTCGCCGACGTGGCGGTGTCCGAGGTCTTCGGCTCGGGCGGGGCGGACGCGGCCCATGTGGCGAACCTCCGAATCGCCGCCGAGAGCGACGGGGCATCGGGCGGTGCCGCATTGTCGTCGGAGCAGGTGCAGGAAGTGCGCACGGCGCTGTTGCAGGTGGACCCGGACATGAGCTTCACCGCGAGCGAAAGCATCGGCGGCAAGGTCTCTCCGGAACTGGTCAATGCCGCGATGATGGCGATCGCGGGCGGGGTGCTCTCGATTCTCGCCTATGTCTGGATGCGCTTCGAATGGCAGTTCGCCGTTGGTGCGGTCGTGGCCCTCGTGCACGACATCCTGCTGACGCTCGGGTTGTTCGCCCTTCTGGGGTTGAAGATCGACCTAGCCTTCGTGGCGGCGCTGTTGACCATCCTCGGGTATTCGATCAACGACACGGTCGTCGTCTTCGACCGGGTGCGCGAGAACCTCAGGCGCCATGTCTCGATGCCCCTGCGGGACCTGCTTAACCTCTCGGCCAGCGAAACGCTGAGCCGGACCGTGCTGACGTCGGCGACCACGTTGATCGCCCTGTTGGCGCTGTTGCTGTTCGGCGGGGATGTCATCCGGAGCTTTGCGCTGGCCATCGCTTTCGGGATCGTGGTTGGTACCTATTCGTCGATCTACGTGGCCAAGAACATCGTCCTGTTCCTTGGCGTTGACCGGAGACTGCCGGAGGCGCGGAAGCCTGTCGGCCGGTTTGACCACATCGAAGCCTAAGACTGCGCGCCCTGTCCGTGACGCCAGCAGGCACGGGCGGGGCACCGCTTCGACATCCTGCGAAGAACGTTGGGCGGTGCAGACTCGCCCGCGCTGCTCTAGACCGGTCTCGACCGGCAAAGGCACGGCAAGAGCTCGTCCGCGGGGGGCAGAAAAGCGCTAAAGCTTCGAGGTCAAAAGTATTATCGGGGCTGGTGGTGGGTGATGACGGGCTCGAACCGCCGACATCTTCGGTGTAAACGAAGCGCTCTACCAACTGAGCTAATCACCCGACATTCGGCCTGATACCGCGACGCGCCGGCACTGTGCAAGGCCGATTCCTGAGGAAGCGAAACAGCCGGCCCGCACGCTCCGTCCCGAAGAAGGGTGGGCGGCAGGTCATCCCCATGAACCCGCCGCCCGATGCGCGCCGTGGCACGCAACCAGTTGCACGTGAGTGGTGCCGTCGTCGAACGCCCCTCTCTTTGAGGAGAGGTCGCCGTCATCCGGTGGCTGAAACGAGAAAGGCCACCAGGCACTGCACAGACGCGACATTCAGCACCCCGGAACAGGACACTTGGGAGTCCTCGGTCCCGGTTCCTTCCCGGTGCCGCACACCCTCAGCTCGGCGCGGTGCTAAGCCTTGTCTGCAGTGATCCGGATATAGGGGACCGAGACGCACGGATTCAGTCCCGTAGTCGCGTGACAACCATGTTGTACGCTTGCCGCATGGGTTGGCGCGTCTGGATGCCCGTCAGGCCACCGCCTGCACCAGGCCAGCGCCGAGCCCCTTGACCGCCGCCGTTGTGCGGTCGTTCACGCCCAGCTTGCGAAAGATGCGCCGCACATGGGTGTCGACGGTATGAACCGAGATGCCGAGGATATCGGCGATCACCGAGTTGGACTTGCCACGCGCGATCCATTCCAGCACCTCCAACTCGCGGGCGGTCATGCCGAGCGGGGTCTGAGGTGTGGTGGAGACCATTTTGCAGTAGGAAAGGTGTGCGGCCTGCGCGACAAGCTGCAACTCGCGCAGCGCGTCCGGCGACAGCCTCGGCGCGCCCTCCGGAAACCCGAGATTCACGGTGCCGTTCCGGCAATCCGGTCCGAAGAGTTGCAGGATGACCCCGTCGCCGGACACTTCCTCGCGCAGGATGTCGAGAATTCTCAGCGCCTCCTCGGACAGATCCGCCATCCTTTCGGTATCGGACCAGTAGAAGGGTTCGGTGGTGGCCAGGGCGATCAGGGCGATCGGGTTGCTGCGAAAGAGTTCTTCCTCGATGAAGCGGGTCGCAAGGCGCTCCGGGAAACCGTCGTGGAAAATCGTCGGTTCGAGCTCACTTTCATAATCCGACAGGAAGTGACGATAGCTGACGCGTATCGCGCCGCGTTTGTGGAAGAAGTCGAGCGAGGCCTTCCAGAGCGCATCGGTATCGTGGGCCTCGCGAAGACGTATGATGAACTCCTCGCAGCTGGCCATCCAAACCCCTTTCCACCTTATACCTGCCGTACCGGCGGACCCCAGGGCTCAGCACCCGGTTTCGAGTCGCTCCTGACGTCCGTGGGCGACACGGTAAACCACGCCCTGGCAATCCTCCAAACCCGACATTGCCGCGACATCAATTCCAAGCAACGCACCGCGCAGGAACTGAGAGGTCACGCCATGGGTGACCACGATTGCTGGCTCACGCCGTTCCGAGACCCACTCGGCAATACGGGTCTGCATTTGCGCCACCGTCTCGCCACCGGGTGCGGAGAATTTCCAGAGAAAGGGATGGGGATCGTCGGCCAGCTCCGGGCGGCCGGCAAAAATCTCTTCGCGCGTCAGGCCCTGCCAATTGCCCATGCCGATCTCGCCGAGGCGGTCATCGATCATCGGCGCTCTCCCCGGCAGTGCCAGCGCGGCAGTTGCCAAGGCGCGGCCGCTCGGGCTGCACAGCAAAGGGAGCCTGCCGGCGCCGGCTACCCGCAGGATATGGCCCTGCCGCACTGCCTGCTCCCGACCAAGGGCCGTCAGCGGCGAGTCCAGCCGCCCCTGCATACGACCGGAGACGTTCCAGTGGGTTTCGCCGTGTCGCAGGATATAGAACTCGGGCATCGCGTCGGCAGATGGGAGGACAGCGTCGGGCGAATGCTGACGGTTGGGGAAAGCGAACTGGACCATCTTCCGTTTATCACCCTGTCGCGCACACTCATGCAATCGCTCCGAGTTCGTATACTCACTTTGGCTGACTTGAACCAAGGATGGATATGCACGCTGCCTGGCGGACGGCCGGGATGACCGAGGCTCGGGGTCCTGCAACTCGCCGACCCCGGTCAAGCTGCACGAGCCCATGCCTTGGCATTACGCACCGCTGGATCACGGGTTTGCAATGGTGCCGCCTTCGCAACTGTGAGAGACGAAACAACGCGTCTCCGGAGCTGATCATTTCGGCGCCGCTGTCGAGAAACGGTCAATTCCTCGCGATCCGCCCCCTGGATATTTCTGATTAGGTCTGGCGAGCCACCTCGGATTCTTCGATTTCATACCGCCTTTGACTGATGGAACGAGAGCACAACGCTTCACCGAGGCACTATGCAAAAGTTGCAAATCTCTGGGGTTGGGAGTGGGGCAAAGGAGTATCGGGCCGGTCTTCTGGAAAGAAGTCCCAACCGATTCGGAGGCGTGATTGCAGGGAAAGCACGTGCTCTAATGATCTAAATCATGTGAGAAAGAACTTTTTTGCCCCGCGGTTTGAGTGATTTCGGTGCTGACCGATCCTGAAGAGATCTTCCCGCCCTGCAAACTGGAGCGGGAGAACTGGATTGGCATGGTGGGATTGGGTTGCGCTCCCGTGAGGGCTACATAAATTATTGAATTTGTTTGATAAAATCCAAAAGCCCCGTAGGGATCGCGCTTTGAGATTGGGCGCGCGCGGCGGGGGTTAGCGTCGAAAACGGTCTTGCACGCGGTCCGGGTCTCTAGAGGGGCAATTTGTCGATGCAGCTCGTTGTTTCTGTTTTGGATACAAATTGTTCTCGTTTGGAGCGATTATTAACCCTTTGGTATATGGCACGCCTCAGTTTGAGGCGCATTTGGACTCTCGGGGTTCCTTGTGTCTGTGGGTGGGGTTTGATGCGAGCGCTGGTTTCCGGCTTTCGTGTTTTCTCCAGGGTAAATGAATTTCATGGATCGCCGCTTTGAAACGGCGTTGGGAGTGTTGTATCTCGTTTTTTCCTGTGAGTTTTCACAGGGTGTAGATTGGGGGGGGTATGAGTCTTGGAGGAAATTCTCTCTGCTGCGGCGAAATTTCGCTCGAAACGGCAGAAGTCATTTCTGGAAATTGCATCGGGGCTACTTTCGGAGGGTGTTTCGGAGGATGGACTGAAATCAGTCCACGAGCGCCATTCAACCCAGCAGCCGAAGACGGTTTTCGAGGCGTGGACCATCTCGAATTCCGGAGGGGCAAATTTCCCTGGAAACTGAGCGTTCACTTGAATCCGTTCCGTTTCAACAGATGCCAGGCGACCCATTCGAGCACCCGGACGGATGTTCGGGACATCTCGGGGCATGCCAGGGTGCGGCATCGCCGCCCTGTCCCGGGCGATGCGTTGCCGCAAAGCCCGGCAATTGGCGCCGGGGAATGTCCCGAGGCGCAACTTCGCCGGGAGCCTCATCGAGAGCAAGGGCCGGCTGACCGGAACCTCCGAAGGTTTACTCTCTAGCCCCCTCGTTCCCCGGACGAATTCTCCATCACGCAAGTCAACCTGACGACGAGTTATTTCGGAGTAGGACACAGTCATGGCCATTACTCAGACCTTTTCGCAAACCACGCTGACCGGAACCAGCCTCAACAACCCGACATCGTTGCAGATCGGTCCGGATGGACGGCTGTACGTTTCCCAGCAAAACGGGATCATCAAGGCATACGATCTCACGAAGTCGGGCGACACCTGGGTGGCCTCGAACGAAGAGACGATCACACTCATCAACGACATCCCGAACCACGACGATGACGGGGATCTGAATACGAGCGTGAGCAACCGCCAGGTGACAGGGATTGTGGTCGAGGGGACCGCGGAGAATCCGGTCCTGTACGTGAGTTCGAGCGATCCGCGGATCGGGGCGGGGGGAGCGGGAACGACTCGAACCTCGACACGAACTCGGGGATCATCTCGCGCCTGACATGGAATGGCACTTCCTGGGACAAGGTCGATCTGGTGATCGGCCTTCCGCGGTCTGAAGAGAACCATTCGACCAACGGCATGGACATTCGCCTTGAGGACGTGGAGGTCGCGCCGGGCGTTTTCGAGACGCACGAGATCATGTACGTCATGTCCGGCGGCCATGACAACAAGGGCGCTCCGTCCAACAATTTCGCTTATACGCCAGAGTATTACTACTCGGCCGCGATGCTGCGGATCGATCTGACCCAGCTCACGGAAATGGAACAGGAACTGCTGGCAAACGGCGGGCTGAACGGCGGAACGGCCTATGTGGACGAATACGTCTACGCGCTTCCGACTTTGGACGATCCGACCCGCAGCAACGTGACCGCCGTTACGGGTGATGGCGCGATCGACAGCGCCACTGGCACCACGGGTGCGGCCGATCAGGAAGCCGGCGACACGTTTGGCGGCAACGACGGGCGGAACCAGGCGAAATACGATCCGGACGGGCCCGTGCAGGTCTATTCACCGGGCTATCGGAATGCCTACGACGTGGTGATTACCGAAGCCGGGAACCTCTACACCTTCGACAACGGTCCGAACAACGGCTGGGGCGGGGATCCGGTCGCGGACGACGGCACCGAGGTTACCAGCGACACGCAGGTTGCGACGAACCAGCCCAATCTCACCGACAATACGAACGACTCCGACCCGGACAATCTCCACATCGTTCAGGAAGGCACCTATGGGGGCCATCCGAACCCGACCCGCGCCTCGGGAGCGGCGGCCGGCCTCTGGTCCGGTCAGGGCGGCGGGCTCAGCGAGGATGTCCAGCTCACGCCCACGAGCGATCCGTCGAACGATCCCACCACGGTCTGGGACGATCTGCCGGAGGATTGGGACACGATCACCGGCGGCATCACCAATCCGATCGAGGGGGTCTACTACGGGGGCGACAGCAATCCCGGCCCGAAGGACGAGTCCCTCCTGTCCATCGGCTCCTCGACCAATGGCATCACCGAATACACCGCCGACAACATTGGCGATGGTGGACCCGGCACCGAATACCTGGCGACGGTCTCCTTCAACGGAAACCTGACTTTGATCGAGGTCGGGACGGACGGCACGGCCGCAGGATCGACCGTCACCGATACCCAGTCGATCAGCGTCGGCGGTACGCCGCTCGACGTGACCGCTTTGGACAACAGCGGGATTCCCGGCAGCGGCGGTACCGGGGCGGGGGCGATGTTTGTCGCCCAGATTGGTGCCGACAACATCATCGTGCTGGAGCCCGGCGATCCGCCGGGGGTCGATCTCGATGCCGACGACGACGGCGTCCTGGACAAGAACGATCCCCTTCAGTTCGACCCGGACAACGGCACGCAGACCATCCTTCAGGGGGGGGAGACCCTGTTCTGGGACTTCAATCCTGCGGCGGGCGTCAATCCCGGGCCGAGCGGCGAATACAACATCGGCATGAACGGCTGGATGATCGACGGGTCAGGCGAGATTAACCCGGACGTGCTGATCGACGACCCGAGCGCGGACTTGCTGACCGATCTGAACAACACGATCCGTGGCGGTGCCCCGGGCGTCGTGCAGATCAAGCAGGTGGACGACGGGGATGCCTTCCTGGGCAACAATACGCAGAACGACGCACTGCAGGGTGGCTTCACCCCCGCCGATGACGTTGCAACTTTCACCATCCGAGTGCCGATCTTCAATCCCTACTCCAGCGTGGGGCTCGATCAGAATTTCGGAGCGGTCGGCTTCGCGCTCGGTGACGGATCGCAGCAAAACTACCTCAAGGTGGTGGCCGGGGTCGGCGGCGGCGTTCCCCGCTTGCAGGTCTACTACGAAGAGGGCGACGCGGGCGTTGTGGACATACCCGTCAATGGCACCCAGGATGCCGATTTCAACGATGCCGCGACGAATGCCACGGGCAATTCGATCTTCGAACTCTATCTCACGGTCGATCTGACCCAAAGCACACCTACGGCTCAGGCCTATTACAACTACGAACTCACGCCGGGCGGCGGCATGGTGCTGGCCCAGCCCAAGGCGATCGGCGGTCCGATCACGCTGCAGGGCGAGGTTCTGAAGGCCGTGACCGGTCAGAAGACCATCCAGGACGAGAGCGGGAACGACCTGCCGTCCTCTGCCATCGTCACGTTGCTGGCGACCTCCTTCGGGACCGAAACGCCCTTCGAGGCGAATTTCGTCGACATGGAGATCACGTCGACGAAGTTCCCGGATACCTTGGTTCCGGCCGACACCCAGTCCGACATCGACAACGCAACGCCGACCCCAGGCGAGGATACGATCGATTACAACGGGTCGGAGAGCGTCGTTCTGCCGGACGGCTTCGAGAATGTCGACCTGGCCAGCAATGACAACGACGGCGTGACCGTCACGCTGAACGATGACAACAACAGGGTTCTGGCCGGTGCCGGCCAACACACCGTCAACCTCGGTGGTGGCTCGAACACGGTCACCGGCTCGGCCGCCAACCTTGATGGCGACACCGTCGGCGACTTCGGCGATGACGATCAGGTCGTGATCGAAGGTGCGGCCGGTTCCGAGATCGTGTCGCGCATCGCCGGATCGGCGATCATCGGCATCGACACCGACAACGACGGGAACGCCGACACGACGATCACGTTTGCCGGGGATGTCCCGCTTCAGAATATCCAGGGGCAAGACGTGAACGGCGATTTCGTTCTGACAAATGTCGCCCAGAGCGAGCTTCTGTATCGCGTCAACGTTGGCGGAGGTCTCGTTGCTGCCATCGATGGCGAGATGGATTGGGCCGCGAACACCGGCGCCGGGGCGCAGTCCGGAGACGGCTTCGCGAACAACACCGGGAATCTGTCCAGCCCGAGCGCGGTCTCTGCGGCAACCGCTCCGTCGCCCTACGAACTGCCGTCCTACGTGCCTCTGGCGATCTTCGCAACGGAACGCTGGGATCCGGGTGCGGCACCGGAAATGGAGTTCACCTTCGATGCGCCTGTTGCAGGCATCTACACGGTGAACCTTCTCATGGCCGATGGCTTTGCCGGAACCTCGGCTGTTGGCCAACGTGTCTTCGACATCTCGATCGAAGGCAATCTGGTCGCGGACGATCTCGATCTCATCGACACCATCGGCGATCAGGTCGGCGGCCTCTTCAGCTACGAAGCCAATGTCACCGACGGGACCCTGAACATCCTCTGGGAACACGTCGTCGAGAACCCGCTCGTCAACGGTATCGAGATCTACGGCCCGACGTCGGGTGTGCCGGTGGACACGACCGCCCCGGAGATCTCCGAGATCGACGTTCAGCCTCTAAGCACGCAAGCCGGCAACGATCAGCCGATCATCGTTCTCGTAACCTTCACCGACAACGAAGGTGTCGATGAGGACTCGATTCTCGCAACGACCCTGTCCGTCAGCGGCGGCTCCATCGGGACTGATCCAACCCTTGTCAACATCACCAGCGGCGCCGACGGAGATCCGACAATTGTTGCCGAGTACATCGTCGATGCACCCGACGGCGGATGGCCCGCCAACACGCCCTATACGTTCGAGGTGTCCGGCGTAACGGACGAAGCCGGGAACGCCGTCACACCGTCAACCTCCGGTTACACGTTCTTCAACGCGGCTGCGCCCGGCGATCCGCTCTATCGTATCAACGTCGGCGGCGGGGAGCTTGCGGCGGCCGACGGATCTGCGCTTGCCTGGTCGGCCGATACCGGGAACTTCGGCGATGCAGGAAACAGTGCCTACCTGACCGCCAACAGCTCCGGCGGCAGCACATACAACACCAACGCCGGCTCCGCCTACCAGGTGACGAGCTACGACGCGGGAATCACTGCGGCAGCGCCCGACGCTCTGTTCAACACGGAGCGCTACGATGCGGCGAGCGCTCCTGAAATGAAGTGGGAGTTCCCGGTTGCCGGCGCTGGAGAGTACATCGTCAACCTGTTCTTCGCAGAAATCTTCAACGGGATTACGGAAGCGAACCAGCGTCAGTTCGACGTCTCGGTCGAGGGCACCGTGCCTGCGGTGTTCGATGACATCGACCCGTACGAATTCGCCGGTGCGGGGGGCGCCTTCATGCTGTCCTATACCGCGACAGTGACGGACGGCGTTCTGGATCTGGAGTTCATCCATGACATCGAGAACCCGGCCCTGAAGTGGATCGAGATCCTGCTGGCCGAAGAGGACGAGGCTGTCGACAGCTTCAACGGCACGCCGGCCGCTGGCGACGATTTCTCCAACGACAACCAGAACCCGGACGACGTCACGCTGAACCTTGGTGCCAACACGCTCGTGTCCAGCGGCGAGTTCTCGGACTCCGACTTCATCACCTTCGAGGTTCAGGCCGGCCAGCAACTGACCGCTATCAACCTGCTCGACTTCGTGAACGAAGGCGCCAACGCGGTGTTCCTCGGCATCCAGCAGGGCAGCACGATGCCGAGCCAGTCGGACATCGAGAACGGCATAGCGACGCTTGACGGTGGGCTGGTCTTCAACGAGTCGCAAGTGGGCAACGACATCCTTCCGCTCCTTGCCTCGAACACGGTCGAGGGCGCCGGACAACCGACCAACGGGCTGTCCCTGCCGCTCGGGCCGGGCGTCTACACGCTCTGGTTCAACCAGAACCAGGATCTGACGGTCAGCACGCTGGAACTGGTGACCGAGGAAATCCCGGCCTCCACGGCCGCGGCGGAGATCCTCGTCGATACCACCGGCATCAACGGCTCCACCTTCGGGAACCAGTCCTTCAACATCTCCAACACCGGCGATGTCGCCATCACGAAAGTGACGTTCGACCTGTCCTCCGCGATCCTGCCGGAGGTCGTGTTCGATCCGAACGGCACTGCCGGCGACGGCACGGCCAAGGGCTTCACGCCCGACGGCGGCAGCGAAGTGACGACCGGCGTCACCAGCCACAGCTTCACGGGCGCCTATGAAGGCGGCTTCTACGGCCTCGAGATCGACTTCAGCGATTTCCAGAATGGCGAGACGCTGACCTTCGGGCTCGATGTCGACCCGATCAGCATCAAGGGCGCCACTTCGCCGGGGCCGAGTGCATCCGGCTCGGTGTCGGGCTTCGAGCTGATCGGCAGCACGGTGACCGTTGAGTTCGAGGACGGCACCTCCGTCACCAGCAACCTGTTCGATGCCGGAAACGAGGCGGACGCCGTTGCGGTCGTCACTGCCGGTGCGCCCGTCGCGCCGACAATCGGCCTGCTCGACGGCGCGAGCCCCTCCACGGTCAACAGCGCGAACCAGACCATCGTGATCCTCGGAGCGCCGAACGCCGAGGTGACCCTGCTTCAGGTCGAAGCCGGCATGTTCATCGACGGGATCAATGGCCCGAACGCGCCGGACGGCTACGATGTGGACCCGTACGAGGCGAACAGCGCCATCAATCGCACGGTGTTCACCGGAACGCTGGATGCCAATGGCCAGCTCGCCGTGCCGGTCACGCTGCTGGACAGCGATGACGAGGGCGGGTTGAACCATTTCGTGGCCGTCGTGAATGGCGCGAATGGCCAGACCAGCCCGACCAGCAACAAGCTCGTGGTCGAGTTCGACGCCTCCGCCACCGGGCCGGGCGGATCCTACCTGCCCAACCCGCAGGGCAATTTCATCTTCGAAGCCGAGGATGGCCTGAACAACGGGCCCGGCGGGTTCGAGATCAAGGATCCGTCTCAGCTTGAGGCAGGACACGCCCAGCCGTCCAACGACTACATCGAGACCACTCCGATCATTTCGGCAACAACGCAGGCAACGGCGAGACGCTGACCTACAAGTTCACGCCGGAAACCGACGGCTTCATCCGGATCAATCTGATCTCGAGCTATCAGGGGGCGGATCCGACGGAAGAGAACGACGCCTGGACGAAGATCCAGCTCGACGGGGTGGACGTGCCCGCGCTGGATCGCTCCGTGCCCCTCGTCAGCAATAACGGCTTCTACAAGACCTACCAAAGCGGCGGGGCGTCGACCTCCTGGACTCTGGCGAACAAGAACGTCGACAACAACGGCCAGCCGATTGTCGTTCCGGTCGAAGGCGGAAAGACCTACGACTTCCTCCTGTCCGAGCGCTCTGCCGGCTTCGAGATCGACAAGATCGCGCTCGAATTCTTCGAGACCGACCCCGGCAACAACGGCCTCGGATCCTTCTCGAACCTGAACGGTCAGGCGCTCTCCGAACTGGTTCTGCCGGGAGCCGAGATCTCGGGGCGGGTGTTCGTGGACGCGAACGACAACAATGTCGATGACAGTGAGCCCGGGATTGCCGGTGTCACCGTCGAACTGCTCGACAGCGCCGGTTCGCTTGTCGCGACGGCGGTGTCGGCCGATGACGGCGGCTATGTCTTCGCGAACCTGGCGGATGGAACCTACTCGGTTCGCTTCCCGACCGCTCTCGAGGGTGACTCGCTGGTTGCACCCAACGCCGGGGCTGACGACATGATCGACAGCGACGCGAATCCGTCGAACAACGGTGAAACCCAGCCGGTTACCGTGGTGGCTGGCGACGTCGTCTCCGATGTCGATGCCGGCTATGATCGGGAGATCGTGCTGGTCGGCGCGGCGACGCTGGAAGTCACCGTCAATTCCGACAATGTTCAGTCGTCGAACTTCGGAAACAACTCCTTCGTGCTCTCCAATGTCGGCGACAAGGACATCGCCAAGGTCGAGATCGACGTGACCAACGCGATCTTTACCGATGCGGTCTTCGACCCGTTCGGCCAGGCGGGCGACCTCACCGCGAAGCACCTGACGATCAATACCGCCGGCAGCACCGGCGTTGACGCTCCGGACATCGGCACCAGTGGCGCGCCTGGGTCGAGCTACATCGGTGCGGGCGGCATTCAGGGCTTCGAAGGGATCCAGCTGACCTTCGATCCGAATTCCTCCGGTGGCTTCAACAGCGGTGAATCGGTTGGGTTCGCGGTCGACATGGATCCGAATTCCATCGCCGGCGCGCTGAAATCCATTCTCGACAGCGGCGCAAGCCCGGCTTGGGATATCGGGGGCATCTCCGGGGCCGAGCTGATCGGCTCGACCTTCACCGTGACCTTCACGGACGGCAGCACGGCCACCGGGTATCTGAGCGGCGCGGGCAACCAGGCCGGCTCCAAGGGCCTCGCGACCCAGGATTCGCCCGATCTGTCTCCGACGTTGACCGTCAACGGCCTCGTTCCGGGCGGTGTGGGCACCTACCAGGACGGCGGCCCGAGCATCATCATCGATGGCCCTGCCGGCGAGACGGTGCGCGTGGTGGTCGCCAAGGGCATCATCCAGCCGTTCACCAACAACTTCCCGGACGACTCTAATAATCCGAACGAATATCACGACCAGCTCGATGCGCAACTCGCCGCGCTCGCGGCGTCGGACTTCCCGGCCAACAATGCAGCCGAGTTTCTGACCGTGGACGTCGTTCTGACGGGGGCGCCGCAGGACATCTCCCGCCTGTTCGACTTCTCCCAGGTCTCGGAGGGGCAACCTTTGGCCGTTGACGAGAGCACGCTCCCGCTGGGAATTGTCGCGTCGATCATCGACCCGACCAACAACGACCTGCCGAAAGGCCCGGTGACCGATTCCATCTACCTGACGCACAGCGTCAACGCCGATCCGGTCGCGCAGGACGACGCTTTCAGCGTCGACGAGAATGCCGCGATCGTGGGCGGCGATGTCTTTGCCGACAATGGCAACGGTCCGGACAGCGACGCGAATCTGACCGATGTACTCACCGTGACGGAGGTCAACGGCGTGCCCGGTGACGTCGGAAGCCAGATCACGCTTCCGTCGGGAGCCCTGCTGACGCTGAATGGCGACGGCACTTTTGACTATGATCCGAACGGCATCGACGTGCCGGCGGGCGAAATCGCGGCGGATACGTTCACCTACACGATCTCGGACGGCAACGGCGGTGTCGACACGGCGACGGCAACCATCTCGATCAACGGAGTGGTGAACCCCTCCGACATCGACGACGACGGCATTCTCAATATCGACGATCCGTTCGCCTACGATGGCAGCAACGGTCTCGACCGGGTGCTGGTCGCGGGTGGAGAATTCACGCAGGACTTCGAAACGCCGACCGACGATCCGTTCGACGCCGATGGCGGGTTCACCGGCATTCTGGTGAACCAGGGCTTCGACTACGGGACCCCCACGGCTGCGGACCCCTACGGCAATCGGACCAACGAGGCGGATGTGTCGATCTCCGGAGGGACGTTGAACGTCCTTTCGACGGAAACCGACGCATTCTCCACCGGCACGGGCCCAAACAACACGTTGGCCGACGGGTACCAATCGGCTGTCGATGTCAGCGGCCTGACCACGTTCGAAGTGCACGCCCGGGCCAGCAGCGCCGACTGGTTGGCCTCTACCTCGCAGAATGGCTACTCCCAGTACGGGATCACCCTTGGCGCGGGCGGAACGGACGACTTCGTGAAGCTGGTGATCAGTGACCGGGCAGGCGGCACGCCGGCAATTGAAATTGCGCACAACAACTCGCTTGCCGGAGCGCCGAACTTCACGCTCGCTCCTTCGGGCGCGATCCCAATCGACCTTACCCTCTTGGGAGACGTCGAGTTCCGCCTGATTGTCGACAAGGCAGCGGGCGCGAACGGCCAGATCATCGGTCAGGTGGACTTTTTCGCGGCATCGGACGGCTCTTTGCTCACGTCCTTCACGTCCCCGCCGGTGGATATCCTCGCGAACAGCTCGCTTCTGGATGCGATGGCCAACGACAACCCGCTTACGGGCGGCGAGGGGACGGGCGGGCTCGCCTACGGCATCTTCGTGTCCGACTGGGGGGCCAATGCGAACAACCGGATTACGGCCAACTACGACTTCCTGACTATCCGGGCGCTGGACGACGTGATCGCGACGATCTCTGTCGACGATCCGACCGTGGTCGAGAGCGGTGACACGGGCGAGACCACGCTCAGCTTCACGCTCACCTCGGATGCGCCGATCAGCGGCGATGCGGATGTCTCCTTCCTATTGACGGGGACCACCGCCTCGGCGCCTGTGAGCCCGGCCACTGTGACCTTTGTGAACGGTGTCGCGTCCATCGACGTGACCGTCGCCAACGATGACAAAGCGGATGCCGACGACCGCATCGGCATCGAACTCACGGCCATCGCGCCGTCGACAGGCTCGGCCATCACCGCAACGCTGCAGCTTGGCGACGCGATCGGTGCCGGCGCCGTAACCGAGGACGATGCGGCGCCTGTAGGCGGCGACGACTCCGCGAACACGCCGCTGGATCAGGTACTTACCATCGCGGCCGCGGATCTGCTGTCGAACGACACGGATGCAGATGACACGGGTGCGGGCGACCTGACGATCATAAGCGTCGGGACGGACGGCTCGGACGGTTCGACGGCCAATGGCGGCACCGTCGCGATCGACACCAGCGGCGACGTGGTCTACACGCCGGCGGCGGGCTTCAGCGGGGAGGACACGTTCTCCTATGTGGTCAGCGACCCGGGTGGAAACACCGGCACCGCGACCGTCACCGTCGACGTGACCAACATTGTGATCGACGCCACGATCCAGGTGTCCGGCGAAACGACCTTCGGGACCAATGCGTTCGATATCGCGCTCTCATCGTCGACCTCCGAAGGGGTCACGATCAAGTCGGTCGAGTTCGACATCGGAACGGCGACCATGTCCTATGGTCTGGATTTGTCCGGAACCGGCGCATTCCTTGGCGCCGCGTGGGATCCGACCGGCAGCGCTGGAGACGCCGGCGCGCAGGGTCTTCAGTTCAACGACAATGTTGTCGGGCTGGTGGACCAGACCGGAGCGATCCTGCCGGCCACCGGGTCTCCCGGCTTCATCGGGACAACCGGCATCTATCCCTTCACCGACCAGCTCGCGGGCCCGATCGGTCCGGGTGGCTATCGGACGATGACCCTGAACTTCGACAACTTCGATGTGGGCGAAGCCTTCGACTTCGGAATGGACATCGATCCGCAGTCGATCCAGGGCGCGACCGGCACCGGCGAGGCCGGCGCCGTCTCCGGTGGCGAGATCGCCGGGACAACGATCACCGTGACCTTCGATGACGGCTTCGGAAACGACATCGTGCTGACGCGGCAACTCGAGCTGACCGGGCTCAACACGTCGCAGGCGACCTTCTCGAACGCGCAGGCGGTCTCCGCTCCGACGCTCGAGGTGGTTGGAGCGACCGATACGGAGCGCCGGGTCGAGACCTCGTCGGTCAACCATACGGTCGAGGTCAGCGGCGTGGTGCCGGGGGCGACGGTGGAGCTCTACCTCGTCGATGCGTCCGGTTACGAGAAGCACGGTGCGAACGGCTCGGCCACGCTGCCCTCGGATCTCTTCCATGGCAACGACATGGATGTTGCACCGACAATCCTGTCTGCCGTGGCGGACGGTTCCGGGGTGGCGACCTTCAACATCACCCTGAACGAGACGGACAACGGGGCAGCGCCCGCGACGGTGGATGGCTTGTTCTTCCTGTCGGCCGGCGTGGTGGACGGGCAGGGCAACCTACTCAGCGCCCTGGCGGAACCGGCGGAGCTCAAGCTGGTGGAGGCCCCCAACCAGGCGCCCGAGATCACCTCGCTCGATGCCTTCGTCTTCACCGAAGGTCAGACCGGAGCCGTCTTCACGGCAACGGCCACCGATCCCGAGAACGATCCGGTCACCTTCGATCTCGCGGGAGCGGACGCCAGCCGGTTCTTCATCGATGCGACGACCGGGGAAGTGACGCTTGTCGATGCGCCGGTTTTCACCATCGCCGACGAGGACATCGCGACAGTGGCGGACGTGGTGCAGACCCTCAACATCTCGGTCATCGCTTCGGATGGAGAGGACCAGACCGTGCAGGACGTGACCGTCGAGTTCCTGAAGGACAGCGATGGCGACACCATCGCCGACCTGAACGACAATGCGATCCTCGTCGCCAACACCGATCAGGCCGATACCAACTTGGACGGCTACGGCGACGTGCTGGATGCGGATATCAACGGGGATGGCCGTGTAAATCTTCTGGATTTCTCGATCCTATCTACGGCCTTCGGCACGTCGCTTGGAGACCCCGGCTTCGATGCTCGCGCAGACATCAAATACGACAATGCGATCAACCTGCTGGATTTCTCGGTGCTGTCATCGAAGTTCAACACCGACCTGCCTCAGTTGTCCTCCGTGGACCTGATCGAGATCTGAATTTGCGTCGATCGTAACCTGTTACCCTATTGGAGCTTGCCAGATGGCCCGTATTGTTATTGATCTCGACACCCTTGCCGACGGCGTTCAGTCGGTGGCCGACCTTGAAGTCGGGGACACCTTTGAGGCGCAGATCCTGCTCAAGGCGGACGCAAGCGAGCAGTACGACGGCGTCGAGTTCCACATCAGCTACGATCCCGCCGTCTTGTCGGCCACGAGCATCGTCAGCGAGAGCAGTGCAGAGCTTCCGCTCCCGATTTTTCCGGCGGCATTCGATAATACCTTGGGCGAGATCGATTTCGCCCGAGGTATTCTTGCGGCTTCTTCAAGCGGGGACCTGGTCTTGGCGACGATCACCTTCCAGGTGGTCGGTGCAGGATCGACAGATCTCGCCTTCGGCGGCTCACTCGATCCCAGCTTTGTTTCTTTCCAGGGAAACAACATCCTCGAAGGCACAGACACGGCCACGGTGTCTGTCGGGGGCGCGAACACGCCTCCGGTGGCCAGCGACGACACGGCGAGCACGTCTGAGGACACGCCGGTGACAGTGTCGGTGCTCGACAACGACGCCGACGCGGATGGCGATGCGGTGGTGGTGACCGGGGCGTCGGATCCGGCGAACGGGTCGGCCGAGGTCAACTCCGACGGCACGATCACCTACACGCCGGATGCGGAGTTCAACGGCACCGACAGCTTCACCTACGACGTCTCGGACGGCAACGGCGGGACCGCCACGGCCACGGTCGAGGTGACGGTGAACGCGGTGGACGACGCGCCGGTCGCGTCCGACGACACCGGTTTCTCGACGCCGTTCAACACGGCGCTGGAGATCAACGCGGCGGACCTCCTGGCCAATGACGACGACGGCGATCCGGAGCTGACCCAGGCGCTCAGTGTGACCGGTGTCGGGGCGGCCTCGGGCGGCACGGTGGGGCTCGACAACGGCGTCATCACCTTCACGCCGACGCCCGGCAGCACCGGGGCTGCGAGCTTCGAATACACGATGACCGACGGGTCGGGCGAGAGCGCGACGGCGACGGTCTCGGTCAGCGTCGGCGCGAACACGCCTCCGGTGGCCAGCGACGACACGGCGAGCACGTCGGAGGACACGGCGGTGACGGTGTCGGTGCTCGACAACGACGGCGACGCGGATGGCGATGCGGTGGTGGTGACCGGGGCGTCGGATCCGGCGAACGGGTCGGTCGAGGTCAACTCCGACGGCACGATCACCTACACGCCGGATGCGGAGTTCAACGGCACCGACAGCTTCACCTACGACGTCTCGGACGGCAACGGCGGGACCGACACGGCCACGGTCGAGGTGACGGTGAACGGCACGGCGCGGATGGTTATCGACACCGACACCTCTGCCGCCGGTGTTCAATCGGTCGCCGACCTCGCTGTCGGGGACAGCTTCGAGGTGCTGGTGTTGCTCGAGACCGGGGCGGGCCAGCAATACGACGCCGCCGAATTCCACCTCGACTTCGACCCGGCCGTTCTCGCGGCGACCGGCATCACGGTGCTGAGCGGCGCCGAGCTTCCGCTGGAACTGGTTCCGGCCGCCTTCGACAATTCCGCCGGTACGATCGACTTCGTGCGCGGCGCGTTGACGAACTTCCCGTCCGGCTCGCTCGCTCTGGCGAGGATCAGCTTTGACGTGGTGGGCTCCGGCTCGACGGACCTTGCCTTCAACGACGCCTTCCCGCGCGAGACCGGGGTGACCTTCGCCGGGGCCAGCATCCTGGACGGCACGGATGGCGCCACCGTCAACGCGACGGCGCAGAACACGCCCCCGGTGGCCAGCGACGACACGGCGAGCACGTCTGAGGACACGCCGGTGACGGTGTCGGTGCTTGACAACGACGCCGACGCGGATGGCGATGCGATTGTGGTGACGAAGATCGCCGGTGTCGATGCGACTGTCGACACGGCCATTCTGCTTCCCAGCGGCGCGACTGCGACGCTCCGGTCCGATGGCACGATCAGCTATGACCCCAACGGGGCTTTCGATGGGTTGAATGCCGGGCAATCCGGGGCAGACAGCTTCAGTTATGTGATCGCGGATGCGCAAGGCTCCGAGGCGACCGCTCAGGTCGACGTCAGCGTCAACGGCAAGGATGACACACCGGGCAGCGACGGCATCGGTCTGTGGCTGTTCGAGGAGGGGGCACCGGGCCGGGACGAGACGGAGCAGGACAACACGGCGCTGTTCCGCAATGGGGCGTTCGTTTCCGGCGGCGCTGCGCAGTTCGACGGGGTGAACGACTACGTCGAGATCCCCGACCTGCCGCTCTACGACCTCGACGAGGGCAGCATCGCGATCACCCTGACCGTGGCCGACCTGAACGGGCTGTCCGGCCTCTTCTCTCGAGACAGCTCGGGCTACGACGGCGGCGGCCATGTGAGCGCCTGGGTCGACAACGGCGGCGCGGTGCTGGTGCGCCACCAGACGACGTCGACCTCCTATACGGTCGAGACGGCCGCCGGCGTGGTCTCGGAAGGCGAGCAGATCTCGCTGGTCTACCGGTTCAGCGACGCGGGCGGCATGGAGCTGCTCCAGGACGACGGCCTCGGCAACCTGACGCTCCTCGCCCAGAACGCCAGCGCCGACGTGAGCCTCGCCGGCAACGACGAGCCCTGGGTCGTCGGCGCAGCGCAATCGCGCTCCGGAGACGGCGTCGCCGACAGGATCGAGGACTTCCTCGAAGGCTCCATCGACCGCTTCGAGATCTATACCGGGGCGCCGCCCTCGGTCGATCCGAACCTTCCGCCGACCGCGGCGCCCGACAGCGCCACGACGCAGGAGGACAGCGCGCTCACGAACATCGCCGTGCTGGGCAACGATGGCGACGCCGACGGCGACCTGCCGCTCGTCCTGGCCGGCGTGGTACAGCCGGCGAACGGCACGGTGACGCAGAATGCGGACGGGACGCTGAACTATACGCCCGACGCCGATTTCTTCGGCACCGACGTGGTGCTCTACACGGTCCGCGACGCCCGCGGCGCGACCTCGCAGGGCGTTCTGACCATCGAGGTCAGCCCGGTCGACGATCCGGCCATCGCCAACGATGACAGCGGTGCGACGCTGGTGAACACGCCCGTCGCGATCTCGGTCCTGGCGAACGATATCGATGTCGACGGCCCCGCGCCGAGCATCGCAAGCTTCGACGCGACCTCCGCCAACGGCGGGACGATCACCAGTGCCGGCGGGGTGCTGACCTACACCCCCGCGGCGGGGTTCGAGGGAGCGGACAGCTTCGGCTACACCCTCGCAGGCGGCGACAGCGCGGTGGTGACGGTCAATGTGTCGAATCCGAACCTTCCGCCGACCGCGGCGCCCGACAACGCCACGTCGCAGGAGGACACCGCGCTCACGAACATCGCGGTGCTCGGCAACGACGGCGACGCCGACGGGGATCTGCCGCTCGCTCTTGCCGGTGTGGTGCAGCCGGCCAACGGCACGGTGACGCAAAACTCGGACGGGACGCTGAACTACACGCCCGACGCCGATTTCTTCGGCACCGACGTGGTGCTCTACACGGTCCGCGACGCGCGCGGGGCGACCTCGCAGGGCGTTCTGACCATCGAGG